>NZ_JBEORG010000016.1:0-151975 GCF_040302145.1 Spirillospora sp. NPDC127506 | reverse complement strand
TCACGACGACGCCCTTGCCTCCGGCTCGGAGTTAGCACCACCTCTTCCTCCAGGGGACTTTCACCCCCAAGCAATCGCCCATGCTGGGCGCACCACGCGGAAGCGCCGGGGACCCGCGAAGAGTCCCCGGCGCTTCGGTGACGGGCGTGAGGGGCCCGTCAGGAGAATCAGCCGTTGCTGGCGTGCGCGCCGCCCTTGCAGCCGCCCGAGTTGGCGAAGCCGATCACGGCGACGGCGTTGCCGCACACGTCGACGGCCGCGGAGATCGGAGCGACCACCTGGGTGCCGTTCAGCAGGCCGAAGTTGCCACTGGTCGAGTTGCCGTTGCCGGCCCCGCCACCGTGGTGGTGCCCCTTGCCGTGGTGGTCCCAGCCGCCGCCGTAGGCGGAGGCGTAGGCGGGCGTCGCGGCCAGCGCGGAGCCGGCGACGGCGAAGCCGAGAATGCCGGTCGCGGCAAGCTTCTTGAACACGTAAGTCCTCCCGTACGTGGGCTTAGCAGGCCCGTTCTGACATTGCCGACGTCGCCCGCTAAGACGGCGTCGCGTACCGTAGTTACCCAGCTACTCTCAGGTAGGGCAATGCCCGACGTCACGGTGAGGGCAAAAAGTCACCATGGAGTGATCAATGCGTTACATAGAGTGACCTCTTTGACCACTTTTCACCAGTCCTGTCTCGTAGGCGAACACGACGGCCTGCACCCTGTCCCGGAGGCCCAGCTTCATCAGGATCCGTCCCATGTGCGTCTTGACCGTCGCCTCCGAGACGTACAGCCGGCCCGCGATCTCCGCGTTCGACATGCCGCGCGCGACGAGGCGCAGCACCTCGCCCTCCCGCTCGGTCAGCGTCTCCAGCGCGTCGCCCGCCTTCTCCTCCGCGTCCGGGAGGTGGACGGCGAACCGGTCCAGCAGCCGCTTCGTCGTGCTCGGCGCCACGACCGCGTCCCCGGAGTGCACGGCCTTGATCGCCTCGATGAGCTGCGCCGGGCCGGCGTCCTTCAGCATGAACCCGCCCGCGCCCGCCTTGATCGCCGCGAACGCGTACTCGTCGAGATCGAAGGTGGTCAGGATGACGACCTTCGGCCCGGACTGCGCCACGATCCGGCGGGTCGCCTCGATGCCGTCCATCCGCGGCATCCGCACGTCCATGAGCACCACGTCGGCCCGCGCGCCGCGCAGCATGTCCAGCACCTGGACGCCGTCGCCCGCCTCGCCCACGACCTCGATGTCGGGCTGCGCGTCCAGCACCATCCTGAACCCCGCGCGCACCAGCTCCTGGTCGTCCACGAGCACCACCCGGATGGGCTCCGCCACGTCCTCGACCTCCGTCATGCCGCGACCTCCTCGCGTACCGGGATCTCCGCCACCACCTCGAAGCCGCCGCCCGGGCGCGGGCCCGCCCGGACCTCGCCCCCGTACACGGCGACGCGCTCCCGCATCCCGGCGAGGCCGTGGCCGCGGCCGTCGTCGAAGGCCGCCGCGCCGCGCCCGTCGTCCGTCACCCGGATCTCCAGCGCGTCGCCCGCGTACCGCAGCCGGACGCACACCTTCGCCCGCGGGCCGCCGTGCTTGAGCGTATTGGTCAGCGCCTCCTGGACGATCCGGAACACGGTGAGCTGCCGCCCCTCCGACATGGCCGCCGGCGTCCCGTCCACCTCGTAGTCCACGGCCAGCCCGGACGCGCGGACCTGCTCCACCAGGTCGTCGATCTCCGCCACCCCGGGCTGCGGCGCGAACGCCCCGGCGTCGTCGTCCTCGCGCAGCACGCCGAGGAGCCGCCGCATCTCCGCGAGCGCCAGCCGCCCCGTCGCGGAGATCGTGCCGAGCGCCTGCCTGGCACGTGCCACATCGGTGTCGATCGCGTAGGACGCGCCGTCGGCCTGAACCACGATCACGCTCACGTTGTGCGCCACGACATCGTGCATTTCCCGGGCGATACGGGCCCGCTCGGCGGCCATGGCCATCTTGACCTCGGTGTCGCGTTCGCGCTCCAGCCGCTCGGCCCGCTCCTCCACCGAGCGCAGGTAGGCGCGCCGCGTCCGCATGTGCAGGCCGAGCACGAAGACCCCCGCCACCAGCACCGCCAGCGTCACGAACGCGAACTTGCGGTCGTCGGCGCCGCTGGAGTACCGCACGGCGGCCATGCCCGCGCCGACCAGGCCGACCAGCGCCGACGCGAACCCCCAGCGGAACGGGAGACAGGCCGAGACCGTGTAGATCCCCATCAGGACGGCGATGTTCGCCTGGACCGGCTCGATGCCCGCCAGGCACTGGAAGAACGAGACCAGAGCGACCACGGCGAACACCGAGCGCGGGTACGTGCGGCGCAGAACCAGCGGCACGGTGAGCAGGACCGTCATCAGTCCGTACCAGCGCACCCCCATCCCGTACGCCCCGCCCAGCATCGTCGGCACGGACAGCACCATGATCGGCGCCGCGAAGAACGCGTCGACCAGGGGTTTCTTGCCCCGCAGCCACTCCCAGACGCTCGCCACCATGCGGACAGCGTACGTACGCCCTGTTCAGCCGGGGATCAGCCCCAAGTCGGACCCGCCTCCACCCCGAGAATGGCACCGCCCCCCACGCCAAACCGGCGCACCGGATCAGGCACGGCGGATCGGGCAGGTCGGGCATCGGGACCGAACCGGGCGCGGTAGGCCGGGCGCGGCCGGGCGGGGGCGGCGGACGGCGATGCGCAGGGTGTCGTGCACGGTAACGTCACAAGAGTGGCGGCGTTGGTTACCGAATGGCTGACATGGCGCGCGGCGATGGAGCGCGCGCTGTACGGGCAGGGCGGCTTCTACCGGCGCGGTGAACGGCCCGCCGAGCACTTCCGCACCTCCGTGCACGCCTCGCCGCGCTTCGCCGCCGCCATCGTCCGCCTGCTCGTCGAGGTCGACGAACTGCTCGGGCGCCCGGAACGGCTGGACGTCGTCGACATCGGCGCCGGGTCCGGGCGGCTGCTGGGCAACATCCTGGCCGGTGCGCCCGCCGGCCTGGCGTCCCGGCTGGTCCCGACGGCGGTGGAGATCGCGCCGCGCCCCGCCGACGTGCCCTCCCGGATCGTCTGGCGGCCGGACCTGCCCGACCGCATCACGGGGCTGGCCGTGGCGAACGAGTGGCTCGACAATGTGCCGCTGGACGTGGTCGAACGCACCCCGGACGGCCTGCGCACCGTGCTCGTCGACCCGTCCACCGGCAGCGAGCGGCCCGGTCCCGCGCCGTCCGCCGAGGACCACGCGTGGCTGGAGCGCTGGTGGCCCCTCCGCGAACCCGGCGACCGCGCCGAGATCGGCCATCCGCGCTGCGACGCGTGGGCCTCCGTGATCAGGCGGCTGGCCCGGGGGCTGGCGCTCGCCGTCGACTACTCGCACTCCCGCGAGGCCCGTCCCGTGTACGGGACGCTGACCGGCTACCGCGACGGCGCCACCGTGCCCGCCGTCCCGGACGGGTCATGCGACGTCACCGCGCACGTCGCGCTGGACGCCTGCACCGCCGCCGGCGAGCGCGCCGGCGCGACGTCCACCCTGCTGACCACCCAGCGCGACGCGCTGCGCGCCCTCGGGCTGTCCGGGACCCGCCCGCCGCTCGACCTGGCCCACCGCGACCCGCGCGCCTACGTCGCCGCCCTCTGCCACGCCGGCGAGGACGCCGAACTGACCGACGCGTCGGGCCTGGGCGGTTTCGGCTGGCTCGCCCAGACCGTCGGCATCCCGATGCCCACCGCCCTCACCAATTGACGCTGCGGGCGCGGCGGCACATCACGGAGGGCCTGCAGGCAATGCGGGGCGGCCAGGCGGTCAGCACTCCACGTGGAGGGCCTGCAGGCCGCGAAGGACGTAGCCCGGCTTCCACTTCGGCTCGGCCGACAGGCGGAGGTCCGGTGCCGCGCGGAGGAGCGCGCCGAACGATTCGGCGAGTTCGATGCGGGCGAGGGGGGCGCCCAGGCAGTAGTGGATGCCGAGCCCGAACGTGATGTGCGGGTTCGGGTCGCGGGACAGGTCGAGGCGGTTCGGTTCGGCGAACACCTCCGGGTCGCGGTTGGCGGACGCGAACTGCAGCGCCACCTCCGAGCCGCGGGGGATGTCGACGCCGGCGACCGTGATGTCCTCCAGGACCCAGCGTTCGAACATGGGCGCCGGTGTGTCGTAGCGCAGCAGTTCCTCGACGGCCGTGGGGACGAGCGACGGGTCGGCGCGGAGGCGCTCCAGCTCACCGGGGTTGCGGAACAGCGACCACCAGCCGTTGCCGGTCGCGTTGACCGTGGCCTCGTGCCCGGCGTTGAGCAGCAGGACGCAGGTGCCGATCAGCTCGTCCTCGGTGAGCCGGTCGCCCTCGTCCACGACCTGGGCCAGTGCGCTGATGAGGTCGTCGCGCGGCTCGTCCCGCCGGGTGCGGGCGAGGCCGCGCAGGTAGTCGGAGAACTCGACGGCGGCGCGGACGGCCGTGCGCTGCGCCTCCTCCGGCGGGTTCAGCTCGTACATGCCGCAGATGTCGGCCGACCACGGGCGCAGGAGGTGGCGGTCCTCGACGGGTACGCCGAGCATCTCGGCGATCACGTTCACCGGCAGCGGCTCGGCGACCTCGGCGAGCAGGTCGCCGCCGCCCTTCGCCGCCAGCGCGCCGGCCAGCTCGCCGGCGAGCCGCCTGATCGTCGGGCGCAGGCCCTCCACCCTCCGGGCGGTGAACGCCTTGGACACGAGGCGCCGCAGCCGGGTGTGGACGGGCGGTTCCACGTCGAGCATCCCGGCGCGGATCAGGTCCCAGAAGGGCTTGAGGAAGTCGGCCTCCGGCTCCCGGCCGAACTCCTCGTGGCTCGCGATGTGGAGGTAGGACCGGCCGAGCCGGCGGTCCCGCAGCAGCGCGTCGACGTCCTCGTACCGGCTGATGACCCACTGCTCGGTGGGCTCATGGAAGAACACCGGCCGCTCGGCGCGGAGCAGCTCGAACACCGGATAGGGGTCCGCCACGAACGCCGGGGACCAGGGGTCATACGCCACATCGCTCATGTTCCGAAGATATGCGCATCCCGTCCGACGCGCGTGCGCGGCGCCCTCCCCGCGCGGGCGCGGGGAGGGCTCTGCGGCGGGGCGCCAGCCGCCGGGTGGCTCGGGGTCACCGTCTGCTCCCACTACTCGGCCGACCCAGTCCGCGGCGGCTGGCGGGCTCATATCCGGACGGGCGGCGCGCCCGCGGGGGACGCGCCGCCGATCACGCCGTCCTAGTCGAAGGCGAAGGCCGGCGGAAGCGCCTTGTGCCGGAACAGCCCGGCGGGGACGGCGTCGGCCAGGGCCTTGTATCCGGCCGGGTTCAGGTGGAGGTGGTCGCCGACGTCGTACGCGGGGAGCAGCCGCCCCGGATCAGACGGGTCGCGCGCCGCGCGGTCGAAGTCGACCACGGCGTCGAAGCGGCGGCCGGTGCGGATCCAGGTGTTGACGCTCTCGCGCGCCCGCTCCCGGTATCCGTCCGGGTCGTCGTACATGGTGTTGCCGCCGAACGGCGTGAGGGTCGCGCCGTACACCCGGATGCCCTGCGCGTGAGCGCGGACGATGATCTGGTCGTAGGCGGCGATCAGGTCGTCCGCGACCTGCTTCTGCGCCTCGGGGGTCGCCGCGGCGGTGCCGATGTCGTTGACGCCCTCGAAGACGAGCAGCCATTCGACGCCGCTCTGGGCCAGCACGTCCCGGTCGAGCCGGGCGAGCACGTTGGGGCCGAGCCCGTCGTTGAGGACGCGGTTGCCGCCGGCGGCCTGGTTCACGATCGCGATGCCGGACGTGGACGGGTGGGCCTGCAGCCGGTCGAGAAGCTGATCCGGCCAGCGGTCGTTCCGGTTGGTGGTGGAGCCCCGGCCGTCGGTGAGGGAGTCGCCGAGCATGACGGCCGCAGACGTGGCGGACTTCGCCCACACCTCGAGGCCGCTCAGGAAGTACCAGTGGTCGGCGCGGGCGGCCCCGGCCAGGTCGGTCTCCCCGACGTGGTCGCCCGCCAGCATGTAGGACGTCGTCCGGGAGCCGGGGTGCGACGTGATGTCGGTCGACGCCTGGCCGTCCGCCAGATAGATCGTCACCGTCAGGATCGACCGCGGCGCCACCGGGAACTTCAGCGGGTCGGAGACCATCTGCGCACCGACCGGGATGTCCACGGACGGACGGCCGTGGAAGGTCACCGCCCTGGACGTCTCCGGCTCGATCGCGCTGACGCCCGCCTGCCCTCCGGCCGGCAGCGCCACGGAGACCTTCGTGATGGGGAGCGCGGCGCCGCCGAACGCGTTGGAGAACCGCAGCCGCAGGTTCCGGCCGCCGACGGAGACGCGGATGGTCTGCCGCAGTGTCGCGTCGTCGAAGACCTTGCCGTCCTGCGTGAACGGCGGAGGGGGCATGTTCCCCGGCTCGGTCAGCTGCGGCATCGACACCCAGCCGTCGACCCAGTGGCCCCCGAACTCCGGCGCGGCATGGCCCCCGGCGGTGCGGGGCTCGCCCTCCGCGCCGGTCAACGACGCGGCGACCAGGGCCACCGCGAGCAGCACCACGGCGACGAGCCGGCCGGCAGGGCTCATCACGCGCATGCGCAGCCCGAGCGCGCCCGCTCTCGGGCGCCCGGCGTGGACGGGCGTTGAGCGTCTCACCACAGCTCTCCGATTCGACTCCGCGGACGAGGCGACGGTTCGAAATGTTTCGATCACTTTCGAACTTCTGGCTGAACGTACGCCGAGCACCCCGGCGAGTCAAGAACGACTTGATCGTGCCCCCTGAAGCCCGTATTCGCCGCCGCAGCCGACCAAGTCGCGCACGAAACCCCCGGAAGCCGCCATTGACCCCACCGCCGGCGGCGGCGTACGTTACCGAGCGAACAAGCCCGATAAGTTTCGAAATTTTGAGCCGTCCGACATGCCGCATCCCCTCCGTCAGCAACTCCGTCAGCAACCGACCGAACGCCACCGAGGTGGCTCCGCAGCACCTCACCCCCGTCTGCCGCACCTTCGACCAGCGGAGCGATGATGATCAAGATCCCGCATGCGTCCGCCGTGTCCCGCCGCGTGGCGGCCTCCTCGGCCGTGGTGGCGGCCGCCGCGGCCGCCGTCGCGATGACCCCGGCGGCCGCGCACGCATCCCCCTCCGGCGGGCACCGGCGCTGCCCCAACGGGTACGTCGCGCTCACCTACGATGACGGGCCGACCGCCGCGACGCTGCCGACCCTCCTGGACAGGCTGCGCGCCGCCGGCGCCCGGGCCACCTTCTTCAACCAGGGGAACAACGCCGAAGCCCGCCCGGACCTCGTCCGCGCACAGCAGCGGGCGGGGATGTGGATCGGCAACCACACGAACACCCATCCGCATCTGCCGGAGCTGGGGGAGCCGGGCGCGTTCAAGGAGATCCTCGGCACCCAGCTGAGCCTGCGCCGGATCACCGGCCGGTGGCCCACGCTCTTCCGCCCGCCCTACGGCGAGACCAACGACCAGGTCCGGAAGGACGAGGCCCGATTGAGGCTCTTGGAGGTGCTCTGGACGGTCGACTCCCGGGACTGGGCGGGAGCCACCACCGAGGAGATCGTGGCGGCGGCGCGCACGCTCCAGCCGGGCGGCATCATCCTCATGCACGACTGGGCCCAGGCCTCCGTCGACGCCTTGCCCCAGATCGTCAGCGACCTGCGCGATCGCGGCCTCTGCCCCGGCAAGATCGCCTTCACCCCCCGGAAGGTCCCCTTCGGTGACACGTACTTCCACGCGACCGCCGTAGCGCCCTGGCATTTCTGATCACGCCCCCCGGCGCCACGCGTCGCGCCCCCAGCACCCGCACGATGTGCCGTCCTGGCCAGAGTGGGTGGTGGGCGGTGGCGTGGCTTCGTAGTCTCCTTCAGTGGATGGTCGGCCCGCCCTCCCCCCTGGGGCGGGCCGACCTGTGTCCATGGTCCGGGGCGGCGCGACGGCGTGGAAGCAGAACGGGATTCTGTGGATAAGCCGTCAGCGGGCCCAGCGGGCGGTGTCTCCGCCACCGGCGCGGCGGGCGGCCAGCGCCCGGCGGGCCGTGCTCTCGACGATGGCCCTGGCCTCGCCCAGGTCGCGGTCGGTGGCGGCCACCTGCACCGGGCCGGGAGGCGCGTCGACGTGGACGGTGGCCAGCCCCAGGAGCCGCTGGAACGGGTTCACGGTGAGCCGGACGCTCTGCGCGCGCGCGTGGGCGATCACGTCGGTGCGGCGGCAGGGCCAGCCATGACGGACGACGAAGACCACGTCGTCGGTGCCGGCGCCGTCCGCACGGTCGATCGCCACCGCCTTGGACGACGCGGGCACGAGGGGCACCGCGTCCACGTGGGTCCCGGGGAAGACCTGCGAGACGAGATGCGTGGCCACCTGGCGGGGCGCGACCGGAAGAAGCGTCGAGGAAAGCGCCTGGCGCTCCCCCGCGTAACCGGCGACGGTGACCTCGACCCGGGCCCAGCCGAGGCTTCGCCAGATCAGCGGTTCGACGATGCTGACGGCCTGGACGCGGCCCGGAGGGAGCGTCTGCATGCGGGTCTCCAAGAGCCCGTAGCGCAGGCGGATCCCGTCCGGCGACATGGCGACCGTGAAGTTGGCGTACATCACCAAAGGCGCGATCACGGCGCGGATGAGCCCGAGCAGGACGGGAATGGTGACGGCCAGCATGCCGCCCTCTGCGTACATCACCAGGAAGATGAGGGAGCCCACGAAGAGGAGGACCGTCCCCAGTACGGGAAGCCGTACGAGGAGGGACCCGAACAGCGCGCCGAACGGGACGCGCCACACATGGCGTTCAGGTGCCTCGGGCGTGTGGCCGGGCAGCCCGGCGGCGCGTGCCAGGAGTTCGGCGCGCAGCTGCTGCGCGGAGTGCCGTCCCAGGTAGCGGAGGGCGATCTCGCTCTGCTCACCGCCGGCCAGTTCCACACGCACTTCCGCCAGGCCGAACAAGCGCGTCACCAGCGGACGGACTAGGTCGATGGCCTGGACACGCGACAGCGGTATGCGGCGCTTGTTCTTGCGGAGGATGCCGGTCTCGACGACGAGGTCGTCGTTGTCGATGCGGAATCGGAGTGCGAGCCACGTCCAAAGGCCCGTCCCCACCGCGATCAGCCCCATCGGGATGGTCACGACGATGAACCTGACGATCACGTCAGGGGTGAGTTCCAGGGTGATGCCGTCTTCCGTCTGGGTCAGGAGCAGAGGGAAGCCCAGCAGGACGAAGTAGATGATGAGGAAGATGAAGGCGCGCAGGGGCGCGGTCGCCCAGTGGAGCCTGTGCATGCCCTCGGAGAAGCGGACCGGTGGACGGTAGCCGGGCGGCGGGCCGTAACCGTACGGAGGACGCGGCGGGCCGTACGGCGGGCCGGGCGGTGGCCCCGGCGGGCCGTAGGGCGGGCCTGGGCGGCCTTGCGGTCCCGGTCCGTATGGGCCCGGACCGGGTTGCCCCGGCCTGCCGTAGGGGCCTGGTTGACCCGGCCCGCCATAGGGGCCTGGTTGACCTGGCCTGCCGTGGGGGCCTGGTTGACCTGGCCTGCCGTGGGGGCCTGGTTGACCTGGCCTGCCGTGGGCGCCTGGCCGGCCGGGAGGACCGTATGGGCCGTAGGGGCCGCTCATAGCCCCATGCTCCGCTCCTCGCCCTTCTGCGCGAGACGGTCGCGGAGCAGGGCGGCCTCAGCGGTGGGCAGGCTCGGAATGGTCGCGTCCGTGGCCGCGGCGGCCGTGTGCAGCCGGACCGTCGCGATCCCCATCCACCGTTCAAGGAGCCCTGCCGTGACGTCCACGAACTGCATCCGCCCGTAGGGGACGACGATGAGCCGCTTGACGAACACCCCGTGCGTGACGATGAGGTCGTCCGCACGCTCGACGTAGCCGTACCTCCGGCGGTCCAGTTCCGCGACCAGCCAGGTGAGGGCCACCACAACGACCACCGCGGCGATCCACATCGCCGCCGGTACCGTGCCGCCGTTCCTCCACACGATGAACGCGCCCACACCGCCGACGGGAATCGCCCAGAGGGCGGCGTTGAGAAGCCTGTGCCAGGCGTGGCGTTTCGAGATGGGCGCCCACTGGAGCCCGCCGCCGGGCGCGAACGCCTGGTCGGCCCGGTAGACGGGCGGCGTCTGCTGCTGCGTCTGCTGCTGCGCCTGCTGCTGCGGCGTCTGCTGCGGCGGGTAATGTGCCGGTACTTGACCTGGCGGTTGACCGCCGGGGCCCGGACCGGCGGGTGCGGGCGGGTGCGCCGCGCCCTGGGGTCCATGCCCTGCGGCGGGCTCGTACGGCGGTTCGCCATGGCTCGCGTTCATTGGCCCCTAGTCAACCGGAAAACGAGTACCGCTCGCCATGGGACCATGAAGCGGTGATCGGAGCGGCGGAGGCGCGACCATGACCACCGAACGGATCGTCGGTATCGGTGCGGGCGCCAAGGAGCTCGCCACCGAGGACATGACGCTCAACATCGGCCCCCAGCATCCGTCCACGCACGGCGTGCTCCGGTTGAGGCTGACGTTGGACGGGGAACGCATCTCGGCCGCGGAGCCCATCGTCGGCTACATGCACCGTGGCGCGGAGAAGCTCTTCGAGGTCCGGGACTTCCGCCAGATCATCGTGCTGGCGAACCGGCACGACTGGCTGTCGGCGTTCTCCAGCGAGCTCGGCGTCGTCCTCGCCGTGGAGCGGATGCTCGGCATGGAGGTCCCCGTGCGGGCCGTCTGGGCGAGGACCCTCCTGGCCGAGCTGAACCGGATCCTGAACCACCTGATGTTCCTCGGCTCGTATCCGCTGGAGGTCGGCGCCATCACCCCGATCTTCTACGCGTTCCGCGAGCGCGAGGCTCTGCAGCGGGTGATGGAGGAGATCTCCGGTGGACGCATGCATTACATGTTCAACCGGGTCGGCGGGTTGAAGGAGGAACTCCCGGCCGGTTGGACGGCGCGCGCGCGGAAGGCCGTGTCCGAAGTCCGTTCCCGCATGGGCGACATCGACGACATCATCATGGGCAACGAGATCTTCCGTGCGCGCACGCGGGGCGTCGGTGTCCTGACGCGGGAGCAGATCCTGCAGTACGGGGTGTCGGGGCCCATCGCGCGAGCGTCCGGCGTGGATTTCGACCTGCGCAGGGACGAGCCGTACCTGGCCTACGGCGACCTCGACGTCCGTGTGGTCACCCGCACGGAGGGGGACTGCCTCGCCCGCTTCGAATGTCTCCTTGACCAGGTGCACGCGTCCCTGGATCTCGCCGACGCCTGCCTGGAGCGCCTCGCCGAACTCCCGCCCGGCCCGATCAACCAGCGCCTGCCCAAGGTCCTGAAGGTCCCGGAGGGCCACACCTACGCCTGGACGGAGAACCCGCTGGGCCTCAACGGCTACTACCTCGTGTCGCGCGGCGAGAAGACCCCGTGGCGGATGAAGCTGCGGTCGGCGTCCTTCAACAACATCCAGGTCCTCACGGAACTGCTGCCGGGCAACCTGGTCGCCGACATGATCGCCATCCTCGGCTCGATGTTCTTCGTCGTCGGCGACATCGACAAATGACCGCCCGCCTCCCCGGCGCGCTCAGGCCCGGGAGGCGCGGCGGTCGCGTTCCTCTTCGTCCGGGTCCTTCGGCACGCGGCACGCGTACTCCAGGAAGAACGCCGCCGCCACCAGGACCACCGCCGCCAGGAACGTGGCGCCGCTGACGAAGAAGTCGTGCCGGGGCGTCGGCTTGTCGAGCTGGGACGCCAGGTTCACCGCGAACCCGCCGAACACTCCCGCGATGAGGGCGGCGGTGTGCGCGCTCGCCTTGCCGAGGGCGGCCAGCCGCGCCACCGCCATCGGCTCGATCGGCTTCGGCGACTTGCGGCCGGCCTCCGGCACGCGGATCTTGTCGGGCTTCCGGCGGATCCTGCGCAGCACGTTCCATCCGCTGAACCCCTCGCCGAGGGCCAGCAGCAGCAGCGTCGGCACCGCCGTCCACGGGAGCGGCGGCAGCGAGACGTAGGCGGAGCGGAGCACCGCCCAGGTCACCACCGCGACGACGACGACCAGGGCGGCGAGGAACAGCGGGCGGGACGGCTTCATGCAGGCTGCTGCAAGGACAGGTCCTCCCGCCGGCGTACGGCCGACGGGCCACCCTCGGACTGCTTGGCCTGGGCCAGGTCGCCGACGCGGCCGTGCCCGGGCAGCAGCACGTCCGGCTCGATGTCGGCCCACGGGACGAGCACGAACGCGCGCTCGTGCGCGCGCGGGTGCGGGAGCGTCAGGTCGGGGTCATCGGACGAGATGTCACCGAACACGACGATGTCGATGTCCAGGGTGCGCGGACCCCAGCGGACCTCGCGTTCCCGCCGCATGGAGTTCTCGATGTTGAGGACGCGTTCGAGCAGGTTCTCCGGTGGCAGCCGCGTGTCGGCCACCAGGACGACGTTCAGGAAGTCGCCCTGCTCGGGGATGGTCTCGCCGGGAGGTGCGAACGGCGTGGTCTCGTAGACCGGGGAGAACGCCACGAAGTTCAGCCCCGGCGCGTCGAACAGCGCGTCGACCGCCTCCTGGATGTTGTCCATCCGGTCCCCGAGATTGCTGCCGATCGAGAACACGACACGGTGCTGGACCAGCATGTGCCCCCCGGTGGCGGTACGGTCGGGCATGCGGTCGGACGCTGTCATGGGCGACTCCTCCTGATCTTCACGGCGACGTCCGTGAAGGGGTGCGGCACGGGGGCGCTCGGCTTGTGGACGGTGATCTCCACCTCGGACACCGCCCTATCTTCCAGACATATAGTCGCCAGCCGGTCGGCCAGCGTTTCGATCAGATTGACGGGCTCGCCTTCGACGGCCGCGACCAGGCGGCCGGCGAGCGTCCCATAGTCGACGGTACGCGAGAGGTCGTCCCCGGCGGCGGCGGGGCGCGTGTCCAGCCCGAGCACCGCGTCCACCACGAACTCCTGGCCGAGCTCACGCTCCGCGGGCAGGCATCCGTGACGCCCCCGCGCACGGAGGCCGCGCAGTTCGATGCGGTCGAGACTCATTCTTCCTCTGCATCAACGACGTTGAGGACTGGCGAACCATGATGGAGCAAGAGCCGCCACTCGCCGCCCGTCCGTACGAACACGTTCGTCGCGACGATGCTCCCTCCGGCGAGGAACCCCGCCTCAGTGTCCTCATCGGCGGTGAGGACGTTCTCCTTACACGTCACCACTGCGTGGTCCCCGTACACGTCCGTCTCGACATCGGTCAGCACGAACTGGATGTAGGTCGTGTTGGCCATGATGAGCGCCCAGGAGCGGAGCACCTCCTCACGGCCGCGGAGCATCGTCCAGCCGGGATGCACGCACGAGACGCCGGACGCGTAGGGGCCGTCCGCCCACACCGCCGACATCCGGTCGAAGTCGCCGGCCTCGAACGCCGCGTAGAACTCGGCGTGGACCTCGTCCACATCGGCGCGGTTGATGGCACGGCTCATGTGCGGTGTCCCCCTCGCTGGGCGCGACCGTCCGCCGCGGCCGGTTCCGAAGTCTCGTCGTCGGTCGGGCGGGCCGCGGTGATGGCCGCCGCCACGCGCACCGCGTCCGCGTTGGGACGGACGCGGTGGACGCGCACGCACCACGCCCCGGCCGCCGCGGCCAGCGCCGTGGTGGCCACCGTGGCGTCGTCGCATTCGGCGAACGCGCGGGGTGTTCCGTCGGGGTCGGCCAGCAGCTTGGTGAGGAAGCTCTTGCGGGACGCCCCGACCAGGACCGGGTACCCGGTCGCGGTCAGCGCGTCGAGCCGGGCCAGGAGCGCCCAGTTGTGACCGGCCTTCGGGCTCTTCGCGAAGCCCAGCCCCGGGTCGAGCACGATCATCGACGGTTCGACGCCCTCCTGCAGGACGGCATCGACCCTCTGCAGAAGCTCGTCGCGCACTTCGCGGACGACGTCCGCGTAGACGGCGCGGGTCTGCATGTCATGGCTGTGGCCGCGCCAGTGCATGACCACATAGGGGACGTTCGCCGCGGCGACGACCCGTGGCATGTCCGGGTCGGCCAGGCCGCCGCTGACGTCGTTCACGAGCCGGGCGCCCACGCCGAGGGCGGCTTCGGCGACCTCCGCGCGCATGGTGTCGACGCTGACCGGGATGTCCTCGGCGCTGAGCGCCTCTATGACGGGGATCACGCGGCGGAGTTCCTCATCGCGTGACACGCGCTGCGCACCCGGCCGCGTGGACTCGCCGCCCACGTCGACGATGTCGGCGCCCTCCGCGACAAGGTCCAGCCCATGCCGGATGGCCTTCTCTGGATCGAACCAGGCTCCGCCGTCCGAGAACGAGTCCGGAGTGACGTTGACCACGCCCATGACGAGGCACCGCCCTGGCGTGGGCAGCCCCGGAACTACGGCATTGGTCATGTCACCCCACCCTATGCCCAGAAGTCGCCCCCTCGGCGCGCCGCCGCCCGCCGCCGGACACCACCCGATGAGGTCGGCGGCACCCCGTCCCGAACCAAAGAACGGGCCTCAGCGCGACGCTGAGGCCCGTTCGGGCGGTCGGGGGCTTTCGGGGCGGGCGGGCGGTCAGTGGCGTCCCAGGATGAGGCTCATCGCCTCGGACCGGGTCTCGGCGTGATCGCGGAAGTCGCCGCGCACCGCCGACGTCACCGTCTTCGCGCCCGGCTTCCGCACGCCGCGCATCGTCATGCACAGGTGCTCCGCCTCGATCACCACGATCGCGCCGCGCGGCTCCAGCACCCTCATCAGCGCGTCCGCGACCTGGCTGGTCAGCCGCTCCTGCACCTGCGGCCGGCGCGCGTACACGTCCACCAGCCTGGCGAGCTTCGACAGACCGGTGATCTGCCCCTTCTTGTTGGGCGTGTACCCCACGTGGGCCACGCCGTGGAAGGGCACCAGGTGGTGCTCGCAGACGGAGTAGACCTCGATGTCCTTCACCAGGACCATCTCTTCGTGGTCGGCGTCGAACACCGTGGTGAGCACGTCCTCCGGCGTCTGCCTGAGGCCCGCGAACTGCTCGGCGTACGCGCGCGCCACCCTCGCCGGGGTGTCGCGCAGCCCGTCGCGGTCGGGATCCTCGCCTATGCCGATGAGGATCTCGCGGACGGCCTTCTCGATGCGCGCGTGATCGAAACGCCCGCCGTGCACGGTCTCGCCCGGCGGGTCGTTCTCCATCGGCGCCTCGTCGTACGGAATCGCCAAGACGGTCAGCTTTCGCCCTGGGACGGGTCCACCGTGTCGGAGGTCACGCCGCCCTGGCCGTTGCTCTTGGTCAGGTCGGTGACGTCCTGCGGGCCGAGCAGGGCCAGCTCCTTGGGCGTCAGCACCGGCGGGCGGTCGGACGGGAGGCGCTTGCCGTAGCCGGTGTAGGAGTTCTGGTGCGGCCGCTTCTGGATCGGCGCGAAGATCTCCAGCACCTCGTCCTTCGACAGGGTCTCCTTCTCCATCAGGTTGACGACGAGCTCGTCCAGGACGTCCCGGTACTCGACGAGGATCTCCCAGGCGGTGTCGTGGGCGGCCTCGATGTACCGGCGGACCTCGTCGTCGATCGCGGACGCGATGTCCTCGGAGTAGTCGCGCTCGTGCCCCATGTCGCGGCCGAGGAAGACCTCGCCCTGGCCGGAGCCGAACTTGCGCGCGCCCAGGCGCTCGCTCATGCCGTACTCGGTCACCATGTTGCGGGCGATGGAGCTGGCCTTCTCGATGTCGTTGGCCGCGCCCGTGGTCGGCTCGTGGAACACCAGCTCCTCGGCCGTCCGCCCGCCCAGGAGCATGGCGAGCTGGTCGGTCATCTCGGAGCGCGTGGTGAGGAACTTGTCCTCCATCGGGAGGGTCATGGTGTAACCCAGGGCCCGCCCGCGCGGAAGGATCGTCACCTTGTGCACGGGGTCGGAGTTCGGCAGCGCGTGCGCCACCAGAGCGTGCCCGCCCTCGTGGTAGGCGATGATCTTCTTTTCCTTCTCCGACATCACGCGGGTCTTGCGCTCCGGCCCGGCCATGACGCGGTCGATGGACTCCTCAAGGGTGTCCATGTCGATCAGCTTGCGGTCGAAGCGGGCCGTGAGGAGCGCCGCCTCGTTGATGACGTTGGCCAGGTCGGCGCCGGTGAAGCCCGGGGTGCGCCGCGCGATGACGTCGAGGTCGACGTCCTGCGCGAACGGCTTGCCGCGGGCGTGCACCCGCAGGATGCCCTTGCGGCCCTCCAGGTCGGGGCGGTCCACGGTGACCTGGCGGTCGAACCGCCCGGGGCGCAGGAGCGCCGGGTCGAGGATGTCGGGGCGGTTCGTCGCGGCGATCAGGATCACGCCGCCCTTGACGTCGAAGCCGTCCATCTCGACCAGCAGCTGGTTGAGGGTCTGCTCCCGCTCGTCGTGGCCGCCGCCGAGGCCCGCGCCGCGGTGCCGCCCGACGGCGTCGATCTCGTCGATGAAGATGATCGACGGGGCGTTGGTCTTGGCCTGCTCGAACAGGTCGCGGACGCGGGACGCGCCGACGCCGACGAACATCTCCACGAAGTCCGAGCCGGAGATCGAGTAGAACGGCACGCCGGCCTCGCCGGCCACGGCGCGCGCCAGCAGCGTCTTACCGGTGCCCGGAGGGCCGTACAGCAGGACGCCCTTGGGGATCTTGGCGCCGATCGACTGGAACTTCGCCGGGTTCTGCAGGAAGTCCTTGATCTCTTCCAGCTCCTCCAGGGCCTCGTCGGCCCCGGCCACGTCGGCGAAGGTGGTCTTCGGGGTGTCCTTGGTGATGAGCTTGGCCTTGGACTTGCCGAAGTTCATCACCCGCGAGCCGCCGCCCTGCATCTGGTTCATGATGAACAGGAAGATCAGCACGATGACCACGATGGGCAGCAGGCTGAACAGCAGGTTCAGGAAGAAGCTCTGCTTGGGGACATCAACGTTGTAGCCGCCGGGGAGCTTGCCCGCGTCGGCCTGCTTCTGGAGCTCCTGCTGCAGCTGGAGCCCCTGGCCGTCGACCCAGGACGCCTGCTGGCGCTTGTCGTTGTGGAGGGTGACCTCGATCCGCTGGTCCTTGTCAACGATCTTGGCCGACTTCACCTGGCCGGCGTTGATCTCCTGGACCACCTTGGAGGTGTCCACCTTCTCGAACGAACGGCCGGGGTTGACGCCCCACATGACGAGGGCGACCAAGATGCCGAACAGCAGGATCCACAGCAGCGGCCCGCGAAAGTAGCGCTTCACGTCCATTTATCCGGTTACCCCTACGGGGCCCGTCCCTCCTGACCAACGTCTGTGTGCGATCCCCGCCCGTCCCGGGGGACGAACGCCACTGCGACCAACAATGCGTCCAACGAAAGGCCCGACGCCCAGGGCTTCGGACCCATCCTGGCGGCTTCCCTCATATCGCTCCCCGAACCGGGTCCGGGACACCGACGGTACACCGCAGGCGCAGGAGACGCAGCCGAGCCGTTCTCCCGCATCCCTTCCATATACCCGTCAACGATCCTTGCAACGATTCGTCACGGTTCCTTGTTCCCTGGGACGGCTTGCGAGGCTCTGACCGGCCCTGCCTCCCAGGGGCGGATCAGGCCCCGTCGCCGCCGTAGACGTGCGGCGCCAGCGTCCCGACGAACGGAAGGTTCCGGTACTTCTCCGCATAGTCGAGCCCATACCCGATGACGAACTCGTTGGGGATGTCGAAACCGATGTACTTCACCTCGATGTCGGTCTTGACCGCCTCCGGCTTGCGCAGCAGCGCGCAGATCTCAAGGGAGGCGGGGCCGCGCGAACGAAGGTTGCTCACAAGCCACGACAGGGTGAGGCCGGAGTCGACGATGTCCTCCACGATCAGGACGTGCCGGTCGAGGATGTCGGTATCGAGGTCCTTGAGGATGCGCACGACGCCGGACGACTTCGTGCCCGAGCCGTAGGACGACACCGCCATCCAGTCCATCGAGGCGGGCGAGTGCAGCGCCCGCGCCAGGTCCGCCATGATCATGACGGCGCCCTTGAGGACCCCGACGAGCAGCAGGTCCCTGCCCGCGTAGTCGGCGTCGATCTGCTCGGCGAGCTCCCGCACCTTGGCCTGCAGGTCGCTCTCGGGGATCAGCACTTTCGCCAGGTCGGCGCCCAGGTCCTTCTCGTCCACAAAAACACCCTCATCGCTCAGCCTCGCCCGTCCGGTGGGACGGACACAGGACGGACACCGCCGCACGCGCCGTGTACGCGGTGCGCGCCGCGGACGCGCCGTGCGGCGGTTCGCACACGACGCGAGGTCATGCCGGGCCGAACAGCAGCTTCCCATACCGCCGGACGGCGCGGAGCCCCCCGGGCAGATCCACGTGCCGCTGCCCGTGCCAGGCCGTGACCAGCCGGTCCACCGCATCGACATGAACCGCCGCGAGCGTACCCGGTGGGCTGCCGGCCTTCACCGCCGCCATCCGCAACACCCTGGTGCGGACCGCTCTGGGCAGCTCTTCGAGCCCCGCCACGCGGAGCCCCACCCGGTACCCGTCTTCGCCGGGTTCCTCCAGCTCGGCGTAGGAGCGGGCTGCCAGGTCGTCCAGGGCGTCCGCGTCGTCCCGGAGCATCCTGGCCGTCCGAGCCAGCGCCTCGGCCACTCCGGGCCCTAGAGCCTTCTCCAGGGCAGGTAGGGCCTGGTGGCGCACGCGCACGCGCGCGTAGGAGGGGTCGACGTTGTGCGGGTCGTTCCATGGTTCGAGGCCCATCGCCTTGCAGGCCCGTCGTGTGGTGGCGCGGTCCAGGTCCAGCAAGGGCCGGATATAGAGGACGCCCTGCCGAGTGAACTCGGAGGGCATGCCGGACAGGGAACGGGCACCAGAACCGCGCGCCAGCCCCAGAAGGACGGTCTCTGCCTGGTCGTCCTGGGTGTGGCCGAGGAGCACGGCCGCGGCCCCCAGCCGCTGAGCCGCCTCGTCGAGTGCCTTGTAGCGGGCGTCGCGAGCGGCGTTCTCCGGGCCTCCCGGCCCGTCGACCGTGACCGCGATGGATCCCGCCGGGTCGAGCCCGAGGTCGGCCATGGTGCGGACTACGGCGTCGGCGCGCTCGTCCGAGCCGTCCTGAAGGCCGTGGTCGATGGTCACGCCGCCTGCGGAACGTCCGGCCCTGGGCGCTTCGAAGGCGAGCGCGCCGGCGAGCGCAAGGGAGTCGGCGCCTCCGCTGCATGCAGCCAGAACCGTCTTGTCCTGCGGCAGGCGGTCGAGCACCCGCCGCACCGCGAGACGTACCGCCGCCACCGCCGGATCAGGCCCCATGGTGAAACGTCTACCACCAGACAGCCCTGGTGGCTCGCTGGCACAAGCGTCATCGACGCTCAAGAACTGAGGGCTCCCGAGCTCAAGCGGCACTCAGCCTCGAACCCTGGGGCATGCCCAGGGCAACGGTCGACGAGGACTCTCGTGAGGCTCAGGCTTCGTTGGCCTGCGGCGGTGTATCGATGGCCTTGGGCCCGACGACACGGGCGATCCACAGGGCGGGTTCCTTGATCTCGTCGTGCGTGGGGAGCGTCTCCGGCGCCTCCCAGACCTGGTTGAAGCCGCTCATGCCCACATCGGCGACGACCCGCCTGACGAAACGCGACCCTTCCGCGTACTGCTTCATCTTCAGGTCGATGCCGAGCAGGCGCCGGATCGTCTTGTCCAGCCTGGTGCCGCCCTCGCGCCGCCCCTGGAAACGCGACCGGATCTGCTGGACGGACGGCACGACCTCCGGCCCGACCGCGTCCATCACGTAGTCGCCGTGGCCCTCCACCAGGGTCATCACCGCGGTGAGCCGGTCGAGGATCTCGCGCTGCTCGGGGCTCTGGATCGCGTCGATGAGGTTGGCGTCACCGCCGCGCACCGCGTCCGCCACGGCCTCGGCCGCGTCCCGGATGCGGTCGAGCATCGCGCCCGGGTCGAGGTCCGAGGCGAGCAGGAACTTGGTCATCTGGTCCTGGACGTACTCCCGCAGCCAGGGAACGCCGGTGAACTGGGCGCGGTGCGTCTCCTCGTGGAGGCACACCCAGAGGCGGAAGTCGCGCGACTCCACACCCAGCTCCTGCTCGACGTGCACGATGTTGGGGGCGACCAACGTCAACCGCCCGGTCGCGGCACGCCCTGTCGGGTCCGGGGGCAGGAACAGCTCGTACTGCCCGAGGACACGGCTGGCCATGTAGGCGAGGATCGCGCCCACCTGCATACCGGTCACGCGGGAACCCACGGCCTGCACGACCACGCTCCCCGCACCGCCGAGCGGGCCCGGGCCGCGCCGCTCGGTCATCTGCTCGATGAGCGGCTCGAGCACAACCCGGAAACCGTCCACGTTCGCGCGGATCCACCCGGGGCGGTCCACGATCGTCGCGGGGTCGGGGTCGAGTTCGGAGGCCATGCCGGTGAAGTCCCGCACATGGCCGTGGGCGGCCTTCGACAGCTCGCGCAGCTCCGTCACGACCTCACGGGCCTCGTCATAGCTGACCTGCGGCCCCGGCCTGACGAGCCGGGTTCCGGCCTGAACGGCCACGTTCCAGTCGATCATTGAGGCGCTCATGTACTCCACCGTACGTTTCGGAGACGGCGCCGAGGCGCCCCTGCTAGGTCGTTCAACGAACAACCGTTCTGGTTATCTCCCGTACGATCCCGGCCACACGCGTTATCTCCTGCAGAGCGCGACATGTCCGGTAGTACGCCGGGGTCAGCCGCAGCCGCAGGCGGCCACCGCTGCTGCCAGTCGGTCAAGCTTGCCCGGATCGACCGGCCCCTTCCCGTCCCCCGCCATGAAGGCGAACGCGAGCAGTCGGCCGTCGGCGTCGTAGGCGAGCCCGGCCAGCGTGCTGACACCCGCCAGAGTGCCGGTCTTGGCCCGCACCATCCCCGCGCCCGCCCTGCTGGACGCACTCGTGTAGCGCGGCGGGCTCAGAGTGCCCGAGAACCCTGCGACGGGCAGCCCCGTGATGACCGAGCGGAGCTCGGGGTGCTTCTCGCCGGCGGCCAGCGAGACGATCCGTGCGAGGGCGATCGGTGAGATCCGGTTCCGTGGCGACAATCCGCTGCCGTCGTTGACCGACACGCCCTCCGCCGCACCGAGCCTGGCCAGAACCTGCCGGACGGCCTGCGCGGCACCCGCGAACGTCGGCGGACGCCCCATCTTGATGGCGACCTGGCGAGCCACTGCTTCAGCGACATCGTTGTCGCTCTCGGTCAGCAGATGCTCCACCAGAGCGGACATCGGCGGTGATTGGACGGCCCCGAGCTGTGCCGCACCCTGCGGAGCGACCGTCCTGCGCCCGGCCTTGGCCTGAACCCCTTCTCTGGTCAGCAGACGCGCGAACTCCTTCGCCGCGGAGGCAGGTGGATCCGAAACCCGTGTCTTCTTGGACGGGTCCAGGGGGGAGACACGCCCCTCGTCCACAGTCAGCGCGGTCACCGGGGCGACCTCGCCGTCCGGTAGGTAATTGGGCTTCCACCCAGCGGCCGTACGGGACCCCTGATATGCGGACACGTCGTAGTCGACCCGTACTTGGCCCACACCGGACGCCTTGAGAGCGGAAGCCGTCTGACGGGCCAGTTCCCGGAGCGACGCATAGGGCGGATGCGAGGCCCCCAGACGCGGTGGAAGAGCCGTCAAGGTAGGATCCCCGCCTCCGACCAGTACGATCCCGCCGCCGGTGCCGCGCACGACCTGCGTGGTGATCCGGTGCGCCGGTCCGACCGACGCCAGCGCCGCCACCGACGTCGCCAGTTTCGTCGTCGACGCGGGGGTGGCGGGCCGGTCGGCCCGCAGCTCGTACAGGGGCCGCCGCGTCTCCGCGTCGACCACCACCGCATTGATCTTCGCCTGCGGGCCGCCGATCAGCGCCGACAGCCGTCCAGCCAGGACGGACGGGTTCGGCGGGCGGCCCGAACCGGGATCGGCGGCGGGGACCACGACCGACGACGCCGGGACGCGCACGAGGTCGCGCGCCGCCACGCTCGGCGGCTGCGGGGACAGATGCCGGTCGGGTGTGAGTTTCGCCACTGCCAGCCCGGCGGTGACGGTGAAAACGTTAAGGAGGGACAGCGACAGGATCACGAGGGCTCGGCCCCGTCCAGGCACGTGACCGCCCCTCTCCCACTCAGCACTCACCAACGTGCGACATCCTTATACGAGGGAACACCCAGCCCTGTGGGGCCGGCCTCACCCACGGGCTCCCGAGACACTATTCACTGCGAGCGCGCAGGGAGCGGAGGACATCTTGGATTTCGACGTCACCATTGAGATCCCGAAGGGCCAGCGGAACAAGTACGAGGTGGACCACGAGACGGGGCGCATCCGGCTCGACCGCATGCTGTTCACCTCGACGCAGTACCCGGCCGACTACGGGTTCATCGAGGACACCCTAGGGGAGGACGGCGACCCGCTGGACGCGCTCGTCCTGCTCCAGGAGCCGACGTTCCCCGGGTGCCTGATCCGCTGCCGCGCGGTGGGCATGTTCCGGATGACCGACGAGGCCGGTGGTGACGACAAGGTCCTGTGCGTGCCCGCCACCGACCCCCGTATGGAGCACCTCCGCGACATCCACCACGTGGCGGAGTTCGACCGGCTGGAGATACAGCACTTCTTCGAGGTCTACAAGGACCTGGAACCCGGCAAGTCCGTCGACGGCGCCAGCTGGGTGGGGCGTGTCGAAGCCGAACTGGAGATCGAGCGTTCCCTCAAGCGCGCCGCGGATCAGGGCGGCCACTGAGCGCCGCCCGGCCGCCCGCTGACCGGCCGGGCCATGCCGGGGCCCTGCCGGGGGCGACGGGACGGGCCGGGAATCACGGACGGCGCTGATCCGCTCCCCGCCGCTCCGCGACGCGACTCGCGAGGGACCCCTTCCGTGCGGAACGCCGTGCGGGAGGGGTTTCGCCGTCCCTGCCGCTGTACGGAGGCCATGCTCATCCGGACGGGCGTGTAGCGCCGATCAGGTCGCTCCGGTAGATGCTCGATATGCGGACCCTGGCGCCCGTGTAGGGAGCCTCCACCATCCGGCCGTCGCCTATGTAGATGCCGACGTGGTGGATGGTGCCCGGGTCCGACGGATCCGTGGCGAAGAAGACGAGGTCTCCCGGACGCAGCGCGCTGATCGGGACATGGGGGCCGGACGTCCATTGAGTGCCGGTCCAGTGGTCGAGCCGTACACCGGCCTTGTTCCACGCGTACATGGCGAGGCCCGAGCAGTCGAACCCGACCGTGCCCGCGCCCTGCTCAACCCCGTAGCTGGGCCCGAACGCATTGCCTCCGCCCCATGAGTACGGTGTGCCGAGCCATTTGAGCGCCGCCCTGGCCGCAATGGCGCCGCGCGTGGACGAGGTCAGCCCCGCGACCGAAGGGCTGGAGGCGGTGAGGAGCGAGCGGGCCTTCCGTGCCTCTGCCTTCTCGCGGGCCTTTTCCCGCGCGCGCTTGACTCGTGCGGCGCGGGCCTGCGCGGCACCGAGCCGACGCTCCAGGCGCCGCTTTTCAGCTTCGATGCGCTGTACGGACGCCTGCTGCCTCGCCACGGCCTCCTGCGCGACCCGCCTGGCCTCGTCCGCACGTCGGGTGGCCGCTTGCTGTTCCTTCAAGGCGGTGTCCGCCTGGCGGCGGAACACGTCCGCGACGGTCTTGGACGCCTCGACCCGGCGGACCATGGCGGTTCGCCGTTTGGCGAGCATCTCGACCATGCCGGCGCGGTCCATGAATCCCTGCGGACCGCCGTCTCCGACGAGCGCCGACGAGATCTGGTCGTATCCGGTGTTGTCCCGGTAGACGCGGGCAGCGAACGACGCCAGTTCCGCCCTGGTCTGTTCCACGCGTTCGTCGGCCTCCGCAAGGCGGCCTTGAGCGTCCCTGTAGGACTGTTGCGAGCGGGCCAGTTTCACCTGTTCGCCGTTGTACCGCTCTATCGCGGCCTCCGCGGCGGCGGCGAGCCGGTGCAGTTCACCGTCCGCCTGGGCGAGTCTGGCTTTCGTCCGGCCGACCTCTGCCGCCCGCTCCCTTACTT
This sequence comes from Spirillospora sp. NPDC127506, assembly GCF_040302145.1. Taxonomy (NCBI): domain Bacteria; kingdom Bacillati; phylum Actinomycetota; class Actinomycetes; order Streptosporangiales; family Thermomonosporaceae; genus Spirillospora; species Spirillospora sp. NPDC127506. The sequence goes on along the minus strand of NZ_JBEORG010000016.1, from coordinate 128,078 downwards.
GGCGTTCGCTCCGTTCCACGTCCCGGGCACTGGGGCCGGGGTCAGCGGAGGGACGCGCGGACGCCACCGGCGCCAGCAGGCTCATTCCGATCGCAAGGCCGGAGGTGAGGGCGACCAGCCGCAGCGTCGTGCTCCGTGCAGGGGGCGGTATCGCACGACGGCGGCGGGTGTCTGCTGCGCCAGATGCCATGAGCACGTCCTCCCCCGGGGATGCACTGCTTAGCGCAAACGATCACCTACGAAGAGTAGTTGTCTCGGGCAATGGCCAGTAGTTCCGCCACTCCTACCGCGGTTCAACTGTCGGAGGTTTCCTCGTCATGCAGTGGAGATCGTGGTCATGCGGTGGGGGTCGCGGCCGCGGTCGGGGAGGCGCTTTCGGACGAGCGTTCCGTCGGAGACGGCGTCGGCTCTGGGAGATTGCTGGACGACGGTGTCGGAACGGGCGTCGCGGGCTCCGATGGGGACGGCTGAGGGCTCTCCGGCCGCTGCGTCTCGGGTGGCGTCGGCTTCGGGCTGCCCGGCCGCTGTGTGCTGGGCGGCGTAGAAGGAGTCGTGGGGTCGGAGTCCGTTGGCTGAGGCGAGGGTCCGGTGGCTGGTGGCGCGTCCTGCCGCCACGTGACATGCACCTGGGTCGCCCCTGGCTGGAAGGTGATGGCGCCCTCCCCGTGCGCGTCCGGACGCCGCGAGACGTGGACGAGCACGGTCATGGTCTGGCCGGCTTGAAGATGCCCCGATGACGGCTGGACTCGAATCGGTCCCCGCGTCTTCGCCTTCCACGTCAGCGGTCCGCCTTCTGCGCGCACCTCTATGGAGCCGTCCGAACCCCCTGCCAAGTCGAGGAAGAGGGGTGAGACCGCGAGGACGCCTGTGGCGCCGGTCGGCTCCGTCCCGGAGACCGGCACCAGGGGCGGTTCGGACAGGACGGTCGTTGGTGCGGACGACGCACGCGCGCCGAGCGGGAATGTGGCGGACACGGGGGCGGCCTCAAGAGTTCCCAGCCCCGGCGACGTCTCGGATCGCCGCCCCGTCTGAGGCTCCTGCGAGATACCCGGGACCACCGTCGGACGTGGATCCGCCGTCGTCTCCGGGGACCTCCGGGCCGGGCCCAGGAGCCCGTACATTGAGCCGACCCCGCCCCCGGACAGCACGGCCACCACCGCCAGCACCATGGCCGCCCGGATGACCTGCGCGCGGACGCCGGCCTCGTCCGTCGCAGCCGGACCCTTGTGGAAGCGCCCGGACCGTGAGCGCCCGCCGGCAGAACGGACCCGTCGTCCCGACCGTGAGGCGGCAACAGGGAAACCGTCAGAGGTGAACTCGGTGACGCGGGTAGCCACGAAGAGCCTGTAGCCGACCAGCTCCGGGTCCTGGAAGCAGCTCATCACCCGCAGCCGCATTTCCGCCGCCGGTCGTGGATCCGGCAGCAGCCCGTACACCTTCTTGGCCGACACGGATTTGGGACGGAACGCTCCACATGCGGAACACGCCTTTGCGTGCTCCATCAGCCGCCTACTCAGATCGGGTGTGAGCTCATCGGAGCGTTCTCGCAGCAGCATCGCGCGCTCGGTGCAGCCATAAGGCCCCTGCTGCGCGAGTATCACCGCCGTTAGCGCCTCTTCCAGTTCGCCGTGCGCGAGGTCCAGCGCCTCTTGGGCGTCTCGCAGGGACAGGCCGAACACTGCCGCCAGGTCGAGGACCGAAAGCCTGCGCCTGGTCCTCAGTTCCAGGATGTCCCGGCTGAACGGACGCAGCGCCAGGACCGCGTGCCATGCCGTGATGCGCTGGTCGACGTCCTCCTGGTCATGGCTGGCGACCGGCACGTCCGGCACCTTGGCCCTGGGCGGCATCCGCCGTTCGCACTCCAGCCTGGCGATCGCGTAGAGCCACGGCCTGAACCGGTCGGGATCGCGCAGCTTGCCAATGTGCGCCTCAGCCACGATGAACGTGTCGCGCAGGGCGACCTGCGCCGTGTCACGGCACCGCAACCGGAACCAGCAGTACGCGTAGAGCCGGTGGGCATGGGCGTCGTACACCGCGGCCGTGGCGCCGGGATCGCGCTCGCGTAGCGCCTCGACCAGGAGATGGTCGTTCATACCAGAAAAGGTAAAGGATTCCCGGGTTCTTTACTGGCCATTTCAGAAGATCAAACTCGGGCACCGAACATCGTTCTTGCGCTATCCGGTCAACTCTCATGGAGTGTCGCAAATAAGAGCTTTAGGCGGTATGGCCGACATCCTGCAAGTATCAGTTGATTGCCGTGACCAGGTCGATCTATCAACGAGCGATCGGGACATGACGAACGGTGAAGTGTCGAATTCGGCCGACCTATTCGCATCAAGACCGTTTTCATGATCGACGAAGAAGCCGCATCGGCCGATCGCACGGACGCCGAGCGAGCACCCGAGGCGCCGCGCGGCCCCGAACGCAATCGATCTTCGATTCTGCTTGACACTGTCACGATGACAGTGTCATCATCGAGCCATGGACGACACCTGGACGATCGGTGAGCTGGCGGAACGCGCCGCCGCCGCCCTCGCGGCAGACGGAGCCGCGCAGGTCAGCGGCCGGGTGCGCGATCTCCCCAACACCCGGTTGATCCGCTGGTACACCACGATCGGCCTGGTCGACCCGCCGCTCGGCCGCCGCGGCCGTATCGCGCTGTACGGGCCCCGCCACCTCCTCCAGCTGGTCGCGGTGAAACGCCGCCAGGCCGAGGGCCGGTCCATCGCGGAGATCCAGGTCGAACTCGCCGCCGCCACCGACGAGGCCCTCGCCCGGATAGCCGCCCTCCCCGCCGACCCGTCCACCACGACAGGCGACGCCCCACTCCCGGCCGGCTCGCCGCCCTCCTCGGACGACCACCCGCAGACTGCGGCCCCCGCCGCGGGCGGTCCAGGGCCGACCGCCCGAGCCGGCGACTCCGGAAGCGCGAACCCGCCCGGGATCCCGACGGGTTCGCCGCACCAAGGAAGGCCCACCACTCGCGCCCACAGGCGGGAAGCGCCGGAATCCACGACGGCTCCACGGGCCTCGAAGGACGGAACGCCCGCCGAAAAGGCCAACTTCTGGGCCGTCCGACCTGACGTGTCGTACCGCGAGGCAGCGACCGTCTCCGCCGACTACGGCACGCCGCTGCCCGCAGTCGTCCAAGGAGTCCGGCTGGCCCCCGGTCTCACCCTCCTCCTGGACGGTCCCGCCCTCAGCGACGACGACCTCGCCGCGATCGACGCCGCCGCGCGGCCGCTGCTGGCCGAGCTACGCCGGCGCGGTCTCGTCACCCCCGCCGAAAGCCCCGCACATCCGCCCGAAGCCAATTTCCGGAGGTCCCAGTGACCGTGCGCATCCTGCCGCTACCCGAGACCGAACCCGCGGCTTCCGACCGCGGGCTCGGCGCGCTCAGCACCGACAAGGGCAACCTGCCGCTCGACTCCGTCGGCGTGCACGCGTCGATCACCGGTCTCGCCGCCGGCATCGAGGTCGTCCAGGGCTTCCGCAACCCGTTCGACATGCCGCTCGAGGCCACCTACATCTTCCCTCTCCCCGACCGCGCCGCCGTGACCGCCCTCCGCATGGAAGCCGCGGACCGCGTCATCGAAGGGACGCTGAAAGAACGCGCCCAGGCCCGGCAGGACTACGACGCCGCCATCGCCGCGGGCCGGCGGGCCGCGATCGCCGAGGAAGACCGGCCGGACGTGTTCAGCATGCGGGTCGGCAACATCCTGCCGGGCGAACGGGTGACCATCAGGCTGACGCTCGACCAGCCGCTGCCGCACGAGTCGGCCTCCAGCGCGACGTTCCGCTTCCCGCTCGTGGTGGCCCCCCGCTACATCCCGGGCGCCCCGCTGGACGGCGAGCGGACCGGCCCAGGGGTGGCGGACGACACCGACGCCGTACCGGACGCGTCCCGCATCAGCCCGCCCGTCCTCCTGCCCGGCTTCCCCAACCCGGTGCGCCTGGCCGTCACTGTCGACATCGATGCGGCCGGGCTTCCCCTGACCGCGATCCGGTCCGCCCTGCACGTGGTCGGCGAGGAGGCCGACGGCGACCGTACGACCATCCGGCTGCAGCCGGGCGAGCGCCTCGACCGCGACTTCATCCTGCGCCTCGACTTCGCCCCGCACGAGGCCGCGGCCCTCTGCCTCGTCCCCGACGAGGCGGGAGACGAGGGGACGTTCAACTTCACCGTGCTGCCCTCCGGCGACGCCAGGCCGAGCCCGCGCGACGTGGTCCTCGTCCTCGACCGTTCCGGCAGCATGCACGGATGGAAGATGGTCGCCGCCCGCCGCGCCGCGGCCCGCATCGTCGACACGCTCCGCGCTGAGGACCGGTTCGCCGTCCTCTCCTTCGACACCGTCATCGAACGCCCCCGCGACCTCGGCGCCGCCCTCGCGGACGGCACCGACCGCAACCGGTTCCGCGCCGTAGAGCACCTGGCGACGCTGGACGCCCGCGGCGGCACGGAGATGCTCACCCCGCTCGACGAAGGCTGCCGCCTGCTCGCCGACTCCACCCGCGACCGCGTGCTCGTCCTCATCACCGACGGGCAGGTCGGCAACGAAGACCAGCTCCTCGCCCACCTGGAACCACGGCTCCACGGCGTCCGCGTCCACACGGTCGGCATCGACCAGGCCGTGAACGCCGGCTTCCTGAACCGGCTCGCCTCCATCGGCCGGGGACGCTGCGAACTCGTCGAATCCGAGGACCGCCTCGACGAGGCGATGGAGCACATCCACCACCGGATCGCCGCGCCGATCGCGACCGGCCTCACCCTGCAGGCGGACGGCTTGGAGATCGTCCCGGACTCCGTGGCCCCGGCCCGCCTCGGTGCGCTGTTCCCAGGCGTGCCCCTGGTGATCACCGGCCGGTTCCACGGCTCCCCGTCCGGCACCCTCTCCATCCGAGGCACGGCCTCAGACGGAACCCCCTGGGAGCAGCGCGCCACCGGCATCACATCGACCGACCGCGCCACCACCTCAATCTGGGCCCGCGCCCACCTGCGGGACCTCGAAGACCGCTACACGGTGGGCGGCGCCGACGACCTGGAACGACGCATCGTGGAGACTTCGCTCCGCTTCGGCGTCCTCTGCCGCTTCACGGCATTCGTGGCCGTGGACAGCCGGGTGGTGACCGAGGGCGGAACCCCGCACCAGGTCGTCCAGCCGGTGGAATCCCCCCGAGGCTGGGCGGCGCCCGCACCCGCCCCACGAGCCGCACATGCCGCATTCGCGGCCGCACCGGCGCCCATCGCACCCCCGCCGGCCCCCAGCGGCATGCCCGCCGGCATGCCCCCCTCCGCAAGTGCGGCCCCACCGCCGTACAGCGGCCCGGCCCCCGGTGCCCCGCCCTCGGGCCGCCCCTTCGGCAGATCGGCCGGCCGAGGCCCGGCCCCCCGCCGGTCCGGCAGCGTCCCCGCCCTCACCGGCTTCCAGCAGGAACTGTCCAACGTCCTCGACCGCCTCCGCGAGCTGCCGGAGGACCAGCGCGCCCACTACCTGCTGGCCGAACTCATCCCGATGCTCGACTCGATCATCCAGCGCATGGAGGCCCAGTACTTGGACGCAACCACCCTGGTGACCCTCCGCGACGACCTACGCCGCCTACAGCCCACCGCAGACCAACCCACCATCAACGACCACTGGAGCCGCACCATCCAGGTCCTGACCGACTTCACAGGCCAAACCCCACCCCGCACCCCCTTCTGGAAACGCCGAAAGTAACCACAACCGCCCCCCCGGCACACCCTGCCGAGGGGCGCAAGCACGCCAACCCCAACATTCGCCAAGTCCACCCCCGTTCTCACCACAACACCCTACTCCCAGACGCCCACATCCCCGGCAAAGCAGCCCGCGGGGTCGCCACGCCCGGCCACAGCATCCACCGGAGGCAGCCACGCCCGGCCACAACAGCAGCCGCAAGCGGCCGCACCGCAACACACCACCCACCGAGGATGCTCACACCCCCGTCACAGCACCAAGGGAGACCCCGCGCCTCGACCACAACAGCCACAGGAGGCGCTAATGCCCTGCAAACGCCCAGCGCACAACCAACACACGTCGGGCAGCCTCGTACGGCGCCGAGCGCGCAAGTGCGGGGGAGCGCCCAGGGCGGCGCTCCCCCGCAGGTTGGGAGGGTGATCAGGTGTGCTTGGGGCGGTAGCGGCGCAGCAGAGGGATCAAGTTCAGTGCCAGGCCGACGACCGCGACGGCGCTGACCAGGTTGACGCCCGGGTGGAACTCGGCGAAGCCATCGCCGCCGGCGGCGGTCCCGCCCGCGACGAGTGCGGTGACCACGGCGAGGACCAGGGCGGCGCCGACCTGGCCCGAGGTCTGGACGAGGCCGGAGGCGAGCCCCTGCTCGGAGTCGTCGATCCCGTCCGTCGCCTGCGCCATGATCGAGCTGAACCCGAACGCGAACCCGCCGCCCAGCAGCAGCATCGTCGGCAGGATCGTGAAGATGTAGTGCGGAGCGTTCCCGGCGGTGGCCAGGAACCAGCCGTAGCCGAGGCTGAGCGACGTCATGGAGCTGATGATCAGACGCGGCGTCCCGTACCGGTCGATCAGGCGCCCGACGAACGGGGAACCGAAGGCGACGAGCAGCCCGGCGGGCAGCAGGGCCATCGCCATCTTCAGCGGCGACCAGCGCAGGACGTCCTGCAGGTAGAGCGTCATCATGAACTGGAAGCTGAGGTACGACCCGAACAGCGCGACGATGCTCAGGTTGGCGCGGATGATGGAGCCGATCCGCAGGATGCCCAGCCGGATCAGCGGGTGCCGCACCTTGTTCTCGGTGAACACGAAGCCCGCCAGCAGCGCGATCGCGAGCGTGAGGGACCCGAGGGTGACGGGGTCGAGCCAGCCGCGGTCGGGTGCGGACACGACGGTGTAGACGGCGAGCAGCATGCCGCCGGTCAGCGTCACGGCGCCGACGATGTCGTGCCCGCCGCCGGCCGCGGGCCGGTCCCGCGGGATCAGTGCGAATCCCGCGGCGAGCGCGATGATCGCGAGCGGGACGGGCGTCAGGAACGTCCACCGCCAGCCGAAGCTGGTCAACGCACCGCCGAGGATCAGCCCGGACGAGTAACCGCTGGCGCCGAAGACGGAGAACACCGACAGTGCGCGGTTCCGCGCAGGTCCCTCATGGAACGTGGTGGTCAGGATGGACAGCGCGGTGGGGGCGGTGAAGGCGGCCGCCAGCCCCTTGACGAAACGGGTGACGATCAACAGGGTGCCGTTGTCCACCAGCCCGCCCACCAGTGATGCGGCGGCGAACACGGCGAGCGCGGCCAGGAAGACCCGGCGGCGTCCCAGCAGGTCGGCGGTGCGCCCGCCGAGCAGAAGCAGGCCGCCGTAGCCGAGGACGTACCCGTTCACGATCCACTGCAGCGACGTGGTGGAGAGGCCCAACTCGGTGCCGATGGACGGCAGCGCGACGCCCACCATCGAGACGTCGAGCCCGTCGAGGAACATCACGGCGCACAGGACCGCAAGGATCCCCCACAGCCGGGGAGTCCAGATCTGTTCGGCCGGCGCACGCTCGGCGTCCGGCGGACGGACGGTGATGACAGGTGAGGTGTCGGTGATAGCCACGTCGCAGGACAGTACATGCACATGCATCAAATGTCCACGCACTAAATTCTTCGGAATTTAATGTGGATGCATCTGATGCGCGCGCATGGTACGATCCGCGCCATGGAGGCGAAGGCTGCTCTGGTCGACCGGTGGCGCGAGCTGGCGACCTGCTACAACACGGTCGCGTGCGCTCTGGACCGCGCCCTCCAGGAGGCCCACGGCCTGAGCATGAGCGAGTACGAGACCCTCGACCGCCTGGTCGATCTCGACTGTGAGAAGCGCCGCATGCAGGAGATCGCCGCGGCGATGTGGCTCAGCCAGAGCGCACTGTCCCGCACGGTCGCCCGCCTGGAGAAGAACGGCTACGTCACACGCGACCTCTGCAGGGACGACCGCCGCGGCGTCTTCGTCCAGCTCACCGAGGCCGGCCGCCGCCGCCACGCCGAGGCCCGCGAGACACACCTGAAGATCCTCGCCGAGAAGCTCGGGCCCTGACCCGCCCCGGGCGCCGGCCCGGAACCGTCCTCACCACCAACGGGTTCGACGACGCCCCCTCCGCGCACCAGATCCCGGCCCAACCACGCCAATGCAGCGCCTCGGCCACAGACGGCCGTGGAGAGGCCAGAGGCGAGGGCGCCGGCTCCCAGGAGATCACATCAACACTCTGGCCTCCCAGGAAGACCGCGGCAGCCAACTCGGCCGCGCCCGACACACGTCCGTCCAGATGAGCTCGCCCGCCTACCCCCGCACGCCGGTAGCCGGAACCAAACCCACCACCCGACCGTCTTCGCCCCCTCTTCAACGGGAGCATCCGGTTATCGGGTGCCATGATCGCCGTTACGAGTGCCATCCCGATGGTCGCCGCTGAGGTAGAGAGGCGCCGGGACGCGCACAGTCCACTTCGGCCCCACCTCTGAGGGCCGTATGTCGGCACGTCCGACCGCAACAAACGATCAACGGCCGCACCGCCCGTGCTGTCGCCGTCGGGGAAAGCGGCGAGGGACGCCTTCGTCCTACAGACGTGGCTGTGTGGGGAGTGCGGGGCGTGGGGTGCGTGAGGCAACCTGGGGCCTCTGGGCGAGAGCGGTCCATCGGCAATGAGGCCAGGGACGGAGGCACCGTGGGATGTCGCGTGATGCTGCGCCGGATGCGCGCGGCGGACGAGGACGAGTTCCTCCGGCTCGCCGAACAGAGCGCGGACCTGCATAGGGACTGGGTCAGGACGCCGACCGACGCGTCGGCCTTCCGCGAGTACCTCGGCCGGTTCTCGGATCCGGCGGCCGGCGAGGCGCTGCTGATAAAGCGCGTCGACACCGGAGCCATCGCGGGTCACGCCACACTCACCGGCATCGTCCGCGGCCCCTACGACCGCGCCATCCTGGGGTTCGCCGCGTTCGCGCCGAGCGCCGGCCGAGGCTTCATGACGGAGGGCGTCGGCCTGACCGTCCTCTACGCGTTCGGCCCTCTCGGTCTGCACCGTGTCGAAGCGGACGTCCAACCGGGAAACGAGCCGTCCCGCCGCCTCCTCCAGCGTCTCGGCTTCCACCGGGAGGGCTTCTCCCCCGAGTTCATCAACATCGGCGGCGTCTGGCGTGATCACGAGCGCTGGGCGATTACCGCCGGCATGACCACCAGCCTCCCCCCATGCGACCCGAACATCCTCCCGTAACCGCGAAGGCAGTCATGCAGAAGGCCCATCGCGAGTGATCGCGATGGGCCTTTGAGGTGGGAGCCGCCTGTCGGAATCGAACCGACGACCTATTCATTACGAGTGAATCGCTCTGCCGACTGAGCTAAGGCGGCGCGCCGTGCGGGGCACGGCGGGATGAAGTCTACCGGGTCCTCGGGGGTGGGTGTGCACCGGTTTTCAGCCGCACCTGGTCCCGTCCTTGGGCGGATCTGTGGTGATCAGGTAGTCGTCGGTGGCCTTGGTGATGCAGGGGTCGCCCTGCAGGTAGGCGGTGTGGCCGTCGCCGTTGAAGGTGAGGAGCACGCCGCTGGAGAGCTGGGAGGCGAGGTTCTGGGCCCACTTGTAGGGCGTGGCGGGGTCGCGGATGGTTCCGATGACCACGATGGGGGCGGCGCCCTTGGCGGTGAGGGGCTTCGGCTCCTCCTTGGTCTGGACGGGCCAGTAGACGCATGGGAGGCCGCCCCAGACGACGAACGGGCCGAAGCGGGGCGCGGCCTTCTCCGCTTGGTCCGCGTACTTCTTGTAGGCGGCGAGGTCCGGTGGGTTGGGCTTGTCGACGCAGTTGACGGCCATGTTGGCGTCGGTCTGGTTGCTGTAGGTGCCGTTGGGCTTGCGTTCGACCATCTCGTCCGCGAGGGCGAGGAGGATGGTGCCGTCGGAGTTCTGCATCGCCTGGGTCAGGGCCTGGCGCAGGACGGGCCAGTACTCCTTCACGTAGAGGGACCTGGCTATGCCCATCACGGCGAGGGATTCGGTGACCTTGCGGGAGTCGCGCGTGTTGCTGAGCGGCTTCTTGTCGGTCGCCGTGAGGAAGGACGAGATCCTGGCGATGACCGCGTCGGGGGTGCTTCCGAAGGGGCAGCTGCCTGACTTGACGCAGTCGTCGGCGAACGCGCGTAGGGCGGTCTCGAAGCCCTTCGCCTGCTCGATCAGCAGTTCGGTCGAGGAGAGGCTGGGGTCGACGGCGCCGTCCAGGACGAGGGCGCGGACGTTCTTCGGGAACTGTTCCGCGTAGAAGGCGCCCAGGTAGGTGCCGTATGAGGCGCCGTAGTAGGTGAGTTTGCGGTCGCCCAGGGCCGCGCGGATGACGTCCATGTCGCGGGCGGCGTTCACGGTGCCGACGTAGGGCAGTTCGGAGCCGGCCTTGGTCTTGCAGCGTTCGGCGAAGTCCTCGCCCTCGGCGGCGAGGGTCTGCGTCTCCTTCTGGTCGTCCGGGGACGCGTCGGTGGCGAAGAACTCGTCGAGCTGGGGGCCGGTGTTGCAGCGGACGGGGTCGCTGGCGGCGACGCCGCGCGGGTCGAAGCCGACGATGTCGAAGCGGCGGCGCAGGTCGGCCCCGAAGGTCCGGGCCGCCTGGCGGACGAAGTCGACCCCGGAACCGCCGGGCCCGCCGGGATTGGTGAGCAGTGAGCCGATGCGGTCGGACTCGTCCTCGGCGGGGAGCCGGATCACGGAGATGCCGACCTTCTCGCCGGACGGTTCGGCGTAATCCAAGGGGACCTGGACGGTCGCGCACTGGAAGCCGTCGTCGCAGTCCTTCCAGGAGGGCTTCTGGTCGTAGAACGGCGCCAGCGCGGCCGGGACGGTCGATGACGACGTCGTGCCCTTGTCGCCGCCGTCGTTCCCGTCGCCGTCGCTGCATCCGGTGGTCATCGCCAGTGCGAGCACGGTCGCCACACTGATGAACCTCGCTGCCCGCACCTGGACCCCGTCTCGTCATAGCGGCACGTACGCCGCCGCCTACGCTACGTCGGCGCAGCGCGGGAGGCCACCACCGCGCCGGGGCGTGGGGTGGAGACGAGGCCCGTGTGGCGCCCGGAGTTGGACCCGGCGGACAATCCGCGCCCTCGGTTTTGTCACTGAGCTTCACACCGCTGGATGGGCCATCGTGCGATGGTGTGATGCCCGTCGCTTTGACGCCGGACGCCTTGAACATCCTCCCCCGGCTACGCGACCGTAGGTTACGCAAGCGTAAGTTAGCGCCCTCGGGGAGGCAACGTGACCACCGCAACGCGACGTCCGGGTGCGCGGATCGCGGCGGCCGCCCGGCTCCTCACGACACCGCTCCTGCCGGAGGACTACCTCGGCCTGGTCAACCCGCTGTGGTCGGCCACCGACCTGCGCGGACGCGTCGAGGCCGTCCGGCACGAGGCGCCCGCCGCGGCGACCCTGCTGATCAGGCCCGGCCGGGCCTGGCGGGGGCACCGGCCGGGCCAGTGGGTCCGGGTCGGCGTGGACATCGGCGGCGTCCGGTACTGGCGGACGTTCTCGCTGTCGTCCCCGCCCCGCCGGGACGGGCGGATCACCATCACGGTCAAGGCCGGACGGGACGGGTTCGTCTCCGCCCACCTCGTCAACGCGATACGCCCGGGGACGATCATCCGGCTGGCTCCGGCCGACGGCGAGTTCGTGCTGCCCTCGCCCGTCCCGGAGAAGCTGCTGTTCGTCACGGCGGGCAGCGGCATCACCCCGGTCATGGCCATGCTCCGCCACCTCACCGGCCCGGCGGACACGTCCGGCGCCGCGGCTCGCGGCGGCGCCCCCGACATCGTGGTCGTGCACTCGGACCGGACGGCCGGGGACGTGATCTTCGGGAACGAGCTGCGCGCGATGTCCGGGGTGCGGCTGCACGAGCGGCACACGTCCACCGAAGGCCGGTGCAAGCCGTCCGAACTGCCCGGCATATGCCCCGACTGGGCGGAACGCGACACATGGGCCTGCGGTCCCGCCGGGATGCTCGACGATCTCACCGCGTTCTGGCGCGCCGAAGGGGCCGGGGAGCGGCTGCGCGTCGAGCGCTTCCAGACCGTCCTGCGGGGCGGCGGCGAGGGCGGGCGCGTCACGTTCACCAAGAGCGGCGTCGAGGTGGACGCCGACGGGAGCACGCCGCTCCTGGACGCCGGGGAGGGCGCCGGCGCGCTGCTGCCGAGCGGCTGCCGGATGGGCATCTGCTACAGCTGCGTCGGCCCGCTGCGCTCCGGCAAGGTCCGCGACCTGCGCACCGGCAGGGTGCACGGCGAGGAGGGCGAGATCGTCCAGACCTGCGTCTCGGCCGCCGCCGGCCCCGTCGAAATCGACCTGTGAGAGGGGACCCATGACCGACCGTCTGACCGCCGCGGACTACGACACCATCGCCGCCGAGCTGGACGCGCTGCGCGAAGAGATCATGTCGGATCTCGGCGAGCGCGACGCGGCCTACATCCACCGGGTGATCCGCTGGCAGCGCGGCCTGGAGATCGCCGGGCGGGCGCTGCTGATGGCGTCCTCGGTGCCGCCCGCCTGGGTCGCCGGGACCGCGACGCTCGCCGTCGCGAAGATCCTGGAGAACATGGAGATCGGGCACAACGTCATGCACGGCCAGTGGGACTGGATGCGCGACCCGAAGATCCACTCCACGACGTGGGAATGGGACAACGTCTCCCCGGCCGAGCAGTGGAAGCACTCGCACAACTTCGTCCACCACACGTACACGAACGTCCTCGGCAAGGACAACGACGTCGGCTACGGCATCCTGCGGATCGCGCCGGAGCAGAAGTGGAGCCCGGCCCACCTCGCGCAGCCGATCTACAACCTGCTGCTGGCGATGTTCTTCGAGTACGGCGTGGCGGTGCACGACCTGGAGATCGGCAAGGTCCTCGCCGGGAAGGCCGACGAGGAGGTCACCAAGGAGAAGCTGCGCCAGATCGGACGCAAGATCCGCCGTCAGTGGGGCAAGGACTACCTGGCGTTCCCGCTGCTCAGCGGCCCGCAGTTCGTCTCCACCCTCGCCGCGAACTTCACCGCGAACGTCGCCCGCAACATCTGGGCCCACATGATCATCTTCTGCGGGCACTTCCCCGGCGACGTCGACCTGTTCAAGAAGGACTGCCTGGACGGGGAGACGAAGGGCGAGTGGTACGTCCGGCAGCTGTGCGGCTCGGCGAACATCACGGGCGGTCCGCTGTTCCACCTGATGACGGGCAACCTGAGCCACCAGATCGAGCACCACCTGTTCCCCGACATGCCGAGCAACCGGTATGCGGAGATCGCACCGCGCATCCGCGAGCTGTGCAAGAAGTACGACCTGCCGTACCACACGGGCTCGCTCTCCCAGCAGGTCACCAGCACCTGGAAGAAGATCGTCCGGTACGCGCTGCCGGGCGGGAAGCCCGCCCCGAAGCGCCTCCCGAAGCCCGCCCCGAAGCGCGCCCCGAAGCCCGCCTGACCGCGCCGGTCAGCCGAGCGCCTGGGCGACGGGGAGGAAGAGGCGGGCCGGGTCGTTCGCGATCGGGGCGCCCCACTCCATGATCGTCGTGGTGAACGCCGGGCGGAGGCCGTGCTCCTCCGCCCAGGCGATGATCTCGGGATGCCGGTGGTCGATGTCGAGGCGGATCGGGCCTTCGGGGACGATCTCGTCCACCAGGGCGAGCGCGGTCTCCGCGTCCTGCGCGATGAGAGGGCCGACGACGAACCGGTCGTCGTTCCTCCACACGCCGCCGTAGCCCGCGATGCCGCCCCCGTCGCGGACGACCCGCAGCGTCTCGCAGAAGAACGGCAGGCCGTCGACCAACCGCGACCGGTCGGCCCCGAACACCTCGGTGTCGAGCGCATGGACGGCCGGCATGTCCGCCGCCTCCACCGGCACGGACACACCTCGCCTGGACGGCCCGTCCGACGCACCTATATAAGTCGTGCACTGCCCGACGGCCTTGAACCCGAGACGCTCATATAGAGGACGTCCATACTCCGTGGCGGTCAGGCAGAAGCTCGCCGTGCCCGCGTTGTCCATCGCGTGGCGCATCAGCCGTCCGCCCAGGCCGCGCCGCTCGAACCGCTTGGCGACCAGCACCATGCTGATGGCCGCGACGTCCTGGCCGTACAGGGTCGACACCACCGTCCCGGCGAGTTCCCCGTCCCCGTCATCGACGCCGTAGACGTCCCCGACCGAGAACAGGAACCGCCACTTGCGGTCCTCCTGCCCCCACTCACGATCCGCGGCAAGCCGCTGACAGGCCGCGAGGTCACCAAGCCCCAGCAACCGCACTCCGCCGTCCACGCCCATGACGCTAGGAGCGCCCACCCCAGCCCACAAACGATTTAACCGGCCCCCACGGGCGCCGGGATCACCCGACCGGATCACGACGCCTGCCGGGTGCGTCCCACCAGGGCCTCTGAACACCACTTCACCCGGCCCTGGAACAGGCGTGACCGATACGAGGTTTTCCGAACGTTCTCATGGGGCGGGCGGCGAAAGGAAGCGGTGAGAATTCGGTAATGACCGATGCGCAAGAGGAGACCGGGCCGCTCGCCGGCCGGACGGCGTGGGCCCGGAGCCTGCGGACGCCGCTGCGCGAGTTCCTGCGCACCGAGACCGGCGGCGCCGTGTTCCTGCTGGCCGCGACGCTCGCCGCGCTCGCCTGGGCGAACATCGACGCGTCCTCGTACGAGGGGCTGTGGGGGACGGACGCGTCGGTCCGGGTCGGCGACGCGGGCATCACGCGCGATCTGCGCGACTGGGTCAACGGCGGCCTGATGACGATCTTCTTCTTCGTCGTCGGGCTGGAGGCGCGCCGCGAGTTCGACATGGGCGAGCTGCGCGACCGGCGGCGGGTCGCGCTGCCGCTCGCCGCCGGGCTCGGCGGGATGATCGTGCCGGTCGCGATCTACCTGGCGCTGAACGCCGGGACGGGCACCGCGCACGGCTGGGGCATCGCGATGTCGACGGACACGGCGTTCGCGCTCGGCGTCCTCGCCCTGGTCGGCCGCGGCTTCCCGGACCGGCTCCGCGCCTACCTGCTCACCGCCGCCGTCGTGGACGACGTCGTGGCGCTCGCGGTGATCGGGATCTTCTACAGCGACGACGTCCGGCTGCCGGCGCTGCTGACGGCCCTCGCCATCTTCGCGGCGATCGTGCTGATCCGCGCGGCCGGCATCCGCGCGTTCCCCGTCTACCTGCTGCTCGGCGTGGCGACGTGGGGGGCGCTGGAGTCGTCCGGCGTGGAGCCGATCGTCATCGGGCTGGCCATGGGGCTGCTCACGTACGCGCACCCCGCCGCCCGCAGCGACCTGGAACGCGCCACGGAGATCTTCCGGCTGTTCCGGGAGCAGCCCACCCCCGAGTACGCGCGCTCCGCGCAGACGGGGGTCGCCGCGGCGATCTCGCCGAACGAGCGGCTGCAGCTGGCGATCCACCCGTGGACGAGCTACGTGATCGTCCCGCTCTTCGCGCTCGCCAACGCCGGGATCGCCATCAGCGGCGACGTCCTCGGCCGCGCGTTCGCCTCCCCGGTGACGCTCGGCATCCTGATCGGGTACGTCGTCGGCAAACCCGTCGGGCTGCTCGGCTGCTCCTGGCTGGTCACGCGGTTCAGCCGGGGCCGCCTGCGGCCGCCCGTCGGCTGGGCCGCGGTCGGGGGCGGCGGCACGATCGCCGGCATCGGCTTCACCGTGGCGCTGCTGATCGCGACCCTCACCTTCACGGGCCCCCGCCTCGAAGAGGCGAAGATCGGCATCCTGTCCGCCGCGCTGTGCGCCACGGCCGTCACGTGGGTCGTCGTCCGCGCGACGAGGCTGCTGCCGCCGAAGGCGAGGCTGCGCGCCCTGCTCGGCACGGCGGAGAGCATCGTCGACCTGGCCGCGCCGGTCGACCCGGACCGCGACCACATCCGCGGCCCCGCCCGCGCGCCCGTCACCGTCGTCGAGTACGGCGACTTCGAATGCCCGTACTGCGGGCAGGCGGAGGAGGTCATCCGGGAGCTGCTCGCCGGGTACGGCGACGTCCGGTACGTGTGGCGGCACCTGCCGCTCACCGACGTCCACCCGCAGGCGCAGCTGGCGGCGCAGGCGTCGGAGGCCGCGGCGGCGCAGGGCGCCTTCTGGGAGATGCACGACCTGCTCCTCGCCCACCAGGACGAGCTGCAGCCCAGGGACCTCGTCCGCTACGCCGCCGAACTGGGCCTGGACGTCGACCGCTTCCGCGCCGACCTGCGCGCGCACAAGGGCGTCGACCAGATCGCCGAGGACGTCGACTCCGCCGACCTGAGCGGCGTCTCCGGCACCCCGACGTTCTTCGTCAACGGCCGCCGCCACCTCGGCGCCTACGACATCGAGGGCCTCACCGCGGCCGTCAAGACCGCCCGCAAGACCGTCGCCCTCCGCCCCTGACTCAGTCTCCGGGGTTGTACATGGCGTCGTGTTGTTGTCGCGGGGAGCAGACGGAGGCCGAGGGGCAGGAGCAGCGGCGGGAGCCCACCTTCACCGTCACGCGGTCGCCGGGGACGTTGTAGCCGATCACCTGGCCCTCGCCCTCGGGGGTGGACACGCGCGAGCCCAGGCGCGGGGCCTTCTCCTTGAACTCCATGTAGAGCGGGTGCTCGTACTTCAGGCAGCACATCAGGCGGCCGCAGGCGCCCGCGATGCGGAGGGGGTTGACGGGGAGGTCCTGCTCCTTCGCCATGCGGACGGAGACGGGCTCGAAGTCCTTGAGGAAGGTGGCGCAGCACAGGTCGCGCCCGC
Organism: Spirillospora sp. NPDC127506; assembly: GCF_040302145.1. Taxonomy (NCBI): domain Bacteria; kingdom Bacillati; phylum Actinomycetota; class Actinomycetes; order Streptosporangiales; family Thermomonosporaceae; genus Spirillospora; species Spirillospora sp. NPDC127506. The sequence continues at coordinate 111,326 of NZ_JBEORG010000016.1, read as the reverse complement.
AGGGGCCGATGCCGCCCTGGAGGCGGGCCTCGTCGCGGGGCCCCACCTGGCGGAGCTCGACGCGGGCCTTGATGCCGCGGGCCAGGTCGCGGACGAGGGCGCGGAAGTCGACGCGGTGCGGGGCGGTGAAGTAGATCTTGAAGACGTTCTCGGCGTCGAGGTAGTCGACGCCGATGACCTTCATGGGCAGCTCGTGCTTGCGGATCAGGCGCTTGGCGATCGAGCGGCCCTCGGCGCGGCGGCGGCGGTTGGCCTCGTCGCGGGCTAGGTGCTCCTCGGTGGCGAGGCCGGCGCATTCGGGGAGGCCGTCGATGTCCTCCGACACCCACTGCGGGGCCCACACGCACTCGGCGACCTCGGGACCGGAGTCGGTGGGGACGAGGACCTTGTCGCCGACCTTCGGGGTGTGCGGTCCAGGGTCGAGGTAGTAGAGCCGGCCGTAACGGGTGAAGCTGACGGCCATCACCATGCCCACGGTTTCGCTCCGTTCGCCCGGTTTCTTGCGATCCACGTTAGCCGGGACGGCGCCGCGGTCACCAGGTCGCGTCGGCGAGGTCCTTCCCGGGGACGGTCGGCAGTCCGTTCGCGTACAGGTCGCCCGCGGTCGCCAGGACGGCGCCGCTGCCGTGGGCGGCGTCGAGGTCGGTGAGCGGGCCCGTCACCTTCTGGTGCCACAGGACCTTCCCCGGCTTGCCCGTGAGGCTGAAGGTCTGGACGGTCAGCTCAGAGCCGGCGACAGTGCCGACGACGGCCTGCTCGCCATCCCGCGTCAGGACGGCGCTGGTGCCGCCCTCGGGCAGCGTCATGACGGCCTTGCTGAGCTTGAGGTCGCCGGCGGCGGCGCTGGTGTCGATGGTGCGGAGCTGGTGCTTGGCGGACCCCGCCGGCGTCCAGACGAAGGAGAGCGTGTCGCCGGCCCAGGAGAGGCTGCCGACGCGGCCCTGGGCCTTGGTCGTCCATGTCTTGTGGGCGCCGCTGCTGAGGGTGAGGACGTCCACGCGGCCGCGCTTGCCCTTGTAGGTGACGTAGGCGAGGCGGTCGCCGGTGACGGCGATGTCCGACCAGGAGGTGGAGACGCCGGCGACGGTGGCCTTCGGGATGTCCTTCAGGTCCTGGGGGCGTCCGTCGTCGCCCAGGTGCAGGCGCTGGAAGGCGACCTCGCCGTCGCCGTAGGACGCGACGATGTAGGAGCCGTCCTTCGCGGCGGCGACGCGGTGGAAGCGGCGGCCCTGCGGCGGGGCGACCGGCAGCCCCACGTCCGCGCCGGTGTGCACGTCGCGGACGACCAGCGCCGTGCCCGCGCCGGTGATCCCGACGGCGAACCGCGGGTCGGTCTGCTCGGCCTTCGCGGCCGGCTCGGCCGCGTGCTCCTCCTTCGCGGCGCGCTGGTGGCGGTGCACCACGTCCACGCCGCCGGCGACGAACAGCGCCGCGGTCGCGGCCACGGTGAGCGGGATCAGGCTCTTCCATGAGCCCAGCCGTGGTCTCCCCGGCTCCTCGCGCCTGCCCTCGTCCATGGGTACGCCCCGCACCTGCCTCTCCCACTCCTGGGTCACCGCGTCGTTTCTATCTCATCTACATCGCTACAAAAACCCATGAAGCGGGAGTTACCACATCGACGCCGAGTCGCAAGCGTCACAGCGACACCGCGCGGGCCGCGCGGTGCGGGCACGTTCCACAACGATGTCGTCACGATACGCAACGCGGGGGCGCCGGAGTGTCGCGAACGGCGTTTCCGCTCAGCCGAGAGCGGCGCGGGCGGCGTCCACCAGGGACCCCCGGTAGGACGCCCCGAACAGCGCCACATGGACCAGAAGCGGATGCAGCTGGTGCAGCGGGACGCGGGACCGCCAGCCGTCCGCCAGCGGCGCCGCCTCGTCGTAGGCGGCCAGCACCGTGTCGAGGTGCGGCGTCCCGAAGAGGGCCATCATGGCCAGGTCGGTTTCGCGGTGGCCGCCGTGGGCGGCCGGGTCGATGAGCACGGCGCGCCCGTCCGTCCACAGGATGTTGCCCGACCACAGGTCGCCGTGGATCCGGGACGGCGGCTCCGGCGGCCCGGCCAGCTCCTCGACGTCCGCCATGACGCGCTCCACGAGCCGGACGTCGGACGGCGACAGGTGCCGCGCGCCGAGGCGCAGGAACGGTTCGAGGCGGCGCTCGGCGTACCAGCGCGGCCATCCGCGGCCGTCCGGCGTGTTGTCGAGCGGGAGGTCGGCGATGAAGCCGTCCCAGGGCGCGCCGTAGGCGTCCGGGCGGTTCCCGGTGTGCAGGGCGGCCAGCTCGCGGCCGAGGCGCTCGGCGGCCTCCCGGCTCGGTCCGGAGGACGGCAGCCACGGCAGGACGAGCATGCGGTCGTCCGCGGCGAGGACGTCCGGGACCGGCGTCCCGGGGCCGGCCTCGCCCAGCCAGCGCAGACCCGCCGCCTCGGCCGCGAACACGCCCGCCTGGTCGCCGGCCGCCTTCACGAACACCTCGCGGCCGTCGGCCAGGGACGCCCGGTGCAGCGTCCAGGAATGGCTGGAACCGAGGTCGCTGACGCTCGCGACATCCGTACCGAGGAGTTCCGTCAGCCGGTCGCGCACTCAGCGCTCCTTGAGCGCGGCGCGGATCTCCTCCAGCAGGCCCGGCATCGCCGCCTCCACCTGCTCGAGCACGAGGTCGAAGTCGGCGCGGCCGCCGTAGTACGGGTCGGGGACGTCGAGGTCGCCGTCGGCGTCCGGGTCGAACTCGCGCAGCAGCCTGATCCTGCCGCGTGCCTCCTCGTCCGGCGCCATCGAGCGCAGCGCCCGCAGGTGCCCCCGGTCCAGCGCCAGGATCAGGTCGTACCGGTCGAACCACGACGGGTCGAACTGCCGGGCGATGTGCGCCGACCGGTAGCCCGCCCGCCGCAGCGTCGCGATCGTCCGCTCGTCGGCGTCGTCGCCCACGTGCCAGCCGCCGGTGCCGGAGCTGTCGACCTCGACGTCCAGCCCCTCCTCCTCGACGTGGTGGCGCAGTACCCATTCGGCCATCGGGGAGCGGCAGATGTTGCCGGTGCAGACGAACGTGACGCGGTACGACATGCCCCCATCATGCCCGAGGCCGGCCCCCTCAACGATGAGCCCGCCGCCGTCCTCGACACGCACGGCCCCGGGCAGAACACGACCCCCGGCCGGGTGGCCGGAGGTCGCGTCCTGGGGTGGGTCGGGCGATGAGGTCAGCGGTGGCTGACCGCGTTCAGCGCGTCCACGATGCCGTTGCCGAAGAAGCCGTTCTGCTCCTTCGTGCCCTCGCAGGTCTGCGTCGAGGTGTGCTTGCCCGTCGAGGTGTACCAGACGTACTCGACGGTCGGCGGGGTCGGGCACGGCTTCTCGGTCGCGGTGCCGCGAAGCACCTGCTCCACGAAGTTCGGGCTGAGCGTGAGGCCGCCGTGCCGGCGGTCCCGGTGCCCGTACTTGCTGATGATCAGCGCGGCGACGCCGACGGCGTGCGGCGAGGCCATCGAGGTGCCCTGGATCGACTGGTAGTACGCGCAGTCGTCGCCCTTGCAGCTGCGGATGATGTACGGCACGTTCGGCGTGCCGTCCGCGTTCAGCTCGCCGCGTGCCTTCGCGAGCCGCTCGGGGTAGGCCGCCCAGATGCCGGCCTTGTCGTCCGGGTGCTGGTCGGCGGTGTCGACCTTGTCGCCGCCGGGCGCCGCCACCGCGACGTACCCGTTGCCGAAGCTGCTGTAGTACGACTTGCGGGTGGACGGGCCGGTCGCCGAGATCGGGATGACGTGGTCGCCCTCGGACGGCATCGACACGCAGCTCGGCGGGATCGTCCGCTCGTACGGCTGCTCACCCGGCATGGACGGGAAGTCGGGGCTGCCGGTGTCCTCGTTCGTCTTGGTGTAGTCGACGAAGTCGTTGCCGGCCGCGGAGATCAGCGTGACGCCGCGGTCGTGCGCGAAGTCCAGGGCGCGCTGCGTCGCCTTGATGATCGTGCGCTGTTCGAGCTGGTCCTCCGGGCTGTCGGCGGGGTTGTCGCCGCAGTTCCACAGCCACGGGTCCACGTAGTAGCTCATGTTGACGACGTCGATGCCGTGCTTCGCCGCGTAGGTGAGGCCGTCGACGGTCGGCTGGAGGAAGAAGTAGCCGGAGTCCTGGCCGACGCGCAGGTTGACGATCGACACGTTCGGCGCGACGCCCGCCATGCCGAGGCCGTTGCGGGGCGAGGCGATCGTGGACGCGACGTGCGTGCCGTGGTCGTTGTCGTCCCAGTCGACGGGGTCGACGCACGACTTGAACTCGCAGGGGCCGTCGACCTCGTCGCCGTTGGCGTCCGTCGGGATGTCGTGGGTGAAGTTGCGGCTCAGCTTGCGGTTGAAGTTCGGCTTGATGTCGGGGTGGGAGCCGTCCACGCCCGTGTCGAGGATGCCGACCAGCACGCGCTTGTCGCCCGGCTCCTTCTTGTACGAGCCGTCCGCCGTCGCGTGGATCTGCTTCATGTCCCACTGCAGGTCGGCGAGCGGCTCCTCCTTCTTGGACGGGACGCCCGTGAGCGACACCGTGTTCTTGGTGCCGGTCATCTGCTCGACCTTCGCCGCGGCCTTCTTCTTCGCCTTCGGCGCCTCGCCGATGACCCGGTTGTGCGCGACGCCCTCCAGCGCCCGCTGCCGCATCACCGCGTGGACGAACTCGGGGTTGCCCGACCGGACGGTCGCGACGCCCACGTCGCGGTTCTCGTGGACGATCTTGCCGCCGGCCGCGCGGACAGCGCGGTGGGCCGAGCCGAGGGACACGTGCTCCTTGTAGAGGACGACGTACTCCGAAACCTCGCCCTTCGCCGGTTCCGGAGCCGCTGACGCTGGAGCCGCGAGAGCCGTCATGGTGGTGACGGCGCACGCGGCCGAAATCAAGGCTCGCCGCAAAGCTGACCTCCTGGCCGTGGGGGGAGCTAGCCCGGGGTTGTCGGGGGGTAAACCAGGCGAAGGTACGCGTGCGGCTGTTGAGAGTTGCGTACAGTTATGTAACGAAAAGGGAGATCTCTTGTAAGCCCGCATCAGCCGGTCCGCAGCGCCAGCGTCAGCGCCTCGACGGCCAGCAGCGGGTTGACGTTGGCCTCCAGCCGCTCCCGGCACGCCATGATCGCGTCGAGGCGCCTGAGGGTGGCCTCCGGCCGCCCGTTCCGCGCCGCCGCCCGCAGCTCCGGGCCCAGTTCGGCGTTCACCAGCTCGGTGCCCGCCCCCAGCTGGATCGTCAGCACGTCCCGGTAGTAGGACGCGAGGTCGAGCAGCGTCCGGTCGAGCGCGTCGCGTTCCAGCCTCGTCGCGCGGGACTTCTGCCTTGCCTCCAGCTCCTTCAGCGCCCCCGCCGTCCCCCTCGGCATCCGGCCCTTCGCGCTCTCCCCCAGGGCCTGCCGGAGCGCCGACGTCTCCGACTCGTTCAGCTCCTCGGTCTGCGCCTTCGCCTCCGCCTTCGCCGCCGCGACCAGCGCCTCGGCCGCCGCCACGGCCGGGCCCACCGACGTCAGCCTGCGCGGCACCGCGAGCACCTCCGCCCGCCTCCGCCGCGCCTCCGGGTCGGTCGCCAGCCGCCGCGCCCGGCTGATGTGCCCCTGCGCGGCCCGCGCCACGACCTCCGCGGTCTCCCGGTCGACCCCGTCCCGCAGGGCCAGGACCTCCGCGACCGACGCGACCGGCGGGGTGCGCAGCGTCACCTCCCGGCAGCGGGACCTGATCGTCACCAGCAGATCCTCCGGGGACGGCGTGCACAGCAGCCACACCGTCCGGGCCGGCGGCTCCTCGATCGCCTTCAGCAGCGCGTTCGCCGCCTGCTCCGTGGCCCGGTCCGCGTCCTCGAACAGGACGATCTGCCACCGCCCGCCGGTCGGGGCCGACGACGCGCGCAGCACCAGCGCGCGCGCCTCCTTCACCCCGTACGACAGGCCCTGCGGGCGGACGACCTCGACGTCCGCGTGCGTGCCCTGGAGGATCTGGTGGCAGGACGGGCAGTGCCCGCATCCGCGCGGGACCTCCTCGCACTGCAGCGCCGCCGCGAACGCCCGCGCGGCCGCCGACCGGCCCGCCCCGGGAGGCCCGGTGAACAGCCACGCGTGCGCCACCCCGCCCGTCCCCTCGGCGGCCGACGACAACTGCGCGACGACGGGCTCCTGCCCGACCAGGTCGTCCCACACGCTCATGCGGAAAGGCTAACCGGCTCCGCACGCGCCGCGGGACGGACTCCGGCCGCCCCGGGCGGTCAGAAGTCGCGGATGGCCGGGAAGGTGCTCGTGGCGTCCTCGGTGCCGGCCGGGACCGGGTCGGGCAGGATCGCGTGGATGCGGTACTGGATCTCCCGGGCCAGCTCGCTCTGCGGGCGGCTCGCGTCCAGGATCAGGTAGCGGTCCGGGTCGGCCTCGGCGAGGGCGCGGAACCCGGCGCGGACCCGCTCGTGGAAGTCCCGCGGCTCGGACTCGATGCGGTCGGCGGGGGCGGGCAGCCGGCGCAGCCCGGCCTCCGGCGGGATCTCCAGCAGGACGGTCAGGTCCGGGACGAGGCCGCCGGTCGCCCAGGCGTTGACGCGCGCGATGTCCTCGACGGGCTGCTGCCTCCCGAAGCCCTGGTAGGCGAGGGACGAGTCGACGTACCGGTCGCTGACGACGATCGCGCCGCGCTCCATCGCCGGCTTGATCACGTTGGCGACGTGGTCGGCGCGGTCCGCCGCGTACAGCAGGGTCTCGGCGCGGTCGGACAGGCCGGTCGTGTCGCGGTCGAGCAGCATCGCGCGCAGCCGCATGCCGATCTTGGTGGCGCCGGGCTCGTGCGTGGTGACCACGTCGTAGCCGTGGTCGCGGAGCCAGATCGCGGCGAGCCGGGCCTGGGTGGTCTTGCCCGCGCCCTCGCCGCCCTCGAACGCGATGAACACGCCGCGCTCGCGGTGGACGGGCTGGGGCGCGTCCGCGGCGGCCTCCCGCGGCGGCGTGTAGATCTCGCCGTGGACGGCGGCGCGCAGGTCGGGGACGAGCGGGACGCCGCGCCGGTCGTCCAGCCGCCGGTAGGCGAGCAGCCCGCAGACGAGGGTGACGACGGCCGCGATCAGCAGCGCCGCGCTGGAGCCGGTGAAGTCGTAGGCGCCGTCGCCGAGGTCGAGGCGGTGCGAGCCGAGCGCCCCCGCGGCCGGCGGGACGGCGATGACCGCGACCAGCGCGCCGACGAGCGCGACGGAGCTCAGGTAGGCGGTGGGGCGGGTGTCCTCCGGCGCCTCGGGGTCGGTGACCGCGGCCGTCGCCGTCGACCGGGCGGCCCCGGCGAACACCCCGAGGAACGCCGTCATGAACACGACGACGACCAGGTTCTGCACGAGGGCGAGCACCGCCAGCGCGAGCGCGGCGGCGACCACGGCGAGGCCGAGGAGCCGGCGGCGGCTGAACGGGACGAGGACGCGCGGGCCGAGGAACACCCCGAAGGCGAGCCCGAACACCAGCCCGGCGAGGACGGTGCCGTAGCCCGCGTCGCCGCCGCCCAGCTCGCCGGTGCGGACGCGGGCGACCGCCGCGACCGCGGCCGCCGCGAGGGACGCCGCGGCGATCGCGAGGCCGGTGCCGCGCGCGGCGGCCGTCCCCGGGCCCTGGAACAGCACCTTCAGCGGCGCGGGCGCCGCGGGCGCCCCGGCGGCCGGGATGTCGCGGATCATGGCGACGGCGGCGGCCGAGACGGCGAAGACGCCGGCCGTCACGTACAGGGCGAGGTCGGCGCGGGAGCCGCGGCTCAGCGCCGCGTCCGCGACGAGGGCGACGACCGCGAACAGCACGGCGGCGGCCGGGGCCGGGCCGTAGACGACGCGGGTCGCGGTGCGCGCGGCGCGCGGCTCCTCGTCCGGGGACAGGGCGGGCAGGGACGCGCGCGCCGCCTCCACCCAGAGCAGGCTCAGGCAGGAGACGAGGAACGCGGCGGCGAGCGTCCAGGCGAGCATGCCCACGAGCGGCACGGTCACGACGACCACGAGCCGCAGCACGTCCGCGACGAGCAGCATGAGGCGGCGGTCGACGCGCGCCGCGAGCAGCCCGGCGAGCGGCCACAGCAGCACCGCCGGCAGCAGCATCAGCACCAGCGTGCCGCCGACCGCCTGCGCGCGGGCGGACAGGTCGTCGTCGCGGGTCAGCGCCGCGACCATGGCGGTCAGTGCGGGGACGCTGAGCCACTGCGCGAGGCCCGCGAGCGACAGCGCGGTCCGGAGCCGCCGGAACGGCCCGCTCGACGAAAGTGACGAAGGTGACGAAACGCCCGGCGGCTGTGACGCTGCGGGGTGCGGCCGAGGTGCGCCCGTTCTGGTCATGTCGGTCAGGGTATCGGCGTGGATGTCCCTAGGAACCGGACTTTGCGGAGGTTCGGCGGCGGGTCGCGGTCTTCTTCTTCCCGCCGCCCGCGGCCACCTTCTCGCGACGCTCCGCGAGCAGCTCCGCGGCCCGCTGGATCGTGATCGACTCGACCTCGTCGCCCTTGCGGAGGCTCGCGTTCGTCTCGCCGTCCGTCACGTACGGGCCGAACCGCCCCTCCTTCACCACCACCGGCTTCTCGCTCACCGGGTCGGTGCCGAGCTCGCGCAGCGGCGCGGCGGCCGCGGCCCGGCGGCCGCGCTGCTTGGGCTGCGCGAACAGCTCCTTCGCCTGCTCCAGCGTGACGGTGAACAGCTCCTCCTCGGAGCCGAGCGACCGGCTGTCCGTGCCCTTCTTGATGTAGGGGCCGAACCGCCCGTTCTGCGCGGTCACCGGCTCGCCGTCCAGCTCCCCGAGCGTGCGCGGCAGCGACAGCAGCTTCAGCGCGTCGTCCAGCGTGATCGTGTCGAGCGACATCGACTTGAACAGCGAGCTCGTGCGCGGCTTGGGGGCGTCGGCCTTCTTCGCCCGCTTCTTCCCATCGGCGGGCGGGGGCGCCTCGGGCAGGATCTCGGTGACGTACGGGCCGAACCGCCCCGACTTCGCGACGATCTTGTGCCCGGTCTCCGGGTCGGTGCCCAGCTCGCGGTCGCCGGACGGCTGCGCGAACAGCTCCTCCGCCTTCTCCGCGGTCAGCTCGTCCGGCGCGATGTCGTCGGGGATGTTGACCCGCTCGCCGTTCCGGTCGAGGTACGAGCCGTACCGCCCGACGCGGACCACGATGTCGGTGCCCTTGATCGGGAACGAGCTGATGCCCTTGGCGTCGATGTCGCTGATGTCGCCGACCAGCTCCTTGAGGCCCTCCTCGCCGTTGTCGCCGAAGTAGAACCGGTTCAGCCAGGGGACGCGCTCGGCGTTGCCGCGGGCGATCTCGTCGAGACCGTCCTCCATGTGCGCGGTGAAGTCGTAGTCGACCAGGTTGCCGAAGTGCTGCTCCAGCAGGTTCACCACGGCGAACGCCAGGAACGACGGCACGAGCGCCGTGCCCTTCTTGAACACGTACTCGCGCGCCAGGATCGTCCCGATGATCGACGCGTACGTCGACGGCCGCCCGATCTCCCGCTCCTCCAGCTCCTTGACGAGGCTGGCCTCGGTGTAGCGGGCCGGCGGGCGGGTGGAGTGGCCCTCGGCGTCCACCGCGGCCGCGGTCAGCGGGTCGCCCTCCGCCAGGTTCGGCAGGCGCCGCTCCTGGTCGTCGCGGTCGGTGGACGGGTCGTCGGCGCTCTCGACGTACGCCTTCAGGAAGCCGTAGAACGTGATCGTCTTACCGGTCGCGCCGAACTCGGCCCGCTCGCCGCGCGTCGACAGCCCGGTCACCCGGACCGACACCGACTGGCCCAGCGCGTCCTTCATCTGGGACGCGATCGTCCGCTTCCAGATCAGCTCGTACAGCCGGAACTGGTCGCCGGACAGGCCCGTCTCGGCCGGGGTGCGGAAGGTGTCGCCGGCCGGGCGGATCGCCTCGTGCGCCTCCTGCGCGTTCTTGACCTTGGACGCGTAGACGCGCGGCTTGTCCGGGACGTACTCGCCGCCGAACAGCGCCGCCGCCTGCCGGCGCGCCGCCGTGATCGCCGTCTCCGACAGCGTGATCGAGTCGGTCCGCATGTAGGTGATGAAGCCGTTCTCGTACAGCTTCTGCGCGACCGACATCGTGTACTTCGCGGAGAAGTTCAGTTTGCGGCTGGCCTCCTGCTGGAGGGTCGTCGTCCGAAAGGGAGGGTACGGCCTCCGCGTGTACGGCTTCCGCTCGACGGACTTGACCTCGTACGGGCGGTCCCTGAGCCGCTCGGCCAGTTCCCGCGCCGCCGTCTCGTCCAGGTGCAGCGCGTCCTTGGTCTTCAGGGTGCCGTCGGAGGCGAAGTCGCGGCCCTGCGCGACGCGCTTGCCGTCCACGCTGATGAGCCCGGCCTTGAAGACCTTCGGCTCCTCGTCCTTGCCGGTGTCGAACTGGCCCTGGATGTCCCAGTAGTGGGCGGGGACGAACGCGATGCGCTCCCGCTCCCGCTCGACGACCAGGCGCGTCGCCACCGACTGCACGCGGCCCGCCGACAGCTTCGGCATGACCTTCTTCCACAGGACGGGGCTGACCTCGTACCCGTAGAGGCGGTCCAGGATGCGGCGCGTCTCCTGCGCGTCCACCAGCCGCAGGTTCAGCGAGCGCGGGTTCCGCGCCGCCTGCTGTATGGCGTCCTTGGTGATCTCGTTGAAGACCATCCGGTGCACGGGGACCTTCGGCTTCAGGACCTCCTGGAGGTGCCAGGCGATCGCCTCGCCCTCGCGGTCCTCGTCCGTCGCGAGGTACAGCTCGTCGGCCTCGGCGAGCAGCTTCTTCAGCTTCTGCACCTGCTGCCGCTTGTCGGAGTTGACGACGTACAGCGGCTCGAACTCGCGCTCCACGTTCACGCCGAGCTTCGCCCACGGCTCGCCCTTGTACTTGGCCGGCACCTCTGAGGCGCTCCCCGGGAGATCCCGGATGTGGCCGATACTGGACTCCACGATGTAGCCGCGGCCCAGGTACCCCGCGATCGTCTTCGCCTTCGCGGGCGATTCGACGATCACCAGGCGCGTACCCGCGCCGTTGCCCTTCGCGGTGCCGTTCTTGGCTGGCACAGTCGCTCCAACCTCGCTGTCTCGATCCTCTTACACAGGCTCTTTCTTACCGGCTTCGTACAACGTCGCAGGACGGCGCGTTCATGCCCGCGCACTCCTCGACCATCGTGCCGCCCCTTCGGAAGACGGGATTCTCACCGCCCCGCGCCCCAGACAGGATGACATGCCGCCGGACGCGGCGCGGACCGGGTCGCCACGGTAGGTGCCGGACGCACGGTAGACCAAGTAATAATGGTCGCGATGGCGGAGTACACCTACCTCGTCCTGTCACTGCCTCGCGGCACCACGCGTGATACCGCCCGGCAGATCTTGACCGAGCACGCGGAACGCGGCGGCTGGGAAATCGATCGGTTGCGCCTCTACCCCGACGGCCGCCGCCGTATTCAGCTTCGCCGCAAGGTCATCCGCGCCGTCCGCACGTTCTGACCGTTCCCGGGCCGGAGCGTAGCACCCCGTTGACATGCCGTGGCACGGCTTCGCCCGCCCCGGACCGCGCCTCCGGGACGGGCGAAGATCTATATGCGCCGGCTTCGCACCGGCGGGCGGGGCTAGCGGCGCCCGCCCAGCCGGACCCGGCGCGCCAGCGCGAGCCCCCCGGCCAGGACGCCCAGCATCCCGCTCGCGCCCAGCGCCCACAGGGATCCGCCGCGGCCTCCGTCCGGCACGACCTCCTCGGACGCGACGTTCCGGACGGCCCCGAGCTCGCCCGTCACCGGGACGAGCTGCTCGCCCGCGACCGGCGCGCCGGGCACGGCGGCCCCGTGCAGCGCGTCGAGCGCCTGCCGGCCGATCGCCTTGCGCACGACGCCGCCGTCCGGCAGCGCCCGCGTGTCGAGCACCGAAACCGCGACCGGCGAGCCGTTCCGCCGGCTCAGCGTGTCGTCCGGAACGCCGGGCACCCCCTGCACCGCCGGAACCCGCACCAGCTCGTTCAGGCCGCCGGTCCCCTTGGTGACCCCCTGGACCGACGGCACCGCGGCCTTCGGGAGGGCGGCGCCCGTGCCGGGCAGGCCGTCCGCGGAAACGCCGCCGATCTTGGGCAGCGCGTTCTTCGAGACGAGGCCGCCCGCGCCGAGGAGCCCGCCCTGCGCGCGGCGGTTCGCGGCCGGCAGGTTCAGCGCCTGCGACAGGCCGTCCGTGCGCACCAGGTCGCTCACCGGCGACGAGCCGTCCAGCTTGGGCAGCGCGACCGTCCCCTTGGCGAGCGCCTGCACCGGGGACACCGCGCTCAGCGGGACGAGGCTCTTCGTGGAGGGCAGGTCCTTCTTGCCGCGCCGGGCGCCCGCCGCGGGCAGCCCGGGGCGGCCGGCCGTCTGGGACAGGCCGTCCTGCAGGTTCACCGGCATCAGCAGCTCGCGCAGGTCACCCGGCGAGGAGACGTCGCCCGGCAGGCCGTTCTCGGGGAGGACGCCGTCCGCGGAGGGGAGGCCGGCCCGCGTGTGGCGGGCGGTCGCCGCCGGGACGCCCGGCAGCTCGGGCAGGCCGTCCGTCGCGGGCGTGCCGGTCGCGACCTCGGGGAGCTTGGAGGCGGTCCCGGTGGTGCGGGAGTACGGGTGGTAGCCGCCGTAGCCGGGGCCGCCCTCGCACAGGCCGGAGGCCACGCCGACGACCGAGGCGGCGTTGCCGCAGGCTTCGGCGGGGGCCTGGACCGGGGCGTGCGACTGGTTCCCGCCGCCGACGCCGTGGGCACCGGACGTCTGCGCGCCCGAGCCGTGCGAGCCCTCGACGAGTGTCTGCCCGTTGCAGCTCGCCGCCGCCGTCCCCACGGCGGCCGCAGCGTCGCCGCAGACCTCGACGGGGATGGAGATCGGCGCGTTGCCCTGGTTCCCGGCTATGATCCCGTGCGCCCCGGACGTCCGCTGGTCGCCGCCGGAGCTGCTGCGCGCGTGCGCGCCGCCCTCGCAGAACGCCCACGCGCGCCCGGCGAGGCCCGCCGCGTCGCCGCAGGCGGTCACCGGGGCGCTGACGGGGGCGTTCGCCTGGTTGCCCGCGATGATCCCGAAGGCGCCGTCGGTGATCTGCCGTCCCGTCCGGTGCCCGCCGTTGCGGACGGACGCGCCGCCCTCGCAGGACGCCGCGCCGTTGCCCACCGCGTTGCCGCAGAGGTCCACCGGCACGCTGATCGGGACGTCGGCCTGGTTGCCGGCGCCGATGCCGAAGACGCCGGACGTCCGCTGCCCGGACCCGGTGTTCCCGCCGTTCTTGACGAGGGAGCCGCCCTCGCAGCCGGCCACCGCGTCCCCGGCGACCGCGACGGCGTTGCCGCACACGTTGACCGGGATGGAGATCGGCGCGTTCACCTGGTTGCCGGCGAGCACGCCGCCCGTCCCGTCGGTGACCTGGCCGCCCTTGCCGCTGCCGTTGACCTTGGCGCCGCCGGCGCAGCCCGCGTCCGCCCGGCCGAGGACACCGGCGCCGTTGCCGCAGACGTTCACCGGCAGCGAGATCGGGGCGTTGACCTGGTTGCCGGACGCGATGCCGTGCGCGCCGGACGTCTTCTGCCCGCTCCCGCCGCTCTCGTGGACCTTGACGCCGCCGCGGGACGTGCCGCGGCCGGTGCCGAGCAGGGCGGCGCCGTTGCCGCTCACGTCGAGCGGCGCGGAGATCGGCACGTCGATCTGGTTGCCGCTGAGGACTCCGCCGCTGCCGTTCGTGACGTCGGCGAAGGCGTTGGCCGGGACGGCGGTGACACCGAGGGCGACAAAGCCCGCGGCGAGCACCGCGGCACGGGAGATGCCTCTTGAGCGCGTTCGCATGATGCTCCGTTCGGGGAGAGATGGTGGAGACGCACGTGTCCCGTGGGTCTCGTGGGGATGGATGCCGCGCCGGGGGCGCGGCGGATGACCGGATCGGCGCGCCCGAGCCGCACGGGCACGCGTCCGGAGCCTGTGGGCGGGAGCTAGTCGGGCGCGAAGGACGGCTCGTCCGCGGCGGTGCGGACGGCCGGGGGAACCGCGCCGGGGGTGCACGCGGGCATGGCGCGCGGCGGGGCCGGGACGGCCCGGATCGCGGTGGCGGGGAAGCCGGCGGTCATGCCGCTCGGGGCGCAGCCGCCGGAGGGGCGGTCACCGCCCTGCTGCTGCGGTGCGGGCAGGGAGGGATGCCTGACGGCTTGGTGCCCGCCGTCCCCGGCCTCAGCCCGCGGCCGGGAAGGTTCAGAGATGCGCGCCGGGGATGCCTTCGAAACGCGCGAGACACCGGGACCATGGACTCGCCGCACCGGAGAGCCGGTCACGCGGGGCATGGCCTCCGCCGCGGGCGGCTCGTGCCGGGACGGCGACACCGCCTTCGGCACCTCGACCGCCCGGGGGAGCTGCGCCTCGCCGGCCACCGCTTTCACGACCCGGTGCACCGGCTGCCGCTGCTGGACGGTCGCGATCGCCTGGCCCAGCACGGGCGTCCGCGCGACGACCTGGGCGGGCGCGGGCATCTCGTCGGCGTGCGCGGACTGGGCCGCGCATCCGAGGAGCCACGCCCCGATCAGCAGCCCGGCGAGGACGAGCAGCCGCCGGACGGCCCGCCCGGCGGCGGCGCGGCGCAGCCGGACGGAGACCGCCCCGAGCTGTGCCGCGCCGCCAGACACCAGACAACCTCCGTTGCGACCGGATCGTCCTCAACGAAAGGTAACGGTAGCACCACGGAGCGCATTGGAGAGGGCAAATTCAGGAGCGGTCGAGGAATTTGTCGAGGACCCTGACGCCGAAGCGCAGCCCGTCCACCGGGACGCGCTCGTCGATTCCATGGAACATTCCGGAAAAGTCCAACTCTGGGGGCAATTTGAGGGGCGCGAAGCCGAAGCAGCGCATTCCGAGCCGCGCGAACGACTTGGCGTCCGTCCCGCCGCTGAGGCAGTACGGCACCGGCAGCGCACCCGGATCCTCCGAGGTGAGCGCCGCCTCCATCGCCGCGACGAGCGCCCCCTCGTAGTCGGTCTCGACCGCGTGGTCATGGTGGACGAAATCACGCTGGACGTCCGGGCCGAGAAGTTCGTCCACTACCGCGAAGAACTCCGCCTCATATCCGGGAAGGAACCGTCCGTCCACCTGAGCGGTGGCGGTCTGCGGAATCACATTCGTCTTGTAACCGGCGTCCAGCCGCGTCGGATTGAGCGTGTTCCGCAGCGTCGCCCCGATCATCCGCGCCAGCGGCCCGATCTCCTCAAGGCACTTTTCCGGACGTTCCGGGTCGAATTCCACCCCGTACGCCATGCAGGCCCGCTCCAGGAAGGCCCGCACCGACTTCGTCAGCCGCACCGGGAACTCGTACGTCCCCAGCCTCTCGACGGCCCCCGCCAGCGCGGTGACCGCGTTGTCCGGATGCACCATCGACCCGTGCCCGGCCGTCCCTACGGCGGTCAGGTTCATCCACGCGATGCCCTTCTCCGCCGTCTCGATCAGGTACATGCGCCGGTCACCGGGCACCGTCAGGCTGAACCCGCCGACCTCCCCCACGGCCTCGGTGCACCCCTCGAACAGCTCCGGATGCTCCCGCACCAGCCACTGCGCGCCCCACTTGCCCCCGGCCTCCTCATCGGCAAGGAACGCGAGCACCACGTCCCTGGGGGGCTTGCGCCCCTCCCGCAGCCGCTGCCGCACCACCGCGAGGATCATCGCGTCCATGTCCTTCATGTCCACGGCGCCGCGGCCCCAGACGCACCCGTCCGCGATCTCCCCGCCGAACGGGTCCCGCGTCCAGTCCTCCTTGCGCGCCGGCACGACGTCGAGGTGCCCGTGCAGCAGCAGCGCGTCCCGCCCAGGGTCCTCGCCCTCGATCCGCGCCACGAGGCTGGCCCGCCCCGGATGCGACTCCAAGATCCGCGACTCCAGCCCGACCTCGTCGAGCCGCTCCGCGACGTACTCCGCCGCCGCCCGCTCCCCCGGCCCGGAGTGGTCCCCGGGGTTGCTGGTGTCGATCCGGATGAGCTCCTGGCAGAGCCGGACGACCTCGTCCTCAGCGGTCGGCTGCCGATCCACAGTGATCACCTCGCGTCCTCGCGTACCGTCCCATGGTGCCCCGACGATCGACTTCGCCGCGACTCGTCTCCTTTGGTACAGTGAAGCCCGCCGCAGCCGCGCTGCGGCCTGCGACCAGGTCCGGGTGGCGGAATAGGCAGACGCGCTAGCTTGAGGTGCTAGTGCCCTTCACGGGGCATGGGGGTTCAAGTCCCCCCTCGGACACGTCCAGTTACCCCACGGTAGCTATCTAGGTCCGGGTTGAAGTTGATTTCAACCCGGACTTCTTCGCGTTCGGGGCAGTAGGTCATCTTCAGTCCCAGTTGCTCGTACAGCTTTTGCTTCTCCACCGGCTCGGCGTTCGGGATGGCCGCGCGCAGGTCGTCCACCCGTTGCACCACATCGGCGATCTCTTCCTGGCTCAGGTACGAGCGACGTTGCTTGCGCGCCTGTCGCAGTTGCGCCTCGGCTGCGGCCTTTTGGGCCTCTGTCTCGGCGATCCATCGTGCGATGGTCTCGGAGTGCCCACCGGCCTCCAGCGCGGCACGGTGCCGTTCGAGTTTGATGTCGCATTCTTTGATCTTGCTTCGTGCCTGTTCCGCCGCGGTGTCCGTGCACGTCGGGGACTGTGACCGGCCCATGGCGGTGATGGCTTCGCCGATCCTGTGAGGGGCTAGGACGAGGCTGAGCCACTGATCAAGCTCAGGCAGCAGGTGATCCTCGCGGACGTAGACGTTGCGCGGGTGCTCGATCTTGTTGGCGAGGCCGTATTCCTCCGGGAAACGGCATCTGTAGTACGTGGCGGTCCCGTTGTGGTGGGCCTGCATCTTCCGCTCGCACAGGCCGCACCACATCGCGCCCTTCAGCGGATAGCAGCGCTTGCTGTGCCGCTGCCTGGGCTTGTTCGGCCGGGGCGCTTCGGCGAACCGCTGCTGCGCCCGCTTGAAGGTCTGCAGGTCGATGATGGCCGGATGGACCATCTCCTCGGAGAACACCCACTGGTCCTCTGGGTTCCATCGCAGCCTGGTGGTGTGTCCAAGGGCGATGTCCTCGACGTCCAGCAGCACCTCGTCCTTGCGCTGCTTGTTCCAGACCTGGTACCCGGTGTACCGCGGATTCCTCAGGATGGCCCGTACGGCGCTCTTGGACCATGCGACACCGCACCGGTGCCGGTTACGTGCGGGATCGTGACTCGACGGGCTGGGGATGCCGTCGCGTGTGAGTCCCTCGGCGATCGCGAAGCAGCCCCTCTTGCGGTGGTTGTCGATACCGAGGTACTCGGCGAAGATCCGCTGGACGACGGCTGCCGCGAACTCATCGATCGCGAGGCGCTTCAGCCGCTTTCCGTCGGCGGCCTTGGCCGGGTTGGGATGCGGACCGGCATCGATGAGCCGGTACCCGTAGGGAGGGCGGCCTCCCAGGTAGCGGCCCTCGGTCACGGTGATCGCGGCCATGGCGGACCGGACGCGGATCTTGATGCGGTTCCGCTCGCCCTTGGACAAGCCACCGAATACGCCCATGATCATGTCGTGGGCTTCGTTGGCGGGGTCGATGGGTCCGCCGACCTCGGGCACCCACAGCGGGACTTTGAAGTGCTCGAAGACCGGGAAGGTCAGGGAGTACTGGTTGCCGTAGAAGGCACGGTGCGGTTCCCCGATCACCACCGCGTCGAAGTTCCGCTGGAGGTCCTTGACTTCGTCGAGCAGCGCCACGGCGCGCGGACGGCGCATCCAGGGGATGGAACGAGATTTGTCGACGTCGAAGTACTCGGCGACGATCACCCCGCCCTTCGCCTCGATAAGGCTGCGGGCCCGGCGAAGCTGCCAGGCACGCGACGCCTCGGGATCCTGGTTGTCCTCGGTCGAGACACGCCCGTAGAAGGCGAACCGAAGGCCTGGTGGGGCCGCTGCGGCGCTGGCCTCTGGCGGTGGGGAAGTCCGGGTGTCGTTGTCGCGGCCGGGTTGCGGCTGCGGGTTGGTGGACCTTTCGGTCACGACGCGTCCTCCTCGGTGCTGGAGCGCCGCGCGGTCCCGTAGGACTCCTGTCTCAGGCTGGTCCGGCTATAGATCGCGAATCCGATCATTGGGCGTCTGGCTCCTTGCCTCAGGTCTTGAAGGGTTCTCGGCTGCTTTGAGCAGGATCCGCAGCAGCACCTTGGCCGCGCCGGGGGTGAGCTGTGGTGGCTCGTCCGACGTGACCACGCGAAACTTCCTGCCAGTCTCGGTCACCGTCGTCCCCTTGGGGAACCGGAGCCCGTCCGCTGCGTGCGCCGTGGGGTGGGGTCGCCGTTACCGGGACCGTGACGGTCCCGGTATCGACGCCTGCCTCGTCCGTGGAGGTCAAGCCTGGTCCCGGGGCGGGTGCAGGGCACCGTGACGGGCGGGGCGGTGTACTGCCGCCGGCCCGGCGGAGTGGTCAGGTGCCAGGTGTCGCCGCACCGGTAGGCGCGCAGCCGGGTGCCGGGGGCGGCAATGCGGGCGGCGTGCCGGGCGGTGCGGCGGGTGGGGTAGCGGGCGCGTCCGCACCGCCCGCACAGGCCGAACTGCAGGACAGCGGGCATCTCCACAACCCGGTTCCGTCCGACTGGCTTCTCGCGGCGGTGGTTGGTCATCGGGCCGCCTCCGGCAGGTCGGTGGATCTCTGGGCCGCCTGGAAGAGCAAGAGGTCTTCGTGGGCGATGGCGCAGGCGGGGATGCCTCGATCCCGGGCGCGGCGAGTTTCCAGCATCTGGAAGAAGGAGGCCCGGTTGACCAGGGCGCCGTCGCGCAGTCCTGCGAGCAGCGCGGCATGTCGTCCGGCGAGGGTGAGACCGTGGTGTTGGGCGGTGTCGATGACCTGACCGGGCAGGTCGACCAGTTCGCCCTTGATCCTGATCGGGCGGACGGTCACGGCGATCACCCCACCAGGGCGCAGCAGAATGGTGCTGCCGGCGAGAATGTGGCCGAAGGCGTCCAGGAGGCCGGGCAGGGGCTGGTGGGCGAGGTTGCCGCGGTCGGTGGAGTAGCGGTGGTGGCGTTTGTCGATCTTTCCGCCGCCGTTGTCGCGTCCGGAGCGGACGTGCCCGTGGGTGTGCGACCCGTAGGGCGGTGAGGTGAGCACCAGTGCCGCTCTCCCGTGCAGGGCCCGGTAAAGGGTGGCGATGTTGCGGGCGTCCCCGCACACCAGCTGCGGCGTGCCGGTGGCGCCCTGGGCGTGGGCATACTGCAAGTTGCCCAGGGTGAGGTGCACGAAGTCGGGCTCGTACTCCACGCCGGCAGCGTCACGTCCCAGGTGGATGGCCTCGACCAGGGTGGTGCCGATCCCGCACATCGGGTCGACCACCAGGTCCCCTGGACGGGTGAAGGCTTCGATGACGGTGGCGGCGATCGCGGGAAGCATCTTGCCGGGGTGCCGCATCGACTCGGGCGTGTAGCGTCCCTGGCGCTGCAGCCTCGATGGTCGCTGGCCGGTAGCCAGAACCGATGCCAGAGGCGACGCGGTGGAGGTGTCGTGGTTCATCGAGTGCCTCCGGCCTGCTGGTTCTGCGGCTTGCTGAACAAGGTGAGGTCGGCATGGACGCTGACGGGCGACGGCAGCGCGCGGGATCGGATGTCGCGGAGTTGGGCGAGGTCAGAGGGGCCGGCCTGGACGACCAGGGCGTCTCCGTCGATGGGGACGCGCAGCGCGATGATGTGCTGGGCGTAGCGGAATCCCAAGCTTTGGGCGAGGCGGATGATACGCGGGGCCGGGTCGATGAGGCGTCCGGCCTGGTGGCGGGCAGTGGTAGTGATCGCCAGGACACCGCCCGGCCGCAGTGCCTTCCATGCGGAGGCCAGGAACAGGGCGAGTTGTTCGCTGGTGAGCGTCCACAGGTCCGCTCGGCACGCCGGGCAGTTGCGCTGTCCGGCTTGGCGGGCCGGGCGGCCACCGGTCTCATACGGCGGCGGCGCGGCGGTGACCAGGGCGACGTCGCCGAGGTGGTCGGCCAGGCCGCGAGCCATCTGATCCGGCCGCACGGGCCTCATCGCCACCCTGGTCAGTTGCTCTTCGGGCAGGGTGGCGCGCAGGCAGGCGCCGATGTGCTGGGCGAGCGGGAAGTGCGGGACCAGCGCGATACCGCGCCGGTCCAGGCCGGCGGCGGCGACCAGGGTGGCCTCGCTGGTGGTGAAGCCCTCGACGACCAGATCATCCTCGCGGGTGCAGGTGCCTATCAGGTGCCGGGCTAGTTCCCGGCCTGCCGGCTGCCGGTGCCGCGGGCAGTTGTCTTTGGTGTCGTTGGGCCGGGACTGGCCGCAACTGCGGTTCACAGCACCGGCGGTGTCGGCGGTGGCCGTGTCCGAGCACAGCCAGACGGTCAGCGGGACCAGCCGGCGTGCGGTGACCGGGCCGGTCGTCGACCGGTCGGAGTTGGACGGTGTGTGGTTCATGCGCTGGGTGACCCAAGACAGCCACCCGATCCCCGTGCACCGATGAAGAACCACCGACCCGGCCCGTTTTCACCCCAGGCCCGAGTCACGGTCCGATCAAGAACAGCCAGCCAGTGCGTTCACACAGGGGTGCGCCGAGCGCTGGGCAGCGAGTCTGATTGGCGATCACCATCACTCTTGGTAGTCAATGAGGTGATCAACGACCCAGGCGCCGAAGCCCACGCGCGTGTACCACCGGAGCCCGACGAGCCATGGCGGGTCCGCCCACGTCACAGGAACCGTCGGCGCTCCCCCCGACGCCACTGGATGACACCGTTGATCAGCGCCGTGCTGGCATCCCTCGGCACCATCGCCATCCTCCAACCCGGCAACCCGTCAGGCCCCTGGTCACCACGTCCCTCCCACACGGCAGCCACCGGGAAGGAAATGCACCGATCAAGCCCGTCACCGGACGCGCAGCCCCTCATCTCCAAGCGGCCGGAGTCTGCCCGCCGTACCCCCATCGGCCTCCCCACGATGCCGAACCATCGGTATCTGCCCCAAAAGCACCCGCACAGACCAGCGCCGCCTCCAACGAGCAGCTCCCTCCATCGCTGCGCTCGCCGAGCAGGAACAGTCAGGACCGCAGCGCGCCGCGCCGCCACCATTCACGAGCACACGAGCCACCACGCCCTCGTCGGGCGCCAGCCTGGGTCCGCGCCGAATGCAGCCGACGTTTCCCTCACGACGCCACCCGCCGGACCGCGTGCATCACCGCCGTACGCAACTACCTCTCCAGGTGACCACCGGGACCCAATCCGATGCTGGACTGAGCGCCCTCTCATGCCGATGACCGAATGTTCCCGAATCACAGCGGAGCGCCAGCACTCCAGGGAAGGCATGGACCTCCACACGACGGCCGTGCCGACGACATCATGCTGGCCAGGGGAGTTGCTCGGTTCGGCCCAAGCCTAGGACTGTGCGGGGGGTCTCTTGACTGTCCGTGACAGGGTGGCGTGGGCCGTTCTCAGATGTTCGGGAAGTCCGGAGGGCGGAGTCTCCAGGAATCGGCGCAGTCCTTCGTCGTACAGGACAGCCGCCTCCTGCGGATCGATGGCCGTGTAGAACTCGTAGGCGGCTCCGATGATCAGGAAGGTGGTGGCGTGGCCACCACCGTAGTAATGCACGGTGGTTGCGATGGTGTCCTCGACGAGGACGACGGCGACCACGACCTGGTTGTCGGCTGCGTAGGCGTAGGCGAGGTCGACCTGCATCTCCAAGGTCAGCGGGTGAACGGGGCCCAGCACGTAGCGGCTGAGGTCGCGGAGTTCGATCAGGCGGTCCCGGCAGCCTCTCGGGTCGGTGAGCAGGGTGGACCTCAGCGCCTGCCACGTCAGTTCCACCCCTTGAAGTGAACTGGCCGAGTAGGGCAAGCACAACGGTACGCGGCTGTCATCGGCTTCTTCGACGGTGTCGCTGGATTCCGGGACCTCGTCGGTGTCGTCGAGAGGTTCGGGGAGTGTGACGGCGTAGTAGTAGGGGCCGTCGAGCCGGAAGAAGCCTACATTGTGAAATATGCCGGACAGGCGTTCGAAGAATTCGTCGTCTGCTTCGGTGTGGTGTCGGATCCAGTCTGCGAGCCAGCGTGCGAACTCAGCGAGTTGGTTGTCAAGGAGAGGGAAATCCGGCTCGTGGGCGTGGTTGCTCGGGTCGAGGAGGTCATCCTTGCTGAGGCAGAGGGATACCAGTCTCCTTGCGACTCGCGAAAACTCGGCGCGGTATCGGTTGAGGATTTTCGCGGGTAGATCGAGGAAGCTGCCGGGGTTCAGGGCAGCGTTCTTCGGTACGGCTGCGCATAAGGCGAGGCGGTTGAACATAACGCCGATGTCGTAGTAGCGGCGTCTGTGGGCCGGCAGGAATTTCCGCGCCTTGACCATAAGGGCTTCGATGCGGCGTCCCGTCTCGGCTATCTCGCCGATCTCCGCTTCTCGACGTGGACGCGACACGCCATCGCGATCAAGGAGCACACGGGCTCCGGTGCGAACAAGAAGCTGAGCGTTGTCGTGATCGAGGATCTCAAGCTCGTCCGAGGACATGCCGAGATCGGCGAAATGGTTGGTGAGGCGGTGGCCGATATCAGCGAGTTCATCGGCGCGATCGGCGGTGACTCCCACCAGGACCATGAACGAATCAGAATAGTGGAGGTAGAGGGTTTCCATATCCCAACCGATGACCAATTCCTCGACTCGTTTCAGTGGAGGCTGGGTGGCTGGTGGCGGCCGGAGGTCACGCGGGTCGGTCATGGCGCACCGAAGATCTGGAAAGCCGCCCAGTGGCGGGGGTGGGAGGTTTCGGGGTCGGCCCTCAGTGCGTGCTGGGCGGTTCGGAGTGCACCGGCAACGGATTTGGTTGATGCGTAGGCCCGATAGAAATGGCCCATCAGGGATTCGGTGGAGTGGTCATCGACTGCCCAGAGGGGTGCGATGACGGTGCGGGCTCCCGCACTCAGGAACGCGCCGGGAAACCCGACGTACTCTGATCCCGGCAGGACGCTTCCGGTGCCTGCGTGGCAGGAGGCAAGGACCACAAGTTCGGCGTTCATCTTGATCCGGGTGAGATCGCTGTACCAAAGGACTTCGGGTTCCTGCGGGGGCCCGCACAGGTGCAGTGCAGAGAAGTCGGGATGAGTGGGGAAGTACAGGCCGTGGCAGGCGAGATGAAGGATGTCGGCGTCGGCCATGTTGGCAACCACAGGATTGAATTGCATATCCTTCCCGGTTCGCACCATGGAGTCGGACCAGAGGGCGGCCGCGGCAGCCAATTCCTGGCGGGCGTGGGGTAGGGTTCCGTCGCCGTCACCGAAACCGACGAACCGCTTCAGTGTGCGTTCCAGGCGAGGTGCCGTGAGTTGCCATGCCAGCAGCGTCAGGCTCGGCACATAGCTGATGGCCACCGAGTCGGCGAGTGGCTCGTCCCCGATGTGCCCGAGTGGGAGATGCCACAGGCTGTCGTGCGGAACGAGGTAGAGTCGGGCTCCCGCGGAGACGCGGTCGAGTACGGGGGCGAGGAGGACGTCGGCGATCTGGCGCAGGGCAGAGGTCCCTTCGGAGCCTGCGCCGGTCATCGCCGAGAGTCCCGCCTTGACCAGAGCGGTGTTCTTGTCGGGCTGGAACTCGGCGATCCTTTCGCAGCCGTTGCGGGTGATGAGGTACACCGATCCGTTGGCGCCGTAGACGACGACGGCGTCCTCTTCTTGCAGGAGCGGGCGTAGTTGCGCCACAGGCAACGGCCCGGCGGCGGCGTGGGATGTTCGCCGCTGCTGGTCGAGCAACGTTGTCTCTTGCCGTTCACGGCGGGTCAGCTCTTTTCCGAACGCGGTCATGAGCAGACTGTGGCTGCCAGGGGTCCTGTCAGTCAGGTAACGGCCGAGGAGACGCTCCAGCTGTGTCGGCCGTGGCTCTGTTCTGGCCCAGGGCTGCTGGGCGGCTCCCACCCATAACTCACGCGCCCAGACCTGCGCGAGCAGGGCCCGGTTGGTGCCTGCTTCAAGAGCGTCGACCGCCGCCTCGGCGCCGCGTATCCGTTGAAGGTTCTTGGCGTGCAGGAGGTAGGTGAAATAGTGAGTCATGGAGATCTGGCGGTGGACTCGCTGGGTGAGGGTGCGCCGGTGGAGTTCCCCGGCCGCCCGCACTAGTTCTTCGCCGCGTTCGATGAGCTCATCGTCAGAGCCGGACGGGTTCAGGCCGAGGGAGGCGAGGGCGGTGAATTCGGGGCTCATGTGCCGGCCCACCGTGACCGGCCGCGACTCGAAAAAAGCGAGCTTGCTCTCGCACATCTGGCTGTAGAAGTCGGCGTTCTCACCGAGAAGGTCTGCGTTGTCCCTGCACCATCGCAGCCCATCCACCAGCGTCGCATGGTCTCGGGCCGTCTTCGTTCGCGCGTACCGTCGCCACCATCGCGCCACCGGTTCACAGTGCTCCTCAAGCCGGTCCAGGACACTGTCCAGAGCGACCGGTTCTCCATGATCGACCAGAACGGTCGTCATGGCGACCAGCGCGTTCCCCAGCCCGATCGAGTCACCCGCGGCACGGTAGGCGGCTTCGGCGCGGCGTGCGTGGGCCAGCATCCGCCTCCATCCCTGGCCTTCCAGCCGCCCATGGCCTTCTTCCGGTGCGAGTTCGGACCAGACCCTGAACAAGGCGATCTCCGCGTCGCCTTCGACCTCCCTCTCCCCGGCCGCTCGTGCCGCCTCCGCGGCCAGGCTCAGCGTTGCCTCGGCAAGGTCGAGCCGACCCTCCTCCAGGAACTGGCGACCTTTCTGTTCCTGGCCGCGGACGCTGTCGTCCTCGGAAGAAGGCGAGTCCGGTACGGGATATTGCTGCTTGATGCGGCGTACCTCGGCCACATCGAGCTTCCCTGCTCGTACCGACTGCATGATGGTGTGCGTGTTGTGGAGGTATTCGCTGATATCGGAGAGCTGCTCTGTCATCGGCCCCGTCTGGACGTGGTCGGCCATCCGTGCCAGTAACCACTCGGCCTGGTCGGTTCGCAACATCGGGTCCCGCTCGATCAGGGCGACCTTGGCTTCGGCATCGGGAGCCACGACCAGGGCAGCGACCGCGTGTGCGACGTCGTCACCACCGGCCAGGGCCCCGTTCTGCCTGCTCGTCTGATGAGCGAGTCTGGTGAGAAACGCGACGATCTGTTGCTGGTTCATCCTGCTACTCCCGAGTGGGGCGGACGCGGATGCATCGCGAAGTCGAACCTGGTGACGAAATGGCCCTTGGGCAGGCGCTGCGCGGGAAGCAGATCACGAGTGGGGGTGGACGGTGCCGCAGGGGCGGTCTCCAGGAACGACAGATCCAGTGACCGGTCAGCGGCGATCGCGATCAGGCTCTCCAGCCGAGGACCTTGAGGCGGCACCGAAGTGGGCCAGGCCAGTTCCATCCCCTCTGGGCCGCCGACTGTGTGCACGTCACCCGGCGACCCTGCCGCCGCCAGGGGCCGTCCATCGGGCTGGTCATCTGTCAGTAGCGTGACTCGACCGGTCACTCCGACGTCAAACAACCACACATACAGCCGGGTCCGCGAGAGGTTGGCAACCCGGACGGTGAGGCGATCCCCGCAATTGAGAGCAGCGCCCTGCGGGATCGTCTCGACCGCGCCTTCCTTGAGCCACTGAACGTGGACCTCCAGCAGCGGCTCTCGAGCTTCCAGATCATCGGCGAGCTTACGGAGCCGGTCTCCGTGAACCAATTGCTCGACCACCGCGTGCAGCTGGGGCAACGACTCGGGGCCACCGCTGAAGACGCATAGGCCACCCGCGGTCTCTACCTGGACCTGGTCGGTGACCCGCACGGTCGCGAACGCCGCCGTGGGCGAATCGACGGACATCAGCCACGGAGACGCTAGAACATAACGGTCTACGTCTAGGGCGTATGGCCCGGCACCAGCGACATGGATCGGGTAGCGGTCGGCGCTCTGCGTCAGAGTGGCGACGAGCGGCTCCGGCGGGGCCGTGCCGTGTATCGTTAATACCGCGTCCTGGCCGGTGAATGACGATACGACGGCATCATGGGGCGCTTCGTCGGTACCGGGGGCGGTGAGTACGAGCTTGTCCCCGCCGTGCAGCCCGAGCAGCCGTCCTGCCTCGACGACGAAACGGCCATCTTGCCACGTCACCGCGAACGAAGCCCGGGCCGGTCCCTCGGTGAGGGAGAAGAGATGACGAGCCGCGGGGCCTTCAACTGCGGGTCGCTGCTCCGCGGCCCGGTACGCCAGCCTTTGACGGACGCGGAACATCACCTGCCGCCAGGACACCGTGCGGTCACCGAGTTCGTCCAGTACTGACACAAGCGCTCCGGTAAACAGCCCACAGCGCATCCCGTCCGAACCCGTACCCTCCCAGGCGACCCGGTCGATCTCGGTAGCAACAAGCCTGACCGCGTCAGGGTTCGAGAACGCCGGCTCCGCCCCGCCAAGAGCGGCCTCCCTCGCCATCAGCGCCCTCAGCGGCACGGCCTTAGGTAGGTAGCGAGGCTGAAAGGATGGTTCCCGGCTCATCGCCCCGGCGTAGCAGCAATCCAGAATCGTCGTGACATTTCGTGTCCGCGCCGTGAGCTGCCGCTGTCTCATCGAGAGCTCAGAAGCCAGCACACCTCGAAAGTCTTCGTCGGTGGAGTCATCAAGGTCGATCGGCACCAGATATCGCACATGTGTGGATTGACCACGGCTTCTGCGCGCCTGCCAATCGGGGCGTAGCGCTCTACCGCCATGTCCTGAATAGTAGATAACTACCGCGTCATCAGCCCGAACCGCGGCCGCCAACTCCTCGAGAGCTGAGATGATGCCGTCGTAAGTGGCGTCAGGTCCGGAGCACTGGTCGATCGCGAAGCCCTTCGATTCCAGAAGGCTTTCCATCAATTCAAGATCCCTGGCCACACCTGACAGCCCGAACGCCTCGGCCCCAATTAGCAACGCTCGCCGGGATCCCATCTCCCACCCCTTTCTGCGCCTGACGTACCACAGTAGATAGGCTTGACTCTGCAGCGCACTAGCGCACTAAGCGTAGCAGTCCATTCGAAGCTCCTCCATTGATATGTTCATTCTTCGGCGCCCGAAACGTCCACAAGCGGCCAAATCTTAGGGCGTGGTGCAAGATCCGCAACCTTATGGGTTCAGCCGACTGGAAATCTACCGAGAAGGGAGTGGAAAGGATCTTCGGGGCAAGAACCTTGAGCGTCGGTACTTGGCAGCTGAACCAGAGGGTGCAGCAGTCACCAACGCATCAGACTCTCCTTGGTTATGAAGCACGGTAGCGAAGCTGCGGTAGCTGGTCCGGAGTTCGTGCCGCGACGGCGGCACCGATAGCTGACAACTCGGGGTGAGTGGGTGCCCGCAAGGCGAACGCACTCTCATGCCGCAGATGGTGCGCGACGAGTAGCTCGCGCCCATGAGACGTCCCGCTGAGGGCCCTGGCATCGCTCTTTGGCCTGTAACTCTGTCCCGGCTTCCCCTCCGCTCTTGATCAGCTCCCTGATGGCGGCTTGCCAGGCCACCGCCTGCCGATGTGGGTTTCGGTCACCGAGTTGGGGCCGCGAAGACCGTGTGTGGCAGGGGTTGCGGTGTCCGGCTGGGGTGGTGATCTGCGAGTGATGTGGTTCAAGTTTTGGTAATCGTTGCGGCTGGGCGGGCGAATTCGGGGCTTAGTCGCGGTGCTTCAGTAGTGCCAGTCGAGATCGCCGGTGGTGGTGCGGCCTCGGGGCGGACGGCCTGAACCCGGTCCCCGCCGCATCACATCCGTCACTCGTGTTCCTTTAGAGGAGGACACCCGCAGTCCCGACCGCGCCGTCATCGGCGATCCGGCTGGCAGCCCGAACCCGTCCTCAGTCTCGGAGACGCTGCCATGCACACCCGCAATCACCCGCCTCGCCCCGATGACCGTCCGCATGCTCTGGGTATCGCTCGGCCCGCCGCGAGGCCGGCCACCGGCCGTTGTTCGGCGAGGCGCCGTTGCGGCCAGGGCCGGTTGGTGGCCGCGTCGCTGTTGTGGACGGCCGGGTGCGGGGTGAGCGCGCTGCTGGTCCCTGGTGTGGCCGAAGCCGGCACGAGCCTGGCCGCGGCCGCCTCGCTGGACGAGGTGATCACCAATCTGCGGAACGTGATCGTCGGTCTGCTGGTGGGGTTGGCGACGTTGTTCGCCACGATCGGCGGGGTCCGCTACATCCTGGCCGGTGGCGATCCAGGTGAGGTGGAGGCGGCCAAGAAGACGCTGCGGTACGCCGCTGTCGGGTACTCGGTCGCGGTGCTGGCGCCGCTGCTGGTGAAGATCCTGCAGGGCATCGTCGGCGCGCCCTCGTGACCGCCACCACGATTGCGCCCGCCCGAGTGCACCGGTCCTGGGCGTCGCCCGCCACGGCTGTCTTGTTGGTCTTTCTGGTGGCCGGTGTGGTCGTGTGCACGGGTGCAAGTGCGGCGTGGGGCGCCGCCGACCCGGTGCCGCAGCCGTCGGTGAACCCGTCGCCGAATGCACCGTCGGCCCCCTCCCCCACGCAGCCGCCCCGGACACCCGCAGTGCCCTCACCGCTGTCGCCGTCGCAGTCGGCTCCCGGAGTCCCGGCGCCTTCTCCAGCGCCGGGGCAGTCGCCGGCGCCGGGTGGACAGGTTCCGGGTGGTGGGGAGGAGGCGGGGTGCGGGTTCATGGACGTGGGGTGCATGGCCAAGCAGGCGGTAAATGGATGGTTCGCCGATCTGGTCACCGGTGCGGCCAAGCCGGTGTTCGAGGTGCTGTCGCAGACTGCGCTGGGCACCCCGGCTTTGGATTCGCCGGACATGGCGCGGGCGAAGGATTTGTGGCGCGTGTCGCAGACCATCGCCAACACCTGCTACGTGCTGCTGGTCACGGCCGGTGGGGTGCTGCTGATCGCCGGGCATTCGTTGCCCGGTAGTGAGTTGACGCCTGGGCAGTTGGTGGTGCGGCTGGTGGGGGCGTTCGCGGCCTCCAACCTCAGCCTCGTCCTGATCGGCTACGCGATCACTTTCGCCAACGGCCTTTCGGGGGCGTTCCTTGCGGCCGGGGCGGAGGCGATCGATCCGGGGCGGGTTGCCAAGGCGATCGCCGGATACCTGGTGGCGAGCCTGGTGCCTAATCAGCCGTTCACGAT
This sequence comes from Spirillospora sp. NPDC127506, assembly GCF_040302145.1. NCBI lineage: Bacteria > Bacillati > Actinomycetota > Actinomycetes > Streptosporangiales > Thermomonosporaceae > Spirillospora > Spirillospora sp. NPDC127506. Next base: position 82,319 of record NZ_JBEORG010000016.1, on the reverse strand, counting down.
TTTCATCGGGCTGGGTGTGGTGGTGCTGGCGTTGTGCGTGGTGTTCATCTACATCATCCGGATCGCGCTGACCATGGTGTTGATCGCCGCCGCGCCGGTGGCGTTGATGTTCCATGCTCTGCCGGTCACCGATGGGCTGGCGCGGTTGTGGTGGCGCAGCATCGCCGGGGTGCTGGCGATCGGGGTGTGCCAGGCGCTGATCCTGGCGACCGCGTTCCGGCTGCTGTTCTCCGACGTCGACCATCCCGGAGGCGAGTCAGGCGATTCGGGTGGCCATTTTCTCGGGCTGGCTTCGGGGACGGGGATCGATCTGCTGCTGGCGCTGTGCCTGTTGTGGATCATGGTCCGTGTCCCGTCCTGGGCCGCCCGAACGATCTGGCGTGCCGCCCAGCCGAGCGCACTGACGGGCCTGGTGAAGAGCCTGATCCTCTACCGGGGTCTGGGTGCCCTGATGCGTCGCCGCGTCCCCGCCCCCCGCAAGTTCTGGAACCCGCCGCCACCGCCGCCACCGCCGCCTCCGGCTCCGCAGTTGTTTCGGCTGCCGCCGAGGCTGCCCGGACCGTCGCGTCTGGCCTTGGCCTCTGGTGGCGCGCCCGCGGCGCTGGGGTCGCCGGGCCCTTCTGATCCGTTGCCGGCGCTGCCTGCCGGAGCGATCCCGATGCCCGCTGGTGCGATCCCGATGCCGCCAGGCCCGCCGTCCGGCCTCGGGCCCGGCTCCGGCCAGGGGACGGTCCGGGCGCCGAGGCAGATGTCGCTGCCGATCCCCGCTGGCGGCAACGGCGGCACGCGGCGGCCAACGCAGCTGGTGTTGCCGGTCCCGGTGACGCGCGTGCCCCGGCCGCCGTCATCCGGCGGCGGTGCGGCGGTGGGTGGGCGTCCGCAGGTGCGGTCGCGGCAACTGATGCTGCCCGGCATGCCCAGACGGCCCGTCCCGCGACGGCAGCTGACCTTGTGGACCGACCCGCCCAAGACCAGGAGACGCCGATGAGTACCCGCCACCAGGACGATCAGTCGCCGATGAGTGTGAAGATCCCGGCCGACATCGACCAGCCCGACAAGATCCTCTACGGCCTCACCACCCGGCAGCTGGGCATCTTGGCCGGCACCGCCGCAGCCTGCCTGTGGATCTTTGTGACTGTCGGGCCGCTGGTGCCGCTGCCGGTCCTCGTCGCGGTGCTGGTGCCGATGGTCGCGGTCGGGGTCGTGCTGGCGGTCGCCCGCCACGACGGCATGAGCCTCGACCGCTATTGTCTCGCCGCCCTCCGCCACCTGCGGGCCGGGAAGGAACGCGTCACGGCTGGGGAGCCGGTCGCGCCGCCACCGGCCTGGTGCCGGATGCGCGGGCGGCTCCCCGAACCGCTGCGGCTGCCGGTGCGCGCCGTCCGCCAGGACGGGGCACTGGAGCTGGCCGGCGGCGAAGTCGCCGTCCTCGTCCGCGCCGGCACTTTGACCTTCGGATTGCGGACGGCCGGTGAGCAGGCCGGGTTGGTGGCGGTGTTCGGCCGCTGGCTCAACTCCCTGGACGCGCCCGTCCAGGTGCTGGTCCAGGCCCGTCCGGTCGATCTGACCGGGCTGGCCGACCACATCTCTCGGCACGCGCCCGCGCTGCCCGACCCGGCGCTGGAGCAGGCCGCTGGTGCGCACGCGGCGTTCCTCACCGACCTGGGCGCCGAGCATGATCTGCTCATCCGGCAGGTCCTCATCGTTATCACCGGCGACATCCCCTCCTCGCCTCCGGCGTCGGTTCCTGTATGGCGGCAGCACCGACGACGCCGGGTAGGGCGCGACGCCTCGGCTGCGGTCGCATTGCGGCGCGCCGCCGAGGCCGTACAAGCCCTGGCCGCGCTCGCGGTTCCAGCGGAGGTCCTAGACGCCGCGAGCGCTACCGCTGTCGTCGCTGAATCTCTATCCCCAGGCGAACTCCCTCTTGTGGACAATGCGGCTCCAGGCGACGTGATCACTCATCGGCAGGAGGATTGATGCGACCCTCGCTCCGCACGCTCTCACGCATGCTCGGCCCGACCGTCCGACCGGATATCCCCGGGGATGAGCTGGCAGAAGACGGTCTTGAAGGCGGCCTGGGCGGCCTGGGGTGGGGGCCGTCGGCGTTGCGCGTCAACGCTCGGTCGCTGGAACTGCCGGGCGGTGTGTGCGCGTCGTTCGCGGTTACCGGGTATCCGCGGGAGGTCGGGGCGGGCTGGCTGGAGCCGCTGCTGACCTATCCCGGGCGCCTCGACGTGTCCTTGCACATCGACCCGATTCCGCCGCTGATCGCCGCGCAGCGGCTCCGCCGCCAGCTCGCGCGCCTGGAATCGGCATCACGCGCCAACGCGCAGCAGGGGCGGTTGGCCGACTTCGCTGCCGAAGCCGCGGCCGACGACGCCGCCGAACTCGCCGCCTCCCTCGCCCGAGGTCACGGGCGTTTGTTCCGGGTGGGGTTGTATCTGACGGTGCACGCGCCGGACGCGGGTGTGCTGGAGGGTGAGGTGCAGCGGGTGCGGGCGCTGGCCGCCTCGCTGCTGCTGGACGCCCAGCCCACCACGTTCCGCGCCCTGCAGGGCTGGACGTCGACTCTTCCGCTGGCGGCCGACTCGATCGGGGCTCGGCGGGTGTTCGACACCGCCGCGCTCGCCGCCGCGTTCCCGTTCACCTCGCCGGACCTGCAGCCGGTGCTGGGTGACACGCCGGTGCTGTACGGGCTGAACGCCTACTCCTCGGGAGTGGTGGTGTGGGACCGGTTCGCCCAGGACAACTACAACTCCGTCACCCTCGCCCGATCGGGGGCCGGGAAGTCCTATTTCACCAAACTGGAAACCCTGCGGCTGCTGTACCAGGACGTGCACGTCGCCGTCATCGATCCCGAAGACGAGTACCGGCGGCTGTGCGACCACGTCGCCGGCACCCGCATCGCGCTCGGCGCGCCCGGCGTCTGTTTCAACCCCTTCGACCTCCCCGAAGGGCAGGGCGAAGACACCCTCATCCGGCGGGCGCTGTTCGTGCAGACCCTCATCGGCGCGATGTTGGACGAGCCGCTCACACCGGCGGCGCGGGCGGTGCTGGACCGCGCGGTCTTGGCCGCCTATCGGGCGCGCGGCATCGGCTCCGACCCCCGCACCTGGGCGCGTCCCGCCCCCGTCCTGGCCGACCTCACCGCCCAACTCGACCAGGTCGCCGGGTCGCAGGCGCCGGAGGCGGGCACGGCGGCCGATCTGTCGGCGCGGCTCGCCCCCTACACCACCGGCTCGTACCGCGGCTTGTTCGCCGGGCCGACCACCACCCGCCCGACCGGGCACCTGGTGGTGTTCTCGCTGCGGGACCTGCCCGACGAGGTCCGCCCCGTCGGGATGCTCCTGGCGCTGGATGCGATCTGGCGGACCGTCTCCAACCCCGACGAGCGGCGCCGCCGCCTGGTGGTGGTGGATGAGGCCTGGACGCTGATGCGCGAGGACGAGGGCGCCCGGTTCCTGTACCGGCTGGCCAAGTCCGCCCGCAAGCACTGGGCCGGCCTCGCGGTGGTCACTCAGGACGCCGGAGACCTGCTCGGTTCGGATCTGGGGCGGGCGGTGATCGCCAACTCCGCCACCCAGATCCTGCTCCGCCAAGCGCCCCAGGCCATCGACCAGATCACCGACGCCTTCGACCTCACCGACGGCGAAAAGACCTTCCTACTCACGGCCGAACGCGGCCACGGCCTGCTGTGCGGAACCGGCGCTGGATCCGACCGGGCCGCCTTCACCGCCATCGCCAGCGGCCACGAGCACCAACTCGTCACCACCGACCCCGCCGAACTCGCAGAACTCGACGGCGGCCGTGACCAGCACGACGCGGTCACCGCAGCCACGGACACGGACACGGAGGCCGGCCACCGATGACCCGCACGCCCCTGCTCCAAGACGCTGCTCTGCTCCACGACTCTGGCGGCGGCACCGGCCTGTACGGGCTGCTGTCCGACCTCCGTCCCGCCCCGCACCGGCTCATCGACGCCGCCACCCAATACGGGCCCGTCGCCACGCTGAGCATCCTGGGTGCTGCCGCCGCGTGGACGAGTGTCCGCTGGCTGCTGTGGGACTGGCGCAACGGCCGACTCGCCCCGGGTGCCCGGTTGATCGAGGTGGCGGTGCCGCCGAAGGTGGAGCCGGCCAGCGCCGCCGCCTGGTGGGCACGCCTCATCGGCCTCACCCACCCGCGCTGGAAGCGGCTGGTCTTCGGGCAGCCGCACCTGGCCTTCGAGTACCGGGCCGACCACAACGGCGTCCGCTTCCACATCTGGGTGCCCGGCACCATCCCGCCCGGAATAGTGGAGAAGACCATCCGGGCGTCCTGGCCCGGCGCCACCCTCACCACCCACCCCGCCACACCACCCCTCCCCCTCGATGAGGGGTACCGGGCGGCGGGCGGACGACTGGTGCTGGCCCGGCCCGACCACTTCCCGCTCACCAGCGACCACGACACCGACCCCCTGCGGGGCCTGTTGGGGGCCGCGTCCGGGCTGGCCGAAGGCGAACACCTGGCCGTGCAGATCCTGGCCCGCCCCGCCACCGGCCGCCGCCTCGGCAAAGCCCACCGGGCCGCATCCGCACTGCGCGGAGGCCGCTCCACCGCACCCCAGAGCCTCCTTTTCGACCTGGTCACCCCCGGCATGTCCGGGCACCACAACCCCAGCGAACTCACTCGCCAGCACCCCGAACGCGCCGAACAGGTCCGCGCCGTGCTCGGCAAGGCCGCCCAGCCGCGATTCGAGGTCCAGATCCGCTACGGCGTCGCCACCCGCCACCCCGACCAGGCCGAGGCCGGGTGGCTGCGGGCGCACGCCCACGAAGTCGCGTCGACGTTCGCGCTGTTCACCTCCGGCCACCAGCGCCTGCGCCGCAGGCGCCTCCGCCGGCCGGCCGCGCGGCTGGAGTCGCGGCATCTGCACCGCGGCTACCTGCTGTCGGTTCCGGAGTTGGCGGCGCTGGCACACCTGCCCTACGACCTGGCCGCGCCCGGCGTGACCCGCGCCGGAGCCCGCCCCATCGCGCCCTCGCCGACCGTCCCGGTGGCCGGGCCCGGTGTCCGCGTGCTCGGCGACTCCGAAGCGGGGGCGCCCCGCCCGGTCGGGCTGACCGTCGCCGGCGCCCGCCAGCACCTGCACGTGCTCGGGCAGACCGGAGTCGGCAAGTCCACCTTCCTGGCCAACCTCATCCTGTCCGACGCCGCCGCGGGCCGCGGCGCGCTGGTCATCGACCCCAAAGGCGACCTGGTCGCCGACATCCTGGACCGCCTCCCCGAACGGGCCGTCGGGCAGACGGTGGTGTTCGACCCGGCCGACCGAGGCCGCCCACCCTGCCTGAACGTGCTGGCAGGCGGTGATCCGGCGTTCGCGGCCGAGTCGATCGTTACCACCTTCCGCCGCTGCTTCTCCTCCTCCTGGGGCCCGCGCCTGGACGACCTGCTGCGCTCGGCGTGCCTGACCCTCACCCGTGTCAACGGCACCCGCGCCACCCTGGCCGACATCCCCCGCCTGCTCACCGACACCCCCTACCGGACCCGCGTCACCGCACGCCTGGACGACGAACTGCTGCGCGGATTCTGGGCCTCCTACGACGAACTGACTCCGGCGGCGCGGGCGACGGTGATCGGGCCGGTGATGAACAAACTCCGCGCGGTACTGCTGCGGCCCTTCATCCGCCACACCCTCTCGGGCGGCGCCTCCACCCTCGACCTGGGCGGCATGCTCGGGACCGGTGGTCTCATCTTGGCGCGGCTGCCCAAGGGCGTGCTCGGTGAGGACGCCGTCCGCCTGTTCGGGTCGCTGCTGCTGGCGCACACCTGGCAGGCCATCACCCCGCGCGCCACCCAGCACGAAGGCGAACGGCCCGACGCGTCCGCCTACATCGACGAGGCGCACAACTTCCTCAACCTGCCCGGCTCCATCTCCGACATCCTCGCCGAAGCCCGCGCCTACCGGTTCAGCCTCACCCTGGCCCACCAGCACCTGTCCCAGCTCCCCAAAGACCTGCGCGACGCGGTATCGGCCGACGCCCGCAACAAGATCTACTTCGCCGCCTCACCCGAAGACGCCACCGACCTGGCCCGACACACCGCACCCCTACTCGCCCCACACGACCTCTCCCACCTCGGGGCGTACCAGGCGGCGGCCCGGCTGATGGACGGGAACGCCCCGACCCCGGCATTCACCTTCCGCACCCGCCCGCTCCCCGAACCGGTCCCCGGACGCGCCGCCGCCCTCCGCCACGCATCCCGCGAGCAGTTCGCCGCCGGGCGCGGCAAACGCCTCATCCCGGCCGTCGGGCTCCGGGACCTCGCCGGCGCCTCACCCTCAGCCGAGAGCGACGGCCCAGCAGCCCGAACGGCGGACGGCCCGACGGCCAGCGCAGACCTCGAGGCGGAGGAGTCGTGACCCGGCGGCCGAAGACGTCCACCCGGCAACGCGGCACGCAGGTCCGGCCGCCCCGGATGACCGCCGAACTGGTGGCCGAGGTCGCCTACCGGCTCACCGACCGGGACCGGGAACTACTCGCCCTGGTGTGGGAGCACCGCGTGCTGACCACCGGGCAACTCACCGCCCTGTTCTTTCCCAGCCCCGAGCGTGCCCGCCAGCGGCTCAACCAGCTCCACCGGCTGCACGCGCTGCTGCGGTTCCGGACCTGGATGCCGGTCGGGTCCGGGCCCTGGCACTGGGTTCTCGGGCCCGCTGGAGCGCACGTGCTGGCCGTCCAGCACGGCCAGACCATGAGCGAGTTCGGATACCGGCAAGATGCCGCGACCGGCATCGCCGTCTCGCCTCGCCTGGCCCATCAGGTCGGCGTCAACGACTTCTTCGTCCGCCTGCACTCCCACGCTCACCAACGCGGCGACGGAACGGCCCTGGACCAATGGTGGTCCGAGCACCGCTGCGCCGCGCACTGGGGTGACCTGGCCCGCCCGGACGCGTTCGGCCGCTGGACCGAGCCCCACCCTGGCGGGGCGACGCAGACACTTGACTTCTTCCTCGAGCACGACACCGGCACCGAAACCCTCGCCCGCGTCGCCCGCAAACTCGGCGGCTACGCCGACCTCGCCGAAGCCACCGGCACCACCACACCCGTTCTGCTCTGGCTCCCCAGCCCCAAACGGGAAGCCAACCTGCGGGCCCTGCTCGGCGCCCCGGAGGTTGCGGTCGCCACCGCCGTCCACACCTCCGCCGCCTCGCCCGACGGCCCCGCCGGGCCCGTGTGGCTGCCCGCCGGGACCACCGGCCGCAGGCTCCGGCTCGCCGACCTGGCCACCTTTTGGGGAACGGTGCCCCGGCATGAGTCGGAGAGCGGCTGATGCCGCTGGTGGTCGGAGCGGCCGCCGCGCTGCTCGGCCTGGTCGCGGTGCTCGTCGCCGTCCTCGGCGCGGTCCTCCCCGGATCCGGGTCCCAAAGCGGGGCCTGCCAGCCCGCTCCGGGGGAGTCCGTCAGCGACATCCCGCCCGCCTATCTGAGGCTTTACCGCGCCGCCGGGAGCAGATACGGGATCGGGTGGCACCTGTTGGCGGGCGTCGGGAAAGTCGAGTCCGACCACGGGCGCGGCACCGGCCCCGGCATCTCCTCAGGCCGCAACCATGCCGGAGCCGCCGGGCCCATGCAGTTCATGCCCGGCACCTGGGCCGCCTTCGGAGTCGACGGCGACCACGACGGCCGCAGAGACGTCTACGATCCGGCCGACGCAATCCCGGCCGCCGCCCGCTATCTGCGGCACGGCGGGGCTCCTGAACGCGTTCGGGCTGCGCTGTTCCAGTACAACCACTCGCGCGCCTACGTCGGCAAGGTCCTCCGACAAGCCCGCGCCTACGCCCAAGGCGGGGCTCATGCCGAGACGAGTCCAGCCGAGTGCGCCGGCGCCTTCTCTACGGCTCCGCCTCCCGGCAAGGCTGCCGCGAAAGCGATCGCCTACGCCCGCGCGCAACTCGGTAAACCCTATGTGTGGGGTGCCACCGGGCCGGGCGCCTTCGACTGCTCGGGGCTGACCTATGCCGCCTACCGTGCCGCCGGAGTCGACATCCCGCGCGTGTCCGGTGCGCAGTGGCGGCAGGGCCCCCGCGTCCCGCACGGCCGAGAACAGCCAGGTGATCTGGTGTTCTTCAACTCCGGTCCCGGCACCTCCACCAGCAATCCAGGGCACGTCGGCCTGGTGGTCGGCGGCGGGAAGATGGTCGCCGCGCCGCACACGGGGACCGTGGTGCAGGTCCAGTCCTACCGCCGCTCCACCCTGCTCGGCTTCACCCGACCCACCGCACACCGAAAAGCAGAGACGACGGTGAGAGGAGCCGGCCGGTGACCGACCGCCTCATCCGGGCGACCACGGCGCTGGCGGTGGTGGCGGTCGCCGCTGTGGCCGCGCTCATCTCCTACGCGCACATGCTCGACCTGGTCCGCTCCTATGGCGAGGCCGGGGTTACGGCGCGGCTGGTTCCGTTCACGGTGGACGGGCTGATCTGGGCGGCGTCGATGGTGATCCTGGACGCCAGCCGCCGCGCCCGGCCGGTACCGGCGCTGGCTGGGTGGAGCCTGGCGGCGGGCATCTGCGCCACCGTCGGCGCCAACGTGGCGCACGGCGCCGCACACGGCCCCATCGGTGCGCTGGTCAGCGCGTGGCCCGCGCTGGCGCTGGTCGGCTCGTTCGAGTTGTTGATGACTCTCACTCGCTACGCGCGCCCGTCCTGGCCGGGTGAGACGGGCGGGCGCACCGCAACGGAGCGGGCCGGGCCCGCGTGCGCCGAAGTGGAGCAGACGCCGGAGCAGGCCGTGCTGACCGAGTATCTGGCGAGCCTGAACGGGCCGGGGCGTCCGCTGTCGCAGCGGTACCTGGCCGACAAGCACGGCATCGATCGGCGCAAGGTCAAGCAGATCATCGCCCCCGCCCAGGGACCAGCGCCATCTCCACCCAGTACGCCTTGATCTCTCGCACCGAAGCGAATCGGTCGCGGTCATCACGCCTCTTCGTCAGTTGGTCATCGTGAGGGCCGGTCGGCGGCGGCCGTCGGCGCCAGGCCGTCAAGGGCGGGAAGGGCCGCAGGCGGGGCCGTAGACGGGGCCGCTGAGGGCGTGGCCGAGTTCGTGGTAGGTCTCGGCGACGTCGGTGCTTCCGGCGTGGTGTCCGCACCGGCCACCGTCCTTCTTCTGGCAGCCGGGGCAGGACTCGGGGATCGGCGGGCGGACCGTCGCGGCCTCGCGCAGTGCGGTGAGCAGCGCGGCCTCGTTGTCCAGGATCGGCCCTGCCGCCTCAGCGACGCGGTAGGCGACCGCGACCACCTCATGCACGCCCTGCAGCCGGTCACGGGGCTTCTCGTCGAGTCTGGCGGTGGCGTCGATGAGGGCGCACAACTCGAAGACCAGGCAGGCGCCGGTCGCCTCGGGCTGGGTGACGGCTGCTGAAAGGTTGCTCACGAGTGGGTCCTTTCGGTGCGGGCGGTGAGGGCGTCCAGGTGCGCGGTGTCGCGGTAGAAGGTGCGGGCGGCCTCGATGAACGCGACGGCGAAGCCTTGGGCGAACGGGTCGGCGTGGCGCGGGATCCTGTGGTCGGTCAGCGCACGGCGGGCGGACTCGCGGGCCCGCCACAGCGCCTCGACGGGGTCCAGGCCCTCCTGGTCGATGCCGGTGACCGGCTCGTCCCACCAGGACGCGGTGGCGCGGGCGGCGGCGACGGCAGCAACGGCGGCGGCGATGTCCTCTCCTTCGTCGAGGCCGGCGAGCATCTTCGCCTCTGCCTCGCAACGCCGCTGGTGGGCGTCGTCATGGCGGTCACGAATGTAGGACTCCATGCGGTTCACGGTGCGGCTCTCCTGCCGGTGTTGGAGCTTTCTTGGCGATGCCAGCGCCGCCGCCTTCCGTCCACGCCAGGCGGTCACGGGGCGCGTGGTAGCGGGTTGGCGGGTACGGCTGCGGGCCCGGTGCGCCCACGCCGGGGCGCACCGGGCGGGGTTGTCAGGCGTTGCGTAGGGCGCGGGCGGCGGCGGCGCCGATGGCGTCGGCGGCTGCGGCGGGGTCGGTCAGGGTGACCAGGTGCGCGCCGTTCATGGCGCGGGTTTTGGCCGACATCGACAGCCACAGCACGCCGCATCCGGCGGCGGTGAGCCGGTCGATGCGCTTTTGCCCGTCGGTGGGCTGGTCGTCTTTGAACCTGCCGTCGGAGACGATGACCAGCAGGCGGGCGGCGCCGGGGCGGGTGAGGTCGAGGGCGGAGTCGAGGGCGTCGACGGCCTTGACGAAGTCTTCGCGCGGGTCGCGTGCGGCGAACTCGGTCACGGTGCCCGGGGTGTGTCCAGGGTGGACGATAGGGCGGACGTTGGCGCCGAAGATGACGGTGGCCGAGGCGGCGTCGGGGATATGTCCGGCGGCGCGGGCCATGATCCACGCAGCCGATGCCACCGGCGCGGCCAGGGTGTTCATGGAGCCGGACACGTCGCAGGCTATGCCGACCCGCAGCGGCGGCGCGGGCACGTGGCGGCGGGTGGTGCGGGTGAACGGTTCGGCGGTCGGGACGGTTCCGGCGGCGCGCTGGGCGTCGGCGGCCAGCGCGCCCCGCATCGACAGGCGTCCGGGCGGGGTGGGTGAGGTGTGGGTGGTGGTGACGCGGTCGCGGTGCGCGGCGGCGCGCAACCGGCGGGCCAGGCGGCGGGCGGCGGCCTGCTCACCGGAGGTGGGCGGGCGGGTGCCGGTGATCGCGGTCCGTCCGCGCGCCGTGGTCGGCGCGGTGCTGGCGCCGAACACGCGGCGCGCGGCCCGGTCGGCGGTGTCTCGGGCGTCCTTCTCCTGCCGCCGCTTCTCAGCCGGGTCGTCGGGGCGGGGCGCGCCGGGGGCTGGTTCGGCGGCGGCCGCGTGCACGGCCACCATGGTCGCGCCGAGCGCCTCGGCCAGCGGCGACGGGTCGCCCGAGGCGCCCGGTGTTCCCGGTAGCGGGGGCGGTACAGGGCGGTCGGGGTTGACGTCCAGGACCCGGCACCAGCGCCGCCCCAGGTCCATCATCGCCTCGGCGTCGTCGTCGGCGGTGGCGTGCGCCCGGTGCCACAGCGCGGCCAGCGCGCTCAACCGGGACGGCCCGAGCACGTTGAGGACGGCCTCGGCCAGAGGCTTGGTCTCGGCTGGTTCGAGGATTCCGGCGTCGGTGCGGGCCAGGATCAGCGCGGCGGCGCGTCCGGCGTTCCACGGCGTCATCGCCGCGTGCGGTGTCGTCACCGGCGGCGCGGTCGCCGGTGCACCCGCCGAAGCGCCAGACGAGGTGCCGGACGGGGCGCCGGTCGGGGCACCACCGGACGGCGCGGGCGCGCCAGGGCCGGGCGGGGTGGCGGGTGCGGCGGTGGGCGGGGTGGTGAAGTCGGCCAACACGAGGCTGGTGGCCGAGGCGCGCAGCCAGCGGCGGTCGGCGGGGCGGCGGCGCACCTGCGCCGCCTCGATCCGCGACTCTTCCAGCGCCATCGCCGCATCGGCTGCGGCGGCGGGCGCGCCGTCCGGGACCGCCCAGCGGGTGTGGGTGGCGTGCGCTGCCTCGTGGGTGAGCACGCCCCACAGGGCGGGGTAGCGGTCGCGGTCGGCGGGCCAGGACGGGTCGCACGTGGCCGGGTCCAGACGCAGGTGCCTGCCGTCCAGTTCGATGGTGGCCAGGTCCGGGACGAAGCAACCGGGCGCGCCTTGCCCGAGGCCGGGCGCGCACTGCACGGTGAGGTCTTCCCGGTCGGTGAGGTCGGTCACGGCGTCGGTGAACGCTGCCGACAGCCGCAGCCATTCCCCGCCCAACCCGGTCACGGGCGCCGGTGCGGGCGCCGGAACCGGGGCGGGTGAGGAGGGGGCGGTGGTGGCCGTTCCGGCGCCGGACGGCGCGGCGGGGGCGGGTGTGGGGATGACGTGCGTTGCCATGGTTCCTCCGTGCGGGTGCGTGCGAATGCGGTGCGGTGATGTGCGGGCGGGTGCGGGTCAGATCTGCTGGCCGAGGGCCAGCGGGGCGACGGCGCGCCCGTAGACGGCGGACACGACCTCGGCGACCACGTCGCGGTCCTCTTCGGGCGCGATGCCGAGAAGGTTGGCCACCGCCGCCTCGGGCCCCAGGACCCCGGACACCTTTTGGAAGGCGATCAGTTCGCGGAGTTGCGGCGCCCATCCGATCTCGCCGGATTCCTGACGGCGGGCCAGGTTGCGCGCGACGCGCACGGCGCGCGGTTCGATGTCCAACGTCCGCGCGAGGTCGTAGTCGGTCGACACCCGGATTTGCGCGGCGAACCGGGACGCGAGCGCCTCGGTGAGCACGGCGCCGTGAACGCCGGGGTTGTGACCGGCGACCACGTAGAACCCCTCGGCGGCGGTGATCGTCTCGCCCTTGTGCGCCTTGACGGTGATCTGCCGCCGCCCGTCCATCGCCGGATACACCACGGCGAGGACCTTCGGGGAGATGAGGGTGGCGTCGTCGATGAGCAGGGCGCGGCCCTCGGTCATCGCGGTGATCAGCGGCCCATAGACGAACTCGTAACCGCCGCCGGGCGCCTGGGTGTACTCGCCGACGAAATCGGCGACGGCGGTGTCCCCGTCCCCGGCAACCGTGATCAGGTCCGGGAACGCCGCCTCGACCAGCGACGTCTTCCCCGTCCCGGGCGGCCCGTACAGCAGCGCCGGGATGGACGCCTCACGCAGCCGCTGCAGCGCCGCCACGTCCGGCAGGTCCGCCAACCGGCGCGGGTGGTACGCCTGCCCGTTCGGCCGCACCACCGGCCCCACCGGCGCCTTCCCGGCCTTCCCGGACGCCCCCGAGGCGCCCGACGTGCCGGACGTCGGCGCGGGGGCGGACGTCGGCGCGGGCGCGGCGGGGCGGCGCACGGGCGGGGCGGCGGGCGCACCGCCGTTGAGGGCGTCGCCGGTGGTCGCGGTGGCCCGGTAGCGGCGCGGCCCGGTCGCCACCAGATCGGCCTGCCCACGGTCGGCCAGCACGTTCAGCGCGTTACCGACCGCACCCGCCGACCGGCCCAGGGTCCGGGCGATCTCACCCGGCGTGAACGTCGCCCTCGGACTGTCCACCAGGATCGCGGCGACCCTGCGGCGCAACTCACCCGATCCGAGGCGACCGGTGCCACCGGGCGCCGGGACGGCGGGGCTCGTGGCCGGGGTGCTGCCGGTCGGCGTGCTCGCGGTCGGGGCGGTGGTCGGCGCGGTGGTGGTCGGGGTGGTGTGAACGGTGGTCATGGCATGGCTCCTTGGCGTGCGTGAGTGGTCGGGACGCCGGGGGCGGGTGCGGGTCGCGCGGTGACCCGCCCCCGGGTGGCGGTCGGTGCGGGACGATCAGCGCGCGGCGCGCCCGGCGCGGCGGCCGGTGGTGGCGGTGAACCGGCGGGGGCGTTCGCACACCAGCTCGGCCTCACCGGCCTCGGTCAGCCGGTCCAGGGCGTTGGACACCGCCCCCGCCGAGTGCCCGATCACCTTGGCGATCTCGTGCGGGGTGAACGCCGCGCCCCGGTGCCCGGTCAGGTGACCGGCGACCTTCGCGCGCATCTCACCCGGCGCCGAACGCGGCGCGCCCGACGCGGTGCGCGGGCGCCCGTTGGCGGCGGCGCGCACCAGCCGCCGCACCAGCCCCGACCCGCTGTAGGCGCCCTCGGCCGCCGTCAGCGCCGCCGCACCGTCCCCGGCGTCCAGTGCGGTCAACGCCGCCCCGATGGCGTCCTGCAGCGCGGTCAGCGCGTCCCGCGCCTCTGCGACCGCCGTCGCGTCCATCCCCGCCCCCGCGTCCCCGGCGTCCGTGGGTTCGGTGGCGGGCGCGTCACCGGTGGGGGCGGTGACGGGGGCGGTGTCCGTGCCGGTCGGCGCGTCCTCACCGGTGGCAGGTGCCTCGGTCGGCGCGTCCTGCCCGGGGGCGGTGTCGTCGGCGGTCGGCGCGTCGGTGCTGACCGGGGTGTCGATGGCGGTGTCCGCGTCACCGGTCGGCGCGTCCGGGTCGGAGGCGTCCGGCGTGTGGTCGGTGGCCGGGGTGTCGTCGGCGGTGGTGGCCGTGACCGGGTGCCAGGTGTCGGGCTGGCGCTTCCCGCCGTCCCGACCGCCGCGCGTCCGGGCGGCGCGCCCGTCGCGCTCCAGGGTGGTCAGCGTCCGCGTGACGGTGGCGCGGCTGACACCCGACGCCTCGACCAGCGCGGTCACGGTCGCACCCGGGTTGCCCGTCAGCGCGTCCCACACGTCCCCAGCCGCACCGGACGGGCGCGCCCCGCCCGTGACAGCGGCGGCGCCGTTTCCGGCGTTCTCGTTGTCCGTGACGCCGTTCCCGTTGGCGCCATTTCCGGTGATGTTCTTCGCGGCCATTTCGTCTCCCATTTGGTGTGACCGGCGCCCGGAAATCCGGTGCCGTTCCCGTTCATCGGGAGCTCGACCATTTCTCGATGCCGCGCCACTAGGCAAGCACCTTCGGCCACATTTTTAGTCACCTCAACGGCTGAACAACCTAACCAATCCCGCCCGCACCCGCTAAACCCAACCGACGGTAAAGCAGATTTGCACCAATTCACACCCGGGCACCTCATCACGCTCGCGCCTTTTCGGAGTCCCCGTGCACCAAAAGGCGCGGCGGCGCGGCCCGACGGCACCTCGCGCGAGGCGTTTCGCGCCTCTTCCCACATTTTCGACTCATCGGGCGACGGCGACCTCGGGCGCAAAGGGTCTAGCGCCGAACCGGCACTGGCGGGCCGGCATACAGCTGGCGTATCGACGAGGGGGGACAGCGAACCGACCAGAGGAAATAGTTAGAGGCCAGAGGAAAACCAGGCCAACATCGCAAGCTATTACCAGGGGTCGTCCTGGTGACGAGTCGGGGCCACCAACAGAATATGCACCACCCGCTGCGACCTGCCCAGACGCCGTAAGCAGCACCTTCTGTTCATAGACAGAACCCCGAAAAGAAGACCGATAAGAACCCTGAAAACAAGACCGGAGAGACCACGGCTCCGGCGTTCTCGCGTTATGGGTCGTGGTGTCCGGTTGTGAGGCCGAGGGTGGTGAGGCAGCGGTGGGCGTTTTGGAGGTGTCTGCGGTTGGCTTGGGCGATGTTGGTCCAGCCGCAGAGTTTCAGGATTGATATGGCCAGGTTGCGCAGGGCGGCCATGGCGGCGGGTCCGCTGCCGGTGCGTACTTGTGAGGCGTCTTCGCGGTAGGTGACGTCGCGGATGTGGTGCAGGGCTTCGATCTGCCAGTGCTGCCGGATCCAGGTGGCGAGTTCGCCGGGGGTGGCCTGGTTGGGGTGCAGGCTGGTGATCGCGTAGACGGTCACAGCGGTCCAGCGTCCGCCCCGGCGGGGCCGGGTTCTGCGGGTGATCTGGATCGCCTGGGCGGCGTGCGGGAACAGCAGGCCCTGCCCGACGGCCGTGACCTTGATCGACCGGCGTTCGGTGCGGCCGTGCCCGTGATGATCCTCGGTGTGCCCGATCGGGACCTGGCGCCATGGCAGCCGCTTGAGCTGGTGATACAGCGACGGCTGGTTCTTCTTCACCACGAGGATGAAGTGGGCGCTCTTCTCGGTGACCAGGAAGCGGGCGTGGTCGCGCTGGGTGTGCAGGGCGTCGGCGGTGACGACGGTGCCGGTCAATTCCAGGGGCCGCAGCAGCGGTTCGAACGCCGCCAGTTCGCTGGTCTTGCCGTCGATCTCGACCTGGGCCACCACGGTGGCGTGCCGGCCGGTGCAGGCGGCGAGCAGGTGCCGGGCCCGGCCCGAGGCGGTGTGGTGGCGAGTGCCGCGCAGTGCCTTGCCGTCCACCTGGATCGACCGGCGGCGCGGCTTGTGCGGCGAGGGCCCCTGCGCGGTATGCCCGGTGTCGGCCTGTACCTGGGTCAGGCTGGTCAGCCACGCGCCGGTCGCCGCGGTGAACGCGGTCGCGTCCAGGCGTTCCAGCACGTCCCGGATGGTCGCCTCGTCCGGCACCTGGTGCACGCGGGCCAACGGGTCGTAGCGGACGCCCAGAGCCGACAGCACCTGGTCCGGAGCGTCGGCGACCCACTCGCCGATCGCCGCGAACGAGGTCGCACCGGTCAGCGCCGCCGCGACGGCCACGGTCAGCAGTGAGCACAGCGAGTGCCGCACCCCGCGCGGATCCCGAGGGTCTGGAACCCACGCCAAATGGGCCATGAGCTGCGGAACTCTCCCCGCCAGCACCTCACGGTCAGCGGCCGGCAACCCGGCAAGGTCGCCAAGAACAGCAAAGATCAGCGATGATGAACAGGCAGGCACGGTCTTCTCTTGTGATCACGAGGCGTAGACAACTTCATGATCGCGGAGGCCGTGCCTGCACGCATCTCCGCGCCCCCAACCCGGCCGACCGAACCGGACAATCAGGCCGTCACTTCCACTACGCCGGAGCCCTGCGGAGAGACGACAGCACGCCGCACCGTCTACGCAGCGGTCCTCGGCGCACAAACCGGCACAGACGCCTCGGCCCCGTCCGTAGACCGGCTGATGCGGGCTGCGGACGGGGCCTCCCGACGCGAGCGGCGTTCTTCTACGCTGTCCCTTGAGGGGCCAGCCTGGTATCAGCAGGCTGGACCCTCCCTACGACGCCAGCGTCACCTGCTGCCCCGGGCCGTTCTGGGCGGGGCGGCGCAGGTCCATGTCGGCCCACACGGTGAAGCCGTCCCCGGGACTGCCGTGCACTCCCATCGTCAGGGCCAACTTGGACACCGTGAGCAGGCCGTAGCCGCCCACCCGCGGCTCGCACCCCGGCGTCTCCGACCGGATCGTGGGCACGCAGCCCCCGCCCAGGTCGGTCACCGCGATGTAGGCGATCTCCGACAGCGTGACCTCTAGGCCGAACCAGCCCCGGTCGTTGCCCGACCGCGAGTGCCGGACCGCGTTCGTGGACAACTCGGCCACCACCAGCGCCACGTCCTCCTCACGGCCGGTCCCCTCGAACAGCGTCGCGGCGAACACCCGAGCGGCACGCACCTGATCCACTCGGCCCGGGTAGACCCGACGCCACTGCATCGGCCCCGAACCCCGCAGCCAGTCGCCCGGAGAGCACATGCCCCAGCTTTTCTTTTCCACTTTCCATTCCCCTTGTCGTTTGGCCGCCCCTGCCGTTTAGACGGCCGTTGAAGCGGGCGGATGGAATACAATCAGCGCTTGCCTCTGTTCATGGCGTCAAGCAAGCTGTGTATAGGTCTGGTAAAAACAGGGATCCGCACCGACGGTTCAGAGCGGGTCGCCAGCTCTCCATCGAGCAACCTGCCTTGCAAGGGCATCTGCGGTCTCCTGCTCAACGAGCTGGCCGCCGAGCAGCGCCCACCAATGCCGCGTGGACTGCCCGTACCAAGCGCACAGGTATGGGAATCGCTCTTGCAAGGCCAGCAGCGACGCCCGCCTTATCCGTTCTGGAGAAGCCTGGATGGCGGGCACAACCGGCAGATCAAAAGATGTGTCTTCCGGAGTCGAGGGAGAGCCGTCTTGTTCATTCATCTCGTCAACAACACCGTGGCAGCGCCTTCTCCCTGTTGCCGTCCTCGCCGCAACTAGAACTCGGAAGGACCTGGCCAAGGACCCGGATGGGCAACCTTGATCATGCTTGTTGTCAGGACGGTCACCAGCCGCACCATCATCTGCTCAACGCCGACGCCGACACGACGCCCAGAGCAGTGCGCGACCCGGGCCCTGGTTGGGCGATCGTCTGGCACAGGAGGTCAGCGGGCAGGCGCGCGACGGCTTGCTGCGTCTGATCCTCTGGGAATCGGTGCACGATGACCGGCTCTCTGTAGGACGTGGCGATCTGGTCACTGTTAGTGAATCTGTGGTGGGCGCCACAGCTCTAGACGACAATGTTCGACAGCTTGCGACATCTTCAGCGTTCGCCCGGCAACCGACAGACAGGGAGGTGCACGCTCATGCCCTATGAGACGACCCCACAGGTCCGGGCTCGGCTGCGCCGCGAACGGCGGACGAGGGGATGGGACACCCCCCGCATGGCCCAGGAGCTGCGCGACGCAGCCGACTATCCCCACAAGATGCCGAGCGTTCGGAGCCTGCGCCGCTACATCGAGCGGTGGGAGAAGGGCGAGGTCGTGCGGGTCACCGAGCGCTACCGCATCCTGTACACCCGGGCCTTCGGCATGAGTGACGACGAACTGTTCGAGGACGGGCCTCAACCGCCGCCCGCACCCAATCCCAATGAGGGAGACGTCGAGGCGATCCGCGGCATGCTCGCAGCGCTGATGGCCTCCGATCGGCAGTTCGGCGGCACCCGCATCCGCCGGCAGGCCACCGAGTACCTCACCGACGTCATCGAGCCGCGGCTCCGTGGACACGCATCCGATCCCCTCCGCCGGCGGCTCTTCGCGGTCTCCACCGAGTTCACCCTGCGCGTCTCGGCGATGAATCTGGACACCGACCGGCCGGATACCTCTCTCACCCTGCTGGGCCGGGCCGCGAGCATGGCCAACGAGTCGGGCGACCCTTCCCTGACGGCGTGGGTGTTGTCACGGCGCGGGGAGCATGAAATGCACCAAGCCACACTCGCCCGACGTCCCGCTCAGAAAGCGGGATACGTGGACCAGGCGTTGGCTTACACCGAAGGCGCCGTCGGCATAGCGCGCGCGGTCCCTCCGCTCGGGCGGGCCTTCCTGACGACCAAGGCCGCGCTCGCATGGTCGCTGACCGGTAACCGTGCACGCACCCAGCGCATCCTCGGCGATGTGTGGGACGCCTACGAGCGAACCGGAACGACGACCGAACCCAGTTGGATCAACGCCTACGGAGTCGGGCATCTGCGCCATGAGGAGGCCCGCTGCTATGTCAACCTCGGCATGGGACGGCACGCCATCCGCTCCGCCGAGCAGAGCCTGGCCACCCGAACCGAACCACGGCCCCGCGCCTTCACCCTCGGCGTCCTTTCGATCGCACACGCGCAGAACCTGAACATCGAGCAGGCCTGTGCCTGCGGCCATGAGCTACTCACACTCGCCGCTGAGATCTCCTCACGCCGTGTCTGTCTACGGGTCACCGAAGTGCTCGATGCCCTCCGCCCTCACCAGGACCAACCCGCCGTCACCGAGCTATACGAGGCCGCGCGTCCGGTGTTGGCGCGTTGCGCCCGGTGAGCCGCAGGTGACCCTTCATGGCAGCCCTTCCCGACGAGATCCGGCTCCTGCTTGACACGGTCAGCGAGCGGTGCGCGATTCCGACGGGCGATGCTCGGCTGGTGGGGCAGCACAGCAACACCGTCATCGCGCTGCCGGCAGCACGACTCGTCGTCCGCATCGCCGGTAACCCCAAGGCGTTCGACAGGGTCACTCAGTCCGTCGCAATAACGCGATGGCTGGCCAGCCGCAGATTCCCCTGCACCGAGCCTGCCGATGCAGATCCCTTCCGCATCGACGCACACGTGTTGTCGATCTGGCGGCTGCTCGAGGTCTGTGCCGGGCACCCGGGAACCGGCGCAGACCTCGGCCGAATACTCCGGGCGCTCCACGACCAGCCGGTCCCGCCGTTCAAGCTGCAACCGATGACCGACCCGTTGGGCAGTGTCGCCGAGGCAGCCCAACGCCACCCCAATGCCATGAGCAACCGAGACCGGTCATGGCTGCTCACCCGAATCAATGAGATCCGCACCGCCTGGACGCAACTGGCCGGCACGCTCCCCTCTGGGCTGATCCACGGAGATGCCCACACCAATAACCTCATCCGGGTCCGCGATGGGGAGGTCGTGCTCGGCGACTGGGACCACGTCGCCCATGGCCCTCGGGAATGGGACTTGATCCAGCCGCACTACATGCGTCGCCGGTTCAACCGCCATACTGAGCAAGATCTTGATGCCTTCACAGCCGCCTACGGACGGGACGTTCGTACCTGTCCGGGCTTCGACGTGCTCGTGCACGTCCGTGAACTCAGCGGACTGAGTCCCTACATTCGCAAAGCTCCGAGCACCGATTGGGCTCGGCGAGAAGTCGCTCACCGGCTCGCCACCTTGCGAAACGACGACACGGCCGCCAGGTGGAACAGCCCTCCGAGACCGACATCTGCCGAGCAGGGCTGAACCTCGATGGTCCCGACTATCAGGTCGGCTCGAAGTCCGCGTGTGGGATCGACCGCTTCCATCCTGCTTCGAATGCCGACAAGCACAGCGACACCACGGACGGCTCGGTGCGATTCTCAGGGCCCAGCGACGATCCGTCCCCGGCGAAGTGGTTGAACTGCACGACCCGGTCGTCGAACACCCAGTAGTCGTTACCCGGCAGCGCCAGATCCGATGCCCGCCGACGCGGCAGCCAGCGCACCGACTCACCCGCCGCCACGTTCATCGGCGTCACGCCGTACTCGTAGCGGATGTAATCGGTGACCGGCTCGGACACGATACGCAACCGGCGGATCGACACCCCACGGGCCACCACGGGTGCGAGGAGGTCGATCCATCCTTGCCACCGCTCGACCGGGTCGAAATGGTCACCGCCCAGCCACCTCAAGTAGTCCGGGACGGCCGGAGTGTAGACGTCCCTCTGCTCCAAATGCACAGCCGAGAACCGGCACCCAGCCAACAGGGAGGCGAACGAGTCCCCACGCCCGCCGTTGGGGTCGTCACTCACCTCGGTCGCCTCGCCGCGTCCCTTGTCCCCGCTGCTCGCCATCAGCCGTCCTCAAGCCGCCGCTCGCCAACCTGTCGGTTCCTGTCTCTCACCATGGTTGTCCCGCAAGTCTTCATGCCCCGTCAACCGCTCGGCGCCGGGCGATCCGGCGGCAGCCAGGTCCTCGTCGAGTGCGACCTCGGCCGTAGGCACACCATCCGTTCGACGACAACACCGCAGGTCACAGCGATTATGAGCACTCCGTGAGCACTTCAGTGACATGCGTTGCCGTGTCTTCATGAAGCGCACACAGTCAGCGCTGCGGAACGTTAGGTCCCGTGGAGCGCGGTCGGCTGAGCCAACTCGCGCCGGCTCATCGTGGCAGTGGCGCGGAGCAGATCGCGACCAGATGGAAATCCTCAAAAGGTTCCCATACCGGCATGAGAAGGATCCGGGCGAGCGAGTGACCGAGGGGGCTGCCAGCCCCTCCCGAGATCTTTACCGAAGGAATCTGGCGGCGGATGAACAGCCAGGCAGCGGCTGTTTTAAACACTCGGCCGACTTTGCCTGTTCATACGAAAGAACATCGCGGTGAGGGTGTCATCGCAGGTCAGGGCCGTTTCTAACACATCATGAACACTTCGTGTGCAGGGCGTCCTGCCTATGAAGTGTTCATGATCTGCACATGCCGTGGTGGACACCTGGGGTCATCGATCCATCACGACCTTTCGGGGGATGACGACATGAGCCACCGCCGCGCCAATGACCAGCGTCCGGCCAGCACGGTTGCGTTCCGGTCGCGCAACGCGCTGACCGTTGCCGAGGACTCCTTCCGGCTACTGACGAGGGGCCCGGGCCCGCTCACGGTGGACGGCCGAGTGATCGGGCAGGGCCTGCCCCAGCAGCCGATCGACCTGAACACACTGCGCGACCTGCTGCTGGAGCGCTCCGCATCCAGCGATCTGAAGGACCAGGTGTGGTGCGAACTCATCCGCCGGGCACGGACCGGAGAGCCCTCATGGGTGGTCGGCTGCGTCGGAATGGCCATGCCCGGTCTCAAGAGCATCGCAGCGCGCATCATCCGTTCCAGCCCGAGCCATCTCGCTGACGACATCGTCTCGGAGCTGCTGACCGAGTTCGTCGCTCAGGTGGCGCGTATCGACACCTCGCGTCCGCACATCGCCGCGCGCCTGATGTTCTGGGCTCGCAAGGGCGCCCTGCGCGCCCGAGGCAGGGAGACCCGCCACGTCCCGTGTGACCCGCGTGAACTGGCCCACCGTGCGGCTGCGGCCAACTCGGACCCGGTGATGTTGCTCCTGGACGCCGCACGCCAAGGGGTCATCAGCCCTGCCAACGCCGAACTGATCATCGCCACGCGGCTGGACGGCACCTCCGTTCAGGAGTACGCCCAGGTTCAGGGAGTGCCAGCCAAACGCCTGTACAAGCAGCGGCACGCGGCCGAGACCCTGCTGGTCGCAGCCGTTCAGGACGGCCGGATTTCCGCCGACTCCGCTGTTCCGCCCGGGATGTGATGAGCAGGATGCCTCCAATTCCGGCATCCGGGCGTGGCATCCCAAGGTTCACAATGTGAGCATACCGCCGCATTACGGTACGAATGCATTCACCTTTGGCCACAGGCATCCGGAGATTTACTCTCTTCACGGCGAGACACGGATGCGAACGCCACCGTGCGCATCTACCATCGCTCGTCATTGCATTCTCGGAGCTGCTGCGGCAGCTCTGCCGCAGCAGCACCGAGAACGATCAAACGCATGGAGGCAGATACTTGATCGCAATCCGCCGACGGGTGGCCGCTCAGCTCTGCCTTCCCGGCACCATTGGCATTGCGCTCCTGCTGACAGGCTGTGATGCCGAGGGCCGCACGGCCACGCTGCCTTCCGCCCAGACCATGCCCCCAACATCCCCACCCGCTGACGATGACGCTGCAACAACTGCTTATACAAACGTTGTTGCGCAACTGGATACCGCCGACTCCCTCCCTGAAGGCACCCGGAAGCAAGAGTTGTCGAGATTCATGTCCGACCCCCAACTGTCACGGGTACTCAATCGCGTTGAGGAGTTGAAGGCAGAGAACCTCACTTCCTACGGAAACTCAATTCCACACGTGCAGAGCGTCCACGTCGACGGAAACAAGGCAATCCTGCATGACTGCTTGGACGCCAGCAATGCCGGTCTTCAGAATTCCCGCACACACAAGAAGGTGAATCGGGGCCTCAAGGAGGAAGGAGTCAAGGCGCACCTATCCAAAGGCAGCGATGGGCAATGGCGCGTCGTCAAGATAATCTCGCTCGGCGAAGGCTGCTGAGAAATGTACGCCACTGCGATATCCATTATCATTGCAGGCCCGCTTTCAGCAAATATGGTGAGCTCATTGTCGCCCCCAGCGGATCCACTGCCGCCGGTGGCCAACATCCACGGGTACAAGTACGGCGCTAATTCCCCCGGAAGAAGCGGGCCGAGCCGCCGACCGAAGTCACACTCGACCAAGCATCAGTCCAGCGAATCCGACGCGACTGGGCCACGGGATTGCCAGGAGCTCAGCGAATACGTGCAGGTCGTTTGCGCACCCGAACCCGAGGGCAGTAAGCCGCCCAAGGTTTCACCCGCACAACTGGCTATGACGAACTGGGCGCAGATGCCGATTCCTGCGCCCAGGGTGCGCACCGCGCCGCCGCGGCGATCGGCTGGCTTGGTGGGCTTGCCGGAGTGGTTCTGGGTTACGAACTGGCGCACGATCACCAGCCGGGCCACCGCACGCGATGTGTGGGTTGAGGTCTCGGCGAGGCCGCAGAGCATGACGATCGACCCGGGCAATGGAAGCCCCGTTCGGTGCACAGGTCCTGGAACCGCATATGACAAATCTCGTCCGGCATCTATGCAGCGCACCGATTGCTCGTACACGTTTCAGCGTTCATCGGCGCATCAGCCGGGTGGGGCCTACCGGGTGCGGGTGAGCGTGCTGTGGGGAGGCACCTGGCGGGGTTCGGACGGGTCGGGTGGAGCATTGCCGCCGCTGACACGGTCGACGAGTTTCCGGCTGCGGGTGGCCGAGGCACAGGGTCTCTACGGATGAGGGAGTGGCATGAAGACCGGTAGTGGCACGCTGCCCAAGCCGACGGTTCCGAAGCTGACCGGCGGCCCGAACCCCGCGCCGGCCAAAAGGCTGGCGCGGCAGCGTCGGCCCCGATGGGTGGTGGCCGGCGTAATGCTGCTGGCGTTCGCGGTCTTGGCGAACGTGTACCTGTTCCAGTCATCGGGTCAGCGGGTCGCAGTGGTTCGGCTCGCGCGTGATGTTGCGGTAGGGCACAAGATCGTTCAGGCGGACTTGGACGTCGTTCGCGTCGCTACCGGCTCCACAGTGCCGGTAATTCCTGAACGTCAGCTGGGTGAGGTGGTCGGGCGGCGTGCCGCCGTGGGCCTGCGGAAGGGGACGCTGCTGGCGGCGTCGCAGCTCGCGACGCAGCAGAGTCCGCCCCCTGGGCAGACGCTGGTGCCGGTTCCGCTGAAGGCCAGCGCGATGCCGCCGGGGCTGGCTCCAGGCTGGCGCGTCCGCGTGGTGTTCACGCCCAGCGGTCAGGAGCAAGGCGCCGGTGGCGGTCCGAGGACGGGTCAACAACAGCCCGTCGCGGCTAGGGACGTCTCAGGCGTGGTCGATCAGGTGGAGGGCCCAGACGCAGAGGGGGCGATGACGGTGGCGCTGCTGGTGGCCGATGCCGACAGCAGCCGAGTGGCGCGACAGGCGGCGGCCGGGCTGGTCGTGCTCGTGGTGACCGAAAGGCGGGGCTGAGGCGATGGCGCTGCACTGCCTGATCTCTCCGGGCGGGTCCCCGGGGGTGTCGACGACCGCGCTCGGGCTGGCGTTGGCGTGGCCGGGCCGAGTTCTGCTGGCCGAGTGCGACCCGATGGGGCGCCGGGTGCTGCCAGGGTTCATGGCCGACCGGATGCGTGCGTCTGCCGGACCGGGGCTGCTCGGGCTCGCGATGGCCGCCGAGGCCGATCCTCAGCGCCCGGTCGCGCTGGAGGAGTACGTGGTGCCGATCCCAGACGACGGGCATGCGGGGTTGCTGCATGGTGTCCGCGATCCCCGTCATGGGGTGCGGCTGAGGCCGGTCTGGCCGCGGCTGACTGAAGCGCTGCTGGCCAGGGACGGTGACGTGATCGCCGACCTGGGCCGGGTCGGTGGCAGCGATACTCCGATCGAGTTGCTGAAGGCGGCCGATGCGGTGGTGATGGTCCTCAAGCCCACTGTGACGCAAGTCGATGCCGCCGCGGCTCGGTTGGATGCGCTCAACGAGTTGGTGGGCGAGCAGGCGGCCATCAGACTGTGCTTGATCGCCGATGGGGCTTACGGCGCTGCAGACGTCGAGCGGGTGCTGGGTTTCCCGGTTCTTGCCGAGTTGCCGTGTTCGCCGACGGACGCCCGTGTCCTGTCGGACGGTGCGCGTCCCCGGCTGACCTTCAGGACCTCGCTGCTGGTTCGGTCGCTGGGCGTGCTCGGGAACCGCCTCCGGGCGACCGTCGCCGGGCCGGGAACCACGTCCACTTCCCTTGATGGAGCAAGACGGTCAGCGCCGCTGGCGGCTTCGGGGGTTCGCCGATGACCGTATCCGGATGGGCCAACACGACGCCGGGGCTCTTCGGCTCTGCTCCCCGCCCACAGGCGGCATCGAACACTCTCACATCCGCCAGTGAGACGAACATCTGGGCGGCAGTGCGTGAGATATCTGCACAGCTGGTCGACGCTTTGGCCGACGGAGTGGACCGGGTGCGGGCGCGGCAGCTGATTCAAGCGCAGGTGCAGGCATGGGCGCACGAGCAGATGGCGTCCGGTCGCGTGAGCTCGGCGTTGGAGCAGCAACGGGTTGCGCAGCTGGTGTTCGACCGCCGGTTCGGGCTGGGGGCTCTTCAGCCGTTCCTGGAACGCTCCGACGTGGAGAACATCGTCGTCAACGGCTGCCACCAGACATGGATCAGCTACACCAACGGCACCAAGGAGCCCGGTCCGCCAGTCGCCGAGACCGACGACGATCTGATCGAGTGGGTCCAGTTGCTGGCGCGGCGCGGTAACAGCGGCCGGGAGTTCTCCCACGCGTCTCCCTTGCTGGACGTCGCGCTGGCCGACGGAGTCCGGCTTGCGGTGGTGGGCTGGGTATCGCGGCATCCGCATCTGGCGATCCGGGTCCATCGACTCGTCGACATCGGCCTGCGGCAGCTCACCGAACTGGGCACCCTCACTGCGCCGCTGGAGGCATTCCTGCGAGCGGCGGTCTCCGCGCACCGCAACATCATCGTGTGCGGGGAGGTCAACACCGGCAAGACCACGCTCGTGCGCGCCCTGGCCGGAGAGATCTCGCCCGAAGAGCGGATCATCACCCTGGAAAGCGACTACGAGTTGTTCCTGGACGATCCCCGCCTGGCACACCGCCACCCGGACGTGGTCGCGCTCGAAGCACGTCAGGCTAACTCCGAAGGCGCCGGCGAGGTCCGGCTGCAGGACCTGGTTCCGGCGTGCCTGCGTCTCAACCCCGACCGTGTCATCGTCGGCGAGGCCCGTCACGGCGAACTCGCACCGATGCTGGAGGTGATGTACTCCGGGGCGCGCGGCTCGATGTGCACGCTGCACGTCCATCGTCCCGAGCACGTCTTCAGCCGCGTCGTACAGCTCGGCCGCCGCGCCGACCTCGGCCTCGGAGCCGACGACGTGCACATGATGTTCGGGCTGGCCGAGCCGCTCGTCGTGTATCTGCGGCGCGACCAGGCCACCAACGCCCGGTACGTGTCGCAGGTGATGGAGGTCGGCCCGCCTGCGGACTCAGCGGAGCCGACCCGCAACTTCATCTTCGGTCCAGGTCCTGACGGACGCGCCGCACCGGGCGGCGGACACATCAGCCCAGCCCTGCTGGAGGAGCTCATCGAGCACGGCTTCGATCCCGCGGTCCTCGATGGGGGCTGGCCGTGATGGGCTGGCTGGCCGCCTTCGCCGGCGTGTGCACCGCCGGGGCCTTGCTGCTCATCGCCGTCGGTGTTGCCGGTGTCGTTCCTGGGACATCGGAGGGGCGTCCGCCGTCCCGGATTCAGACCATTTTGCGGTCTCCGGCATGGCCCGGTCGCCGTAATCGGCTGCTTGCCGGTGCCGTGTCCGGCCTGGCGGTCCTGCTCCTGTCGGAATGGCCGGTCGCGGCGCTGGCAGCCGGAGCCGGCGTGTACGCGCTGCCGCCGATGCTGTCCGGACAAGCATCACAGCGGCGGATCGCACAGCTGGAGGCGCTGGCTCAGTGGTCGCGGCGGCTCGCCGAGATGATCGGTGCCAGCCGCGGCCTGGAACAGGCCCTGGCCGACAGCGCCCGCATCGCGCCCGCGCCGATCCTCGGACCGGTCGAAATCTTGTCCGGGCGGCTGAACAGCCACGCCAGCACCGAGCACGCACTGCGGGCGTTCGCCGACGAGTTGGACGACCCGATCGGCGACCTGATCGCCTGCTCCCTTCTCCTGGCCGCACGGCGCCGTGGGCCCGGCACCCGCGAGGCGTTGAGCCTGCTGGCCGACGCGGTCGAGCACGAGGTGATCGTCCGTCGGGACGTAGAGGCCGAGCGGGCGGGGTTGCGCACCACGCTGATCGTGATCGTGTCGTCCGTCGGCGTGCTCAGTGTGCTCTTCGCATCGTCGGACACACTTGCAGGCCCCTACGACACCGCTCTCGGTCAAAGTGTGCTGGCCGTTGTCGCCGGGATCTACGCGGCAGGGCTGTGGTGGATGCGGCGCCTGGCCGTGCTGTCCACCGGCACCCGTTTCCTGCACAAAGACGGTGGGTTCGCGAAAGCTGAAGGGTCGATCGGCTCGAACCCGAGGATGGGTGGGGGCTGATGGGCTCAGATGAGTCCTTGGGTTGGGGAACCGGCGGGCTCGTCGGTGGTCAGGCTGGGGTGGTTGA
Organism: Spirillospora sp. NPDC127506; assembly: GCF_040302145.1. Taxonomy (NCBI): domain Bacteria; kingdom Bacillati; phylum Actinomycetota; class Actinomycetes; order Streptosporangiales; family Thermomonosporaceae; genus Spirillospora; species Spirillospora sp. NPDC127506. Next base: position 54,834 of record NZ_JBEORG010000016.1, on the reverse strand, counting down.
GCACGGTGGTGTAGTGCTGGGCGGTGGCGATGGTGACGCCGAACAGGTCGCAGATGCGGCGCAGGTCGCCGCCGGTGGCGAGGATCTCGTCGATGATGCGGTCTTGTCGGACGGCTTCGGCGGGCATGCCGAGGTGTTTGTTGACCCAGCAGCGGTTGACCGGGCCGGTGGTCGAGGCGGTCTGGCGGTGCACGAAGAAGTGTGGGTTGAGGCTGCCCGGCCACTGGTGGTGGCGGTGGTCGAGGTAGGCGGCGAGCCGGGTGGTGACCGGGTCGGCGAGCAGCACGGTGCGGTCGGTGAGGTGGCAGCGCCGGTCGTGGATGTCGGTGAGGTGCAGGTCGCGCAGTTCGGCCGGGCGCAGGCCGTGGAAGATCAGCAGGGCGGCCAGCGCGGCGGTGGCGGGATCGGTGGAGTTCAGCGCGGCGGCGAGCCGTCGGGTGTCGGCGGGCAGCGGGGTGCGGCGTTCGAAGCTGCCGATGCGGACCCGGGCGGTGGGGTTGGTGAAGATGATCCGGCGGGCTTTGAGCGTGCTGAAGATCGAGCGCAGGCCCCGGGCGACTTTGACGCGGGGTGTGCCGCCGGTGGGCAGCGCGGCGATGACCTGGTCGCGGGAGATCTCCCGCAGCGATCGGTGGCCGGCCTCGGCCCAGCCCTTGAGGGTCGGCAGGGCCCACAGCAGCAGCAGTTTGATCGTGACCGGTGCTCGTGGCCGTCGCCGCGGCGGGGTGGTGCTGCCGCGGTGCATCACCTGGAACCACAGGTGCAGTTCGTCGGCCATGGGGTCGGGCAAGCCGGCGATGTGCTGGGTGAACCAGGCTTCCAGGATCGGGATGCGGTCCTCGGTGAGCAGGCCGGCCTGGGCCAGCACGGCGCGCACCGGGGTCGGCGACAGCCCCAGTGTGCTCAGGCGCGCGACGTCGCCGGCGCGGATGGGTGGTTCGGTGGCCTGGGCGATGGCCAGCAGCACGCGCATGCCGATTCGGGCGCGCCGGGTCTGTACCGGGCTCCAACTGTGCTGCCGGGCATGGTCGAGGGTGAGCTGGTCGAGTCGTTCGGCCAGCAGGAGGCCGGGTGGATCGCCGGCGCCGTAGCGGCGGGCGGCGTCGGCGAGCGGGTCGGGTGCCAGCAGGTCGAGTTGCCCCGGTATCGCAGGCGGGTGGGGCGGGTCCGGTCTGGGACGGGGTTTGGGGGACGGCCGCCGGGGGTGCGGGCGGTATCCGATCTTGGAGGAGGACAGGCCGGCGAGCATGAGCTGCTGGCCGTGCCGGTTGCCGGCGATGACGTCGACGGGTCCCTGGTCGGGGCGGGCGCGTTTGGCCTGCAGCCAGCACAACCGGCACGCCCGGTGCTTGTTGAGGTGCAGTTCGCGGGTGCAGCTGATGCACACCCCGGTGCCGGGGTTCCAGGTCCGCCATCCGGTGCACGCCTCGCACCTCCACCCGCGGATGCGCAGCACGGGCCAGGCCAGGCAGTCGCGGCAGGAGCCGGGGAGTTGGGGCGCGTACTGGTGGCAGCGGCGGCACAGCCCTTGCGACCAGTAGTCGCCGGTCGAGCCGCACCGCTTGCAGGGCAGCGGCCGGCCGTTGGTCCCGGGTTTGCAGTCGTAGCACAGGCCGCGGTCGTGGTAGGCCTGCGGCCGCAGGCCGCACTGGCGGCACATCCGCGGCGCCGTCACGCCGGTGGTACCGACCGGTGCCGACCCGGCTTGGGCTGGATCGACGGCGCGGGGGTGGCCGCCGCGGTGCTGGCCGGTCTGCGGGCGGCCACCGCCTCGGGCTCGCAGATCAGCAGGTCGCTGGGGGTGCACTCCAGGACCGAGCAGATCACGTCCAGGTCGTCCAGCCGCACGGTGGTCGGCGTCCCGGTCCACAGCGCGGACATCTTCCCGGCACTGATCTCCAACCCCGCCTCGGCCAGCCGCCGCCGCATTTCGGTCGATTTCCAGATCCCGGCCTCGGCGGCCTTCATCCTGAAGTTCCAGCGCACAATGTCACTTCCCGTCGGCGTTGAATCGCGACGCGACCCGGTGGTTTGCGTTCGCCCAGGCGTTCTCGATATGGGTGTCGTGGACGTGGATGTAACGTGTCGTGGTCGACAGCCATTCATGTCCGAGCAGTTCTTGGATGGCTTTGAGGTCGACGCCGCGTTCATACATCGAGGACGCGCAGAAATGGCGGAGCCCGTGCGGGGTGAGCCGTCCCGACCAGGCAGGAAGCCAGCGCTCAACCGCGCCGCTCAGGCCCGCGCGCAATGCCTCGCTGCCGATCCGGGTGCACCGCCCGGTCAGCGTGTCCCGGCGCTCGCTGGGCAGCAGAGGGGCGTCCGGGTCGGCCCAGTCATCACCGAACTGGTGCCTCACCTCCGTCAACCACCAGGTCAACAGCGCGTCGACGGAGTTGATCGCCGGAGCCATCCGGACCTTGGGGCCACGGCCCCGGGCGCCCTTACCGAACCGGACATGGAGTTTTCCGTGCTCACCCAATTCCGGATGCCAATCGCGTATGTCGAGCATCACGGTCTCGTTGATCCGCAAACCGATGCGCCGCCACAACGAGGCCGCCAGATAGTCACGTGCCGCGGGAAGGAACTTCCTCGCCTCCGGGAGCGTCTCACGCCAGCCGGTGAACAATGCCTCCACCTCCTGCTCGCGCGGCGGCACCCTGCTCGAGCCGCTACTGATCACACCGGACGGCCGATTGAACTCATCAATCGGCTGGATGAGCACATGACCGGTCAGCGCATGCACATCACCCTGGTAACGGGAGATGATGAACTCGAAGAACCCGGCCAGCACGCACGCCTTACCCGCCAGCGTCGACTTGGCCAATCCTCGTTGACGCTGGGCGGCGAGGAATCGGTCTGCATCGGCTGGAGCCGCCTCCCACACCGGCCGCCCCAGGAAACCGGCGAAATCGAACAGCACCGACCGCTCCGCAGCGATCGTCGAGTCGGCGATCCCCGCCCCCACGGCCGCCAAGGCGTACTGATCCACCAACTCCTGCTCGAAGTCCTCGATCTCCCGCGGAGTACACAGCCGGCGTGGGCTGCCCAGCGAACGCACCTCAGCCAGCACCCGGCACTCCCTAGTTCATCGAGAACAGCAGAACCACACGAACACCGGCACTTTGTCAGAAATCCCGACCGACTGTCGCAGTATCAACGAGATCGGACTAACCCGCTCCCACCTGGACCACGAGGTCATCTCGACGGAACCCGTCACGAGGAACCCAAAGCAGTAAGGGTTATCACCCGCCCCGCACCCAAACAAGAGGTGAGCCGGTGACCGTCCTTGCCGTGTTCGCCGGATGCCTGGCCGCCGCCGGAGTCATCGTGCTCGTCCGAGAGTTCCGGCCCGCGCCGCCACGTCTGGATGCCGCTCTGGCCCGCGTCCAACCCGTGCCGTTTCAGCCCGCCTCGGTGCGCGCTGGCGGCTCGACGGCCGCTGACCGGGTCGGACGGTGGCTCGTCGAACGCGTCGCGCGTCCAGCTGGGATGCTCGCTGTGCCTCGTGCCGACCTGGCGCTGCTGGACCGTTCAGGCGAACGCTTCATGGTCGACAAGCTGGCCTTGTTCCTCACCGGCCTCGCAGCCCCGTCCGTGCTGACCGGCCTCGTCAACGCGGCGGGCGGTGGCTTGCCGTGGGCCTTTCCGCTCGTGATGGGCCTTGTCCTGGCGGCGGTGCTGTCGCTGGTCCCGGACTGGAACGTGCGTTCCCTGGCCCGACAGCGGCGCCGGGACTTCCGCTACGCCTTCACCTCCTACCTGCAACTGGTCGTCCTGGAACGCCAAGCCGGCGCCGCGCTCAACGCCGCCCTGGAGAACCCCGCGAAGATCGCCGACGGGTGGCCGTTTCAGCGCATCGACCAGATGCTGACCCGCGCCCGGCACGGCCAGCAACAACCGTGGCGCGCACTCGCCCAGCTCGGCGCCGACATCGATGTCCGGGATCTGACCGACCTTGCCCACACCGCGGAGATCGCCGGTGGCGAGGGCGCCAAGATGCACGACGTGCTGATCGCCAAGATCACCTCGATGCGGCACGAGGCGTCCGCTGCCGCACGCGCCGAAGCCAATGCCCGCACTACCGCCATGTGGGTGCCGACCTCTCTGCTGATGCTCGGCTTCGTGATCCTGATCGGCTTCCCGTTCTTCTCCAAGCTCCTGGCATCCGGTTAACGCCGACATCGCATCACCGACTCGGGGGACCATGAACACGCTCTATACCGCTGCAACACGCATGACGATCGCCTTTCTCAACCGCTGCGCAGACCTTGACGTCCGGCGCGACCGGGGATCGGGCGTGGTGGAGACCATCATCATCGTGGCTGGATTCGCCGGCCTGGCCTTCACCGTCTACCTTGCCGTCGCCGGAAAGGTGAACGGTTGGATCAGCAAGATCCCCGGCTCCAGCGGCCCATGACCCGGCGCAACCCGATCAAGGAGCTTGGAGGGGACACAGGGTCGGCGACCGTCACGGCCGCGATCGTCTTCCCCGCCGTCGGTGTGCTGTTCCTGGGGCTGCTGCAGGCGGTCATGGTCTCGGTCGCCCGTGACGTGGCGCTGGCATCCGCCGAAGAAGGACTACGCGCGGCCCGCGCCCGGCATGGCACCGCCGCCGACGGCCGCTCCGCCGCCATCTCCTTCGCCCGCGCCGAACCCGTCCTGCGTTCACCGGACGTGACCGTGTCCGGAGACACGACCATCACCGTCCAAGTGTCCGGAAGCGCCCCTTCCTTCCTGCCAGGCATCGACATCGCCATCAGCCGCACGGCACGCGGCGCAAGGGAACGCTTCACCACCCAGCAGCCATGACCAACCGCTTTTCGCGCAGGACGCCGCTGCGCACCGAGGACGCGGGGAACGCAGCCGTAGAGGTGGCGATCCTCGCCCCGTTGTTCATCACGTTCCTGGCCGGGCTGCTGCTGGTGATGCGCGTGCAGCACGGCAGCGCCGTCGTCGCCCAGGCCACCGCCGACGCGGCCCGCCAGGCCTCCATCGCACGCACCGCCACCCGAGCCCGCGCGGACGCAACAGCCAGTGCCATGGCGACGCTCAGCGGCCGGGGACTGCATTGCCGTCCGACCGTCCAGCTCGATCTATCCGGCTTCCGCCGCCCGGTGGGCCAGGCCGGGACGGTATCGGCGCGGGTCACCTGCGTCATCCGGCTCGCCGACGTAGCGCTGCCGGGCATGCCCGGCTCACGCACCGTGACCAAGACTCACCGGTCCCCTCTCGATCCCTACCGGGGAAAGACCCGATGACCGCCTTGGCCCCATGGATTAGGTGGCACCGACAGCGACTCGGCGATGCCGGCAGTGTGAGCATCTTCGCCGTCATCCTCACCCTCGTCGTGGTGGTGTTCTTCGGCGCCGTCGTCGATTTCGAGCAGAAACTCGAAGCCCGTCAGGTCGCCAACACCGTCGCTCAAGAGGCCGCCCGCGCCGGCGCCGGACGCGTCGATCTCAACCGCGCCTACTCCGACGGTGAGTTCACCGTTGACCGCCATGCCGCGATCGCCGCCGCGCGCGACTACCTGCGGGCGAGCGGCTACACGGGCACGGTGACCGCATCCGGAGCACGCGCCATCCGCGTCCACGTCACCATCACCAGGCCCGCGCTGTTCCTCCCCGTCATCGGCATCAGCCACCTGCGCGCCGACGGGACCGCGACCGCGAATCTGACCACCGGAGTGCGAGGACCCACCCAGCCATGACCTACGCCCGACGCACCCGCGCGATCGAGATCCTGCGAGGACTCGGCGCCCTAGCGGTCTTCGCCGTCCTGCTGGTAGGAGTCCCGACCGGGCTTTACGCCGTGGCCGGCTCTCCCATCCCCGCGCACGTTCCTACGTGGGAGCAGATCACCGCCACACTGCTGCGCCCCGACACCGACAACCGACTTTTCCTGTCCGCGGTCCGGCTGCTCGGTTGGACGGCTTGGACGCTGTTCGCCACCGCCACCTGCACCGAAACCGTCTGTTACCTGGGCGGACGTACGACTCCTTCCCTGCCGCGTCCCGTCCGCCCCCTGCAACTACTGGCTCGGGACCTGGTAGCGACCGCCACCCTCGTCTTCGGCACTACCGCGGCCCTGTCCGTACCGGCATCGGCCACCGCTCACCCCAGCACAGACACACCTTCAGCGCACGAGCCCAGCGCCTCCGCCGCCCAAGGCGGGGAGTGGGAACCCCTGCTCAGCGACGCCGCACCCCAGACACCGAAGCCCGACCAGCAGCCATGGCGGACCCGGATCATCCATCGCGGCGACACCCTGTGGGACCTTGCCCGCCGGGCCTACGGTTCGGGCGACCGTTATCTCGAGATTTTCAAGGCCAGCCGCGCCGTCGACCAGCCCGACGGAATACCGGCACTCACCGACCCCGACAACATCCACCCCGGCCAGCGCGTCAAGATTCCCCGAGTCCGGAAGAAGACGGATTCTCCTCCATCAGCCCGTAAACCCGGCTCCGCGGATACCGGCGGTCTCTCCAAGTCCCAGCAGCCTCAAGAAGGCAGCCATATGCCGCGCGCTCCACACACCGGATCCGGTGCCACGGCGGACAGGCCGTCGCGGGTTCCAAGCCCGGTCGTCGCACCACCTGCAGAAAGCTCACCCGCCGCACCGCCTCAACCCACGCTGCGGAGCGTGGAGGAGGATCGCCCATCGTCAGCCATCACCCTGCCGTCCGGCTCCTACATCGGCTTCGGCCTCGCCGCCGCGCTCAGCATCGCCGTCGCCGCCACTCGTTTGCACCGCCGCCGCAGGCGCCGTCTCTCCGACACCGCGGACGTTCCCGCTGGTCCATTGGCCCCTCCGGAACCGGTCGCCAAGGCCCGGAAAGCCCACTTGGATCGTGCCTACACCGACCACGACGCCCCGATACCGTCCGACGCCGACCTGGTCATCCAAGACCGCACCGATGCGCCAGCCGACCACATCACCCTGGGCACCCGCGACCGCACAACAGTCGCCCTCCCGCTGCCCGGGTTGAACCTGGGGCTGACTGGCAGCAACGCACGGAGCGTCGCTCGCGCGGCCACCACCGACCTCCTCGCCAAGGCTCACCGCGACCGCGCGGAAGTCCTCATCCCCCGGTCCGACGCCGAGATCCTCTACCCCGATACCGCTCTCGCTGACGTCCCAGGGCTCACCATCACCACGACGTCGGAGGCCGCCATCACCCAACTCGAGGTCGAAGTTCTTCGCCGCGCCCGGCTTCTGGAAGCCGCCAATGAAACCGACCTGGCCGCCATACGTGTCACCGACCCGGCCGAGCCCCTCCCCAACCTCCTGCTGGTCGCCACCATCCCCGAAACAACGGCAACCACCGTTCACGCCATCACCCAGCTCGGTCGCCGCTACGGAATCGGCGCGTTGGTCCTCGGTCGCTGCCCGGCAGGAACCACCGTGCACCTCTCGGACGACGTCACCGTCGTCCAAGCCGACGGCCCTCACGCCGACAACCTCACCGGAGCGGCTCTGTTCCACCTGACCGCCGACGACGCCAACGCCATGCTCCACACCCTCTGCACCGCAACAGGTGCTTCCCCATCAACCCCACAACCCAGTACCCCGACCGGCGAGGTCAGCGCCCCCCACAGCAGTCCGGGCACCAGCCCCCGGCCCCTCCCGCGTCCGCAGTCCGGCGGTCAAAAACGATCATGCCCCGTCTCCCTGCAGTTGCTCGGCCCGGTCCGCCTTCACACCGCGAACGGTGCCATCAGCACCGGCGTCCGCCGCAGCGCCCGCGACCTGCTCGCCTACCTGGCACTGCATCCTGATGGAGTCGCCCGCGACCGGGCAATCGGCGCTTTGTGGCCCGATCACGACCCCGAGGCCGCCGCTAACCAGTTCAACACCGCCATCGCCAACATCCGCAAGCTCCTGCGCACCGCCACGGGGCTCCGCGAACCCATGTACGTCATCCACACCGCGGGCAGCTACCGCCTGGACACCGACCTCATCGACACCGACCTGTGGCGCCTGACCAAGACCCTCGACCATGCACGCCACGCCACCACCGATTCCGACCGCATCACTGCTTTCGCCCCCGTCATCGACCTCTACACCGCCGACTTCGCCACCGACCTCACCTACGACTGGGCTGAGACCTACCGCGACCACCTTCGCTGCACTGTCACCGACGCTCTTACCCGCCAAGCCCGCCTTCTTCAGCACGAGAAGCCGGACCTAGCCCTCGCTGCTCTGGAACACGCCATCACCCTCGACCCGTACGCCGAGCCCCTCTACCGCGACCTCATGCAACTCCACGCCCAGCTCGGCCACACCGACGCAGCCCAACGCACCTACCAGCTCCTGTCCACCCGCCTCGCCGACCTCGACACTGAGCCCGACGACCACACCCACCAACTCCTCAAAGCCCTCCAACACCACCGCCCACCGGGACGGACGTGACGGATACGCAGCCGCGCTGTACCGCCGCACGCACGGCGTCATGGAACTCCTGCCCTACCACACCCCGGCGCCGTGGCTGCTCTTAACCCACGATCATGGAGCGTGTGCGCTGGCGCTGGCGCCATCAACGGACGCCACCCGGTTCAGCCCTGGGTTGCCGGTGAACTCGGCCGCGTTCTTGAGGCGCTGGCCCCCATGGCCGACGACGCCACTCCGCCCGCCGACGCGCTCGCGATTACCGAGGACCCGGGTGGGGGCTTCTCCTCCTGGAAGTGTTTGGCCGCCGGGCACCCCGTGGACGGTGCATGGGACCGAGCCCGCAGAGCACAGGCAACCCGCGTTTGGCTGCGCACGCCGCTCGCGCCTCGATCCGACAGCCGCCGACCGAAAACTCGATCGGATGTTCGAGAATGCCGAGACGGTTGGCCCTCCAACTCTTAGCCTCAATACCGTGATGACGACTGAACCTGCTGCTGGACCGGCCGAGCCGTGCGACGGTTTCTGGGAGGACACCGCCCGCATCCGGGCCGGCTATCTGGCCGAGGTGCCGACCCAGACCCTGGTGTTGAAGGTCGCCGAAGAGGTGGGGGAGGTCGCCGAGGCTTACAGCGGAATGACCGGCGGCAACCCGCGCAAGGGCATCCACAAGAACAGAAACGACGTCCTGGACGAACTCGCCGACGTCATCTTGGCCGCTGCGGTGCCCATGGTCGATCTGGCGGGCGGCGCCGCCCAAGCCGAGGCGCACCTGGCCAGACGGCTCGGAATCGTCTCCGCCCGCGATGTGGCTGCCTCACCGGTCACACCCCATCCCCCGGAGTAATCAGCACACACAAACAGGGGCATCCATCGGGGCCCATAAGCGGATCGGCCCGTGCCTTCCCCAGAGGCCATGCCGAAGGAAAGGCGCAAGGCCGGAAACGCCGCTGGACTGCCCCGGGTACTGGACGTCGACGGCCAGCCGGGCGAACCCGATCACCTAGTCGGCGGCCAATACAGCGAGGGAGTACCCGCGCCGCGGCTCCTCCTTCGCCGCTTCGATCACGCTCGCCAGGGTCGCGGCCACCTGCCCTCGGGTGCGCGACTCGAACGACAGGTGCTCGACGACCACCGGGGCGCCGTACACCGCCAAGACCGCGTCAACGTCATCGGCCGCGAACTCCCGCAGGCCCACGCCGTCACCGGTGCGAAACGGGATACATGGCAGTGCAGGCTAGCGGCCAGACGCCAGATTCGTCGCTGACCAGGCCGCCGCGGCTCGCGCCGAAGGGCACAGGCGGTACCGTCGGGCCGTGTCGCAGAATCCGACCGAGCGAACGAAGTGGACCATCCACGGCGAGCGGGTGGTCGACGAGACCCGTCACATCCGCTTGTCGGTGGCGAGCGTCGAACTCCCCAACGGCGTCCACTTCGACCAGTACGTCATACGTCTGCCCCGTTGCGTCATGACCGCCGTCTTGGATGAGGCCGGCGAGAACATCCTGCTCATCTGGCGGCACCGGTTCATCATCGACCGCTGGGACTGGGAGGTGCCCGGCGGGTACGCCGACCCCGGAGAGGACCCGGCCGTCACCGCCGTGCGTGAGGTCGAAGAGGAGACCGGCTGGCGGCCGCGCAGCGTGGAGTTCCTGCTCAGCTTCCAACCGATGGTCGGTTCCGCTGACGCGCCGCAAGACCTCTACCTGGCCCACGGCGCCGACCTGGTCGGGGAGCCGCACGTGGACGAGGCCGAGGCCGTCAGGTGGGTGCCGCTGGACGAGGCGCAGCAACTCATCGACCGCGGCGAGATCGTCGGGGCCGCGACGGTCATGGCCGTGCTCCACGCACGCGCAGCGCGGGCAACCGCTCCTCGGCATAATCCATGAACTCCGCCACCCCCGGTTCAGCTGCCGCCGGCTCCAGAGCCTCCAGCACATCTCGTAGGTAGCGGTACACCCGCTCGGAGGTGAGCCCGGCCGCCATGTCGACCGCCGTCTTGCCCTGTTCGCATGCCTCTTCCAGCTGGCCTTGCGCCGCCAGCGACATGGCCAGGATCGAGATGTTGAACGTCTTGCCACGCCGGTAGGTCGGGTCCATGTCGAGCGACTTGCGGGCGTACTGCTCGACCTCGGCGGGGCGGCCCAGGTCGCGGAAGCAATGCGCGATCTTGGCCGCGAAGTACGCCTCGTCGAAGTAGTCGAGCCACGGCGGCAACTCGGCTCTGGTGGCGCGGTCGTAGCTGGCCTCAGCGCGGGCCAGCGCCTGGGCACACGCCCGCGCGCCGCCGTCCTGGGCCGCGTGCCCGTGCGCCTCCATCACCTGACATTCGGTCATCAGCACCGGCAGGCCGGCGCGCCGCGCAGCGGCCTGCGCGGTACGCGCCATGTCCACGGCCTGGGCGGGCTGAGCGACATAGTGCGCCTGCTGGCTCATCGCGGCGAGGATCTCAGCGCCAAGCCCGTGGTCATCGGCGTGGCGGGCCATCGCCAGAGCCTGTATCAGGTACCGCTGAGCGACCCCTTGACGGTCCAGATCGTGGTACAGCCACGCGGCCAGCTTCGTCAGGTCGGCCGCTGCGGCGAACAGCTCCCGGCGGACCTCATGGGTGGCGCGGCTGTCGCGTAGCAGCGGGGCGACATGCGTGTGCAGGTACTCGATGACCGGTGAGCGGACGTGGCCCCCGCCGAGCCGGTTGTCCAGGATGCGGAACGCGCTGGTGACCTGCCGGATCTCTTCGACGTCGGTGGCGCCGATGCGGCGTCCGCTCGCCACGGGAGGGGCCGCGTCCCATGGGCCGATGAGCCAGCGCAGCGCGGCCACCGAGAACGCGCCGGGGTCGAAGTCGGCCACGGTCAGGGCGCGTTGCTGCTCGGCGTCCGCCCGCCACAGCATGGCCGCTGTCTGGACGCTGGCCTCCTGTGTCATGGCCAGGCCGAGGCCGAGGTCGGGCGGGGACACAACCCCCTTCATGCCTAGATCGGCGACAGTGATCCGGCGCCCCAGCTCGATAGTGAAGACCTCGGCGATGATCTCCGGCGCGGGATGGCGGGGTTGTTCCCCGCGCAGCCATCGGGCCACACTGCTGTGGTTGTAGTGCCGGTCTCGCACGCCGCGCAGCCGGGCGAGCCGGACGACACGGTCGGCTAAGCCCTTCCGGGAGAACTTCGCCTCGTCGATCAGCGCGGCGAGTTGGCGATTGGACTCCGGCTTTCCGGCCATCGGATCCTGCCCCAGGTTCGCTGTCCGGCGGTGACTTGCAGTGTGGCACAGCCCACTGTTCTGATCCGAGTTTCCAGCCCCCACCCACGCCCCCTCCGCACGCCCCCCACCCCCCTGCGCACGCACCCGCCCCTGGTTCGAGCCTTCCGGCAGCACGCGGGACTGCGGTTCGCTCGTGCCCATGACCACGACCGAGCGGCAGCGGATCGCGGCCCAGTTCCACCAGGCGGCCATCACGGCCAGCCAGGTTGCGGACGCCGCCGAGAAGACCATCGGCACGAGCAGTCCCCACGCACAGCCCATCGCCAGCGCCGACCCCAACGGGCTCCCGCCGCACGCGGCACGCCTCCGGCAGCTCCGCGCCGCTTGGCCGGACTGGCAGTTCGAATACGACGCCACCCAGGTCGCCCCGTGGAACGCGCAGCGGCGCATCACCCCCGAATGGCGCGGCGGGCACTCCACCTGCGACGCGCAAGACCCCGACACCCTCGAAGTGCTCCTGCGGTGCGCGACGGACACGCAACTCCTCATCTCACCACACGGGCGGGCCGACCGGTGACCTACCGAGAGCAGGACCACCCGCAGCCGTCCAACCTCCAGGACCGCGACGCCCATGAGGTGCAGAGGCGCCTAGCGGCGCTCGGCGCCCACATGCGGGGCCGCCGCCTAGACACCGACCTCAACGACGGCAGCCTGAGCGTGGCCGTGCCCGGCAAGCCAGAGGTCGACACGATCACCTGCCGGCCCCGTCCCTCCGACGGCGACCGGTACTGGTACTGGAACGGAAAGAAGCAGCCGATCGCCCAGGCCGAGCCCGAGCACATCCCGGAGGCTGGCGCCCGCATCGCCGCGGACCTGCACGCTCAGCAGCAGTCGTGACCACCGGCCTCCAGGCCGACCAGACCGAGCAGCACCACCATCCGGACGTGACGCCAGGTGGCGAGCCGAGACGGCATGACCGGCACTCTCTTCGACCGCGCGGCGGGAACACCGACCCACACCGGATCCCCGTCACCGTGCCCACCCACCGCCAGCGCATTCGCCTACAAGGGAACACCAGCATGAACGAGACATGGCACGTCTACGAGCCGCTCGCGGCGGCGGAGTCATGATCATCCCACCCGGCCTTGCCCGCGACTTCACACAATCGTCGGAAGCCGGCGTCTACAACTTCTACCTGGGCGGCAAGTCCTGGACTCGCGCCGACAGGGAGACCGCGGTCGCGGTCATCCGGACCTCCCCGGACGCGCAGGCGGTCGCGAGGGAGAACTTCTTGTTCGCGGGCCGTGCCGCCTCGTGGGCCGTCGGCGAGTACGGCATCGGGCAGGTCTTCGACATCGGCGTCGGCATCGTCGACGACGTGCCGCTGGACTCGGTGGAGACCTGCGTCCACAACGTCGCCCCGGACGCCGTCGTGGTCGCCTTCGACAACGACGAGGTCGTGCTTGCACGCGCCCGTGCGCTGCGCACCGGCTACGGCCGTGTGCTGCTCGGCGATGTCACCGACCTCGACAGCATCTTCAACAACCCCGATCTTCTCAACCACCCTGACCTGGTCGGGGGTACCGACCTGACCAAGCCGGCGGTCATCGTGCTGGCCGCCGTCCTGCACTTCGTGGACGACCCCGCCGCCGTGATGGCCGGTCTGCGGGATCGTCTGGCGCCCGGCAGCGTCGTCGTGCTGTCCCACGCGACCAGGACCGGCACCAGCCAGGACCGCGTCGGCGGGATGACCAAGGCCTACGAGAAGGGCCGCAGCCCGATCATCTTCCGCCAGGAAGCCGACATCGCCGCCCTCGCGGACGGGTGGGATCTCCTACCGCCCGGTCTGGTCGACGTGCAGCTCTGGTCCCCGGAGGGCAGCTACCAGGGCGAGCTATATGAGACGGTCCGGGTCGTCGGTATGGTCGTCCGCCTTCCCGACGCCCAGCAGGGGTCCCGCGATGCGACGGGTGGTGCCCGGTGAGCGGCATGGCCTTTGACTGGCTCGCGGCGGAACACGACCTCCACGGAGGATACGACCCCGACTGTGCGGCGATGCCGCGGCTGTGGGCGTTCTGGGCAGGCGGGAAGGACTTCAACCCGGCCGATCGCGCCCTTGGCGGGACAGTTGCCGCGCGTTTTCCGCAGGTCGAGACGTTGGCCCTGCATCGGTTGGCGTTCCGCAGCCGAGTGGTGCGGGCTCTGGTCGGCGAGTGCGGTGTCGACCAGTTGCTGGTCGTCGGCGTCGACATGCCGATGCACGACGAGGTCCACCAGGTCGCCCAGTCGGTCAACCCGGGCGCTCGCGTCGTGTACGCCGACGCCGACGCGCTGGTGATGCTTTACGCCGAGGCCATGTTCAGGGGCCGTCTCAACACCTGCGGGTTCGTGCGGGCGGGGCTGGACAAACCTCGCGCTGTGCTGGGCGGCGCCGCCGCGACCTTGGACCTGGGCCAGCCGGTGGCGGTGCTACTAATCAACAGTTTGGACGTCCTCACCGACCCTCAAGCGGTCGAGGCCCTGGCCGCCTTCCGGGCGACCCTGGCGGCCGGCAGCTACATCGCGTTCTGCCATCTGACCGCCGAGTACGACCGCGGCCTGGCCGCGCTCGGAAGCATCTGCGCCGAGACCAGACCCGGCCCGCCGCGCGTCCGCACCCCAGACGCCCTCGCCGCGTTCTGCGCGGGGATGGTGATGATCCGGCCGGGCGTGGTGTCGGCACCGGCGTGGCGGCCAGGACCTGGCCCGTGGCCGGTCACCGCCGACGTGGACCTGTGGTGCGGGGTTGGGGTACTGCCATGACTATCCAACTCCCCCAGACCGCGGTTCGACCCGCCAGCGATGAACCTCGCCAGCAGGCCCTCGAACCCCTGGGCCACGCACGTGAGCTCGTCAACCGCCTCACGGACCGCGGGTTGCGCGCCTCGGCTGCACCTCTGGGGAACCCTGACGGTGCGATGTCGGTCACCGTGCAGCGGACGGACGTCCATCCCTACATCGGCCGGCTGGTGGCACTGCTGCCGTGCCCCGGCTCCGGCGAGTTGTACTGGCATTGGCAGCGGCCGTTCCGGGGAAGTCGGTGGATCGGAGCCCGCTGGTTCCAACCCTTCTCACCGGCGTACGCCTATGACGAAACCGCCGACGCCATCGCCGCGGTGATCGCGGCTGAGCTGCGTGCCAGTGCCCGTCTGCGCCACGCCTCGGCCGCTCGGCCGGATGCGGTGGAGGAACCCGACGGCGAGGTCCTGGTCTACACCGGCCACCGCGTGCACGCGCTGGTGAGCCGGATGCTGGAGCGCCTCAAGGCCATCGAGAACGATCAGGAGGACCCCGATCTCCTCGCGGATCTGTACGGAATCGACCACCTGGCGACTCAGCTGCGCCGCGCGGCCGCCCGGTCGGCGGTGCTGGGCGGCCAAACCGCGCGGCGCGCCTCCGCACCGATGCCGCTCTCGACCGTGTTGCGCCAGGCGATGGCCGAGGTCGAGGCGTACCAGCGCGTCCGGCTGACGCTACCCGACGATGACATGGAGATCCCGGGGTATGCGGGCCCGGACGTGATCCACATCCTGGCCGAGCTGGTGGAGAACGCCACCCGGTTCTTCGGCGGCACGGTGCGGATGGTGACGGTCCAGGCACCCGGCGGTCTAGGGGTGGAGGTACGCGACGAGGGCAAGTGGGCGTTGTCGGCGGCGCGCCTTGCCGAACTGCGGCGGATTCTGGAAGCGCCGTTCCAGGTCAGCCTGCGTGAGCAAGTCCGGCAGGGGCAGGTCGGTCTGCTGGTCGCGGCGCGGCTGGCCGTCCGGCACGGCATCCGGATCGAGCTGCGTCCGCAGTCGCCCGGGATGTGCGCACTGGTAGTCCTGCCCCACGCCCTCCTTGCCTCCCCGCCCGGTATCACAGCACTCCCACAGGCCCTTCTCCGCCGCCGCACCGCCGCTTCGATCAGCACGCCGGCATCCCCGCCGCCGCCCGACCCGGCTCGGACCAGTGCCGCCGCGCAGAAACCACCGGCCTACGAGCAGCCCCCGCCTACCGCGCCGACCGCCCTACCAGCAACGCACGCCGGCCGGCCCCCGCTCCCCCGGCGCCGCAAAACGAGTCCTGCTGCGGGCGCCGTGCCGCATCCTTCCGGCGAGCCTGCCCCGGAGTCGTCGCCGGCACGGCCGCCGTCACCGGAGCTGATGGCGCGTTTCGCCACCGGTCTCCGGCGCGGCCAGGCCGAGCAGCGGCACGAGCCCGCCAGCGAGCCCACCGACGAGTCCGGCTGACCGCGTGGCGCCTTGGGACAGGTCCATTTCCTATCCATGAAGAGGTTCAGATGACGACTCCCACACCCCCCGCGGTAACCGCGGCCTCACCGCTCACGGCGGACGGTTTGGACTGGCTTCTGCAGGAGTTCACCGGCCGGGTCGCCGGTGTGACCCATGCCGTGCTGGTGTCGCGGGACGGGCTGAAGATGGCGGTGGCGGGCTTGGACACTGCTGAGGCCGACCGGGCCGCCGCATGGATGTCCAGCCTGCACTCCCTGGCCCGGTCCGCCGGCACCCTCATCGGAGCCCCGGACGGCGGTTTCCGGCAGGTCGTCATCGAAAACGCCGCCTTCCTGGTATTCGTTGTGAGCGCCGATTTCGCCGCCGCGGCCCGGCCCAGCCTCAAGTCCGGTGCCGGGTCGGGCCTGATCGGCTGTGTGCTCGGTGTCCTGGCCGAGCCGGGCGCCGACGTCGGTGTGGTCGGCTACGAGATAGCCCTGCTGGTCAAGAGCGTGACCGAGCAGCTGACCACGCCGACCCGCGGCGGCCGCCGCACCGACGGGAACCGGTGACCATGCCCGGCCCGGCTGGTGCACCGGAGTGGGATGAGGCGTGGGAGACCTGCGCCGACGAACAGGTGCGCCCTTACGCGATCACCGGCGGCCGGACCCGCCCGCAGCACTCGATGCGGCTGGTGACCCTGCTGGAGGCCGCCGAGGCCGGACCCGTGCACGGGCTCGGTCCCGAATCGGCCCGAGCGGTCGAGCTGTGCCGGGAACGGCCGTGCCCGGTCGCCGAGATCGCCGCACGTCTCGGTCTGCCCGTCCAGGCCACCAAGGTCGTCCTGTCCGATCTGATCGACCGCGGCGCCCTGGTCATGGCCCTGCCCGGCCCCGGCGCCGACCACTTGCAGTTGCTGGAAGCGCTGCGGTCAGGCCTGGAAACGAGGCTGTCCCATGTCGCCTGACCGTCCTGTGACCACCGAAACCGGCCAACGCAATTCCGCGCCCTTCCCGGTGAAGACCATCGTCAGTGGCGGCTTCGGCGTCGGCAAAACCACCATGATCGGCGCGGTCAGCGAGATCGACCCGCTCACCACCGAGGAACAGCTCACCGTGGTCAGCGCCGGGATCGACTCCCTGGCCGGCGTGGAGGACAAGACCACCACCACCGTCGCGATGGACTTCGGCCGCCTCACCCTCAGCGACGACCTCATCCTGTACCTGTTCGGCACTCCCGGCCAGGACCGCTACTGGTTCACCTGGGACGACCTCACCTACGGCGCGGTCGGCGCCGTGGTGCTGATCGACACCCGCCGGCTGCCCGACAGCTTCGGCCCGGTCGGCTACTTCGAGCAGCGCGGCATCCCGTTCGTAGTCGCGATCAACGAGTTCGCCGACGCCCCGCACCACTACACAACCGCCGAGGTCCGCGACGCCCTCGACATCCCCGGCCATGTTCCGGTCGTGCGCTGCGACGCCCGCGACACGCGCTCGTCCATCACCGTGCTGCTCGCCCTGGTCGACCACGCACTCACCCACCCGACCCCACCTGAGCAGCCGCACCAGCCCATCGCCCAGGGAGCTTCCACATGAGATACGACGCCGACGCCGGCGTGTCCCTCCCCACCTGGCACGACACCGCCGAGCAGCGCATGAAGCTGCTCGCCGAACTCGGCCTCGACGGCGCCCCGGACGCCGAGTTCGACCGGTTCGCCGCCCAGATCTCCGGCACCTTCGCCGCCGAACTCGGCGACCACGGCAAGAACCTGTACGCGATGGTGAACCTGTTCACCGAGCAGGAGCAGACGTTCGTCGGGCTGCACATTCCGCCGGGCATGCGCGCGGTGGACCGGACCATGCGGCCCGACCACGGGTTCTGTCCCGAGATGCTCGACCGCACCAAGGCGCTGATCCTGTCCGACGTGTGCGCCAACCCGCACTTCGCCTCCAACCCGGTCGTCGACAAGCTCGGGGTCCGCACCTATGCCGGCGCACCGCTCATCCACGAGCCCACCGGGACCGTGCTGGGCACCGTGTGCGTCATCGGCACCGACCCGCTCCCCCGGGAGACCGGGCAAACCTCGCTCGCACTGATCAAGCGGCACCGCGACGCACTCATGGACGCGCTCGCGCAGCGAGTCGGCACTCGCGGCCGCCACAGCTCCGGCGACACGAGCGGCTGACACCTGGCCGCGGTGATGACGTCTGCCGGACCGGGCCGTCCGGCAGTGGGTCCAAGTGGAAAGGGATGGTGCCGTGTTCGAGACCGACGATCACAGAAGCCTGCGTAAGGCAGCGCGCGCCTTCGCGCTCGCCGAGGTCGCGCCGTGCGTGGCCCGCATGGAGTCCACCCGAACCGTCGACGTCGAAACCTCCGCTCTGATCGCCCAGCAGGGATTGGTCGGGGTGACCATCCCTCGCGAGTACGGCGGCATGGGCGCCGGGCACCTCGCCAAGACCATCGTGATCGAGGAGGTGGCCCGGGCGTCGGGTGCGATGGGCGCCATGGTCCAGGCGTCCCAGCTCGGCGCCGCCATGATCATCCACTTCGGGACCGAGGAGCAGAAGCAGCGGTGGCTGCCTCCGATCGCGGCCGGTGCGTGCCTGCCGACAATCGCCACCACCGAAGAGGAGTCGGGCGGGCATGTGCTGGGGATGCGGGCCACCGCACGCCGCGACGGCGACGACTGGGTACTGAACGGCCGCAAGCAGTACGTCGGCAACTCCCACATCGGAGATGTCCACGGAGTCATCGTCCGCACCGGCGACGTCGACACCCGGCCCGCCAAGAGCCTGTCGGCGTTCTTAGTCGAGCGCGACCGGCCCGGCCTGACGCTCGTCCCCTACCAGCCGCCGTTGGGGCTGCACGGCTTCTCCTTCGGCGACCTGGTCATGAGGGACGTCCGGGTCCCGGCCGGCAACATGATCGGCGGCGTAGGCGACGGCCTGGACGTCGCCTACAGCTCATCGGTCCTGTACGGCCGGCCGAATCTGACCGCGGTGTCGCTGGGCATCCATCAGGCCATCGTGGAGGCGACCGTCGAGTTCGTGACCACCCGGGTCCGTTACGGCGCCCCGCTGGCCGAGTTGCCCACCATCAAGCACAAGCTCGGGCTGATGCAGCACCGGCTGCTCACCGCGCGAGTGGCCGCCTACCACGCCGTGCACCTGCTCGACCACGGCGAACCCTGTGACCGTGAGCTGATGTCCGCCAAGTACGGCAACGTCGAGGCGGCGATGGACTCGGCCCGCACCGCGATGGAGATCCACGCAGCCGCCGGACTGCGCACCAGCCGGCAGGTAGAGCGGTACTACCGCGATGCCGCCTGCATCAACGCGCCCGCCGGAACCGGCGACATCCAACTCCTGCGTCTGGCCGAGGCCGCTCTCGGTATCGAGCACGGACCCCAGTGGTCGGTCCGGTTTGCGCATCTGACCGCGCTGAACCCCCAGCCCAAGCTCCGCAAGCCCGCAGCCTAACCCCCGGTTCCGGCATGTCCTCCCCGCCCGGCGCGGGGTGGGGAGGACACCTACTCGCCTCTGACACCGAACGCAATCGACCGTTCATCCCTCACGACCGAGAGCCCGAATGAGCCCAACAACCGGGAAGCGATCCGACGTGCAGCCCTCGCACTACACGCCGTCAGAAGTCGCCTCTCTATTCCAGGTCAACACCAAGACCGTCACGCGCTGGGCGGATAGGGGGTGGCTGCCCAGCATCCGCACCCTCGGCGGCCACCGGCGGTTCCCCTGTGAAGAGGTAGACCGGATCCTGCGGGAGGGGCTGCCCGCCGAAGCGTTTGACGACCACGACGTGGAAGACGAGCGCTCCCCAGTGGCGGCGGCCACGCACGCCTCCAAGGACGGTGCCGCCCCCGGACCGATACCGGGCCCGGACACCGGCACCGCCGATGCCTCGACCACGGCCCGCCATCCGATCAACATGTTGATCGAGGACCACTTCGGCGGTGATGCGGTGGCGGCGTTGCTAGAGCTCGCGGGCCGGTATGGCATCGCCGTCGCCTACCTCGACCGCCCGTGGTTCACCCGCTATCTGGGGCGTGCTCTGGCCGCGGACGAGTGGAATCGCGTCGCCGCCGAACTCAACGACTTCTGTGCGGTGCTCGACGACCTGTGCGCCGAGGACCTGGAGGTCTACGCCGACCTGGTGCTGCACGCCGCCGGCATTGCCGGGGCGACTGCGCCCGCCGATCTCATCGGCGACTACGAGGCAGCCCTCATCGCCGCCGGAATCGCCTGGACCGACAACACAGCACCCGCCGCCCAGCCCGGCCAGCGGGCCAACACCACCGACACCGCCACCGCTGTCCTGGACGCACCCGCCATCAGCACCGAGCCGACGCCCGGATCCGAGCCCGCGCCCACGGCCGAGCATGCGACGCCCGACGCTGGCGGCCCGCTACCTGTCCCGCCGCCCAGCCCCGGCCGGGAAGAACCGGTCGGATCCCAGCACCCGGCCGCCCGCTCAGCCTGCGACACCATTGATCCGCACCAACTCGCCCTCTCACCAGCGGCCGACTCCGGGCAACAGGCACCCGGCACAGCGACGACGGCCGAACGAACGCCCGCAGAGCCGCAACCCGCGCCACAACCCGCGCCGTATCTCCCGAAGCCGTCGCCGAATCGAGCCGAACCGGCGGAGCTGGAGATGTCGGTCGAGGCCCTGCGCGAACAGTACAGCGCAGGCGAGTCGGTGCCCTCGATCGCGTGGCGGATGGGACTGACCCCGCGGCAGGTCTACCGCTGGATGCGGCACGAGAGGATCAACCGGCGGCCGCCCGGCGGACGAACCTGGGACACCTTCCCCATCGAACTGCAGGAGCTGCGGGAATGGTATGAGGCGGGCGAGACGATCAGGGGCCTGGCGAAGGCGCTGGATGTCTCCCCCACCACCGTGAAGATGCGGCTCGCAGAGTCGGGCGCCACCACACGACCCCGAGAGTCAGGCAGCAAACGGCTGGAACTGCCGGTGCCCCCACCGGTACTGCGCAAACGCTATGAGGCCGGCGAATCCCTCTACGACCTCGCCGAAGAACTGGCAGTGGCCATCGGGACGATCAGGCACCGGCTACTGGAAGCGGGAACCAAGATGCGGCCGGTCGGCGGACCGGCCAGATCGCAGGCGACGGAGCTGCCGGTCCCGGTAGAGCAAGTGCTGCAACGCGTCGAGGCGGGCGAACCGTTGCACAGCCTGGCCCGGGAACTGGGCGTGCCCCGCAACACCCTGCGCGGGCAACTGGAAGCAGCCGCCAAGTACGACCCGCCCCCACAACCGAGCCAGCCGAACGAAAAAGACCTCACTCTGGAAGGGCACGCGCGATGACCAGAACTCCAGCGGACGGTGCCGTGACCGTGCGCCGCGCTGCGACAAGCCGGGCTTCGACACCTACGACGACGCCCAGCAGCACCTGGAGGAGTACCGGTCGCGGAAGGCCAAGACCGGGTACGAGCAGCTGCCGATCTCCGTCCAGTACTGCGACACGTGCGGGCTCTACCAATCACAGGGACGGCCAGAAAGCCCGCCCGCGTCGGGCAGATGAGGCGCCGCCGCCACGGCGGAGGCGGCTGGAAGTAGCCCAGTGGGCCTCGACCAACATCGACAACGAGAGGAACGCATGACGCACCTTCGCCTCAGCTACGTCAACGTCGAGCACGGCGGCCGGACCGACGCCGGCTACTCCTCCTACTCCGGCGACGGCGGCCCCTACGACTACAGCAAGGTCACCGGGATGTTCCACGACGGCGACTGGCCCGACATCGCCGTGATCGGCGAGGGCGACCGCTACGAACTGAACGGCATGGAAGGCGCCCACGAGGCCGCCGCCGCACTGCGGGACGCCGGCGGCCCCGCCTACGTCCCCTACCCGTGCTCGCTGCCCCGCGAATGGGGCATGTTCGCCCCCGTCATCTACGTCAACCCGACCAAAGTCGTGGTGCGGCGGTTCTACTCCCACCGGCTCCCCGACTTCGCCGCCCGCAACCGCAACCTGATGCTGTTCACCCTCCCCGGCCGCACCGACCCCATCCGGATCGCCGCCACCCACGGCGACATCTACTCCGGCGACACCCGCCTCGCCGACAACCGCCGGTTCGACCGGCTCGCCGACCCCTCCACCCCGTGCGCCCTCCTCGGCGACTGGAACACCGTCCCCTCCGGCCCCCACTTCGAACCGACCGACATGAACACGCCCGGCGTCCACAACCCGCGCGGGATCAACTACCGCGTCCAGTTCCAAGGCGGCCCCCGACAGGCCGGCCCGCACATCTACGACACCCGCGCCCTGGACGCCCTGGTCGGATGGTGGAACCCCGACACACGGCAGCGGGAGGGCGGCATCGGCTTCCACCACGCCGCCGAACTCGCCCAGGACTTCACCCCGACCCAAATCGAGCGGCCCAACGGACGCCAATGCCTGGTCATCGACGGCATCCTCCTCAACGACCCGCTCCGCGACGCCTACGTGCCCGGCTCGTACCGCGTCCATGACTTCCGCGACCCCGAGCACCCCGACTCCGACCACAAACGCATCTCGATCACGGTCGACGTCTGAGGACCCTCGGGGATCGCCTAAGCCCGCTCCAACGACGCACACCAGGGACGATGACCGGCATGACGTATGTGATGCGAGACCATCTCGGCTGGGACAACACCGGCACGGCATGGCTGCGCGCCGCCAACACTCCCACCGGCGACGTCGTCGTCCTGACTGCCGCCGAGCCGCCCCCGCACGGGTCCGCAATGGACACGTTCACAGCACCCGCCCAGTGGCCGGACACGATGCCGCCCACGCTGGCGAACGCGTTGACCAGCGTGGGCCCTGTGAGGCGTTGGGCGACCCCGAGCCTGTGGGACGCGATCGCCACCGCGATCATCCGGCAAGTCATCCGCGCAGACCAAGCCCGCCTTCACCATCAGCGGTTCCGTCGGCAGCACGGCCCGGCCGTCTCCACCGGTAACGGCATGCTGTACGCCCTACCCCGCCCGGAGACCGTCGCCGCCCTGGAGCGGGCCGACTTCCAGCGGCTCGGTATGGCGTTCAAAGCCGACGCGCTTCGCAACGCCGCCGTCGCCTACCTGGACCACCACGCCACATGGCTGCAACTGCCACCGCCGCAGCTACTGCAGGAGCTGCAGTCCGTCCCGCGGATCGGGCCGTGGACGGCCGGCGCCGCCGTCGCGGACTTCACCCACGACTGGTCGCTGTATCCCTACGGCGATCTGGCCGTCCGCACCTGGGCAAAGCGCGCCGCCCCCGACGTCGCCTGGCCCGCCAGCGAACCCGAATTCGCCGAACGATGGCGCACCATCACCGGCCATCACATCGGCACCATCACCCTGTTCACCCTCGCCTGGGGAGCACGCTGTGCAGCACATTCGGACCCATGACCTGCTCCAAGGACACGACCCCACCCGCCCCTTAGACGCCGTGTTCGTCAACGCGCCGCTGCGCGACTACGCCGACCGTCCACGTACCAACGACTACACCCTGCCGACCTTGGGCATGGCCTACATCGCCACCGTCGCCGCCGACCGCGGCTTCAACGTCGCGGTCCTGGACGCCGAGGCCCACGGCCTCCCGGTCGGCGAAGTCGTCACCACCCTGCATGACACCGCGCCCCGCTGGGTCGGATTCAACCTCCTCGCCCCCACCTACGAGACGTCCGCGCACATCGCCGACCGGCTCGACCCCACCATCAAACTGATGCTGGGTGGACACCAGGCCAAGGCGATGCCCGGCCCGATCCTCGACGACCCGCGGATGCGGCGCTGTGAAGCGCTCGTGCTCGGCGAGGCCGAAACCCGCGTCGCCGCCCTGCTGGAGGACCACCGGACCCGCGCCGAACTCCCCGGCGTGATGTGGAAGGACCCGGTCCTGCACCGCCCGGTCACCGGCGGCCACCCCGGCAGCAGCCATCACCTCGCGCCCGACATCGACTCCCTGCCGTTCGTCGACCGGGCATTCCTGACCCAGGACCCGCACCCGGTCGGCGACCGTCTCATGGCCAACATGGTCGGGGCCCGCGGCTGCCCCTACGACTGCTCGTTCTGCGGTGCCGCCGTGTCCGCCAATCCCGACATCACCATCCGCACCCGCACACCGAGCAACATCATCGACGAGATGACCCAGCTACGGGCTACCCACGGCGTCAGCGCGTTCCGATTCGTCGACGACCTATTCCTGGGCGCACGGCGCATCATCGAGCAGATGATGCGCGCGTTCACCCGCGCCTCCGTCGGCTCGTGGGCGGTGTGGGCCGCCACCGGACGCATCAACGTCCTGCATCGGCTCCCCGACAGCACCCTCGACCAGCTCGCCGACAACGGCCTGCGTGAGGTCGCACTCGGGATCGAGTCGGGCAGCCAGCGGATGCTGGCCCACATCGACAAACGCATCACCCCGGCCATGGTCCGCTCGGTGGTGCGCCGCCTCACCGAACGCGGTATCGCCGTGAAGGGGTACTTCATCCTCGGGCTGCCCACCGAGACCCGCGACGACCTCGCCCAGACCGTCACCCTGGTGCGGGACCTCTGGGATCTCACCGCCCCCCTGCCGGGCCGGTTCCGCGCCAGCGTGTTCGAGTTCCGCCCCTACCCCGGCACCCCCGAATGGGACCGGCTCATCGCCACCGGCCGCTACACCCCCGAGCAGCTGCTGAACTACGCCGCCGTCGACCTCACCGACGCCGGCGCCGACGAGGCCATGCGGAGCCGGGACGAGTTCAACTTCTCGGTCAACCTCCAGTTCGGCGAGCCCACTTTAACCGAGATCCGCGACACCCTGGTCGAACTCACCCGCCAGCAGCACGCACGCAACAAGGCGGCCGCATGAACCAAACCATGACCCGCGGCCTGCTCATCACCCTCGACGGACCCGGCGGCGCAGGCAAGAGCACCCTCGCCCACGCCATCACCACCCAACTCCTCCAAGCCGGGATACCCGCCGAGCCCACCAGCCAGCCCTCCCCCGGACCGATCGGCGCCCTCGCCCGAGCCGGCACCCACCAGTTCCACGGGCACGCCCTGGCCTGCCTGGTCGCAGCCGACCGCTACCACCACCTCGACACCCTCATCCGGCCCGCACTCTCCGCCGGAACCACCATCGTGTGCGACCGGTACACACCCTCCTCCCTGGTCTTCCAGACCCTCGACGGCGTCGAGCAATCCTTCATCACCCACCTGAACCGGCACGCCCAACACCCAGACCTGGCCGTCTTCCTCACCTGCCGCGACACCGAACTCCGCCGCCGACTGACCACGCGCGGCTCACACGGCCGCTTCGAAGACGACCCCGACATCACCACCAAGGAGACCGCCCGCTACCACGCCATATCCGCCCTATACGCCGCCCAGGGAGTCCGCGTCCTGGAACTCGATTCCACCAAGACCTCTACCGAATCACTCGCATCCCAGGTGGTCACGGCCGTGCTACCGCTAACCTCGGCCCCATCCTGAACCGCAGCACCAGCGCGCGCCGGAGGGGCAGCATGACCGACCGCTACCGACCCATCGTGGACGTCCACGTCATCCTCGAACGCGGCGACGACATCCTGCTCCTGGAACGGCAAGGCACCGGATACGGCGACGGAATGCTCCACCTGCCGTCCGGCCACCTCGAAGCAGGCGAACCGCTGCCGCAAGGCGCGGCGCGCGAGGCACGGGAAGAGGTCGGCGTGGACATCGATCCCGCCGACCTCGTCCTGGCCACGGTGGTCCACCACCAACAACGCCCCGACCTGGCCCGCATCGGAATGTTCTTCGCCACCTGCCGCTGGACCGGGGAACCCTTCAACGCCGAACCCCACAAATGCGGCAAGCTCCAATGGTGCGACCCGAGAGTCCTGCCGACCAACACCATCCCCTACCCGGCCACCGGAATTCGCGCCTATCTGGAAGGCGCGCCCTTCACCACCCACGGCTGGGACGCCGCCTAGCAGACTCCTTCGCAAAGCGAGCAGACACTGCACCCTGGCACGCGCTCGCGGAAGGGACGCGGGAGCGAGCCGGCGGCCTGTCTCCCTCCCGAGCAGGAGCCGGCCGGGTGCACCAGCGTTGCTTATCGCCTACCGATCCCACACTTTCACCCGCTGGACTCCTCTGACGGGCTTGTCGTCCGGGCCCGCGAGATAGGGGCTGATCCAGCGGCGCTCCACACGCCCACGCCCGGGGCCGACGTGGTAGCGGCGCCAGTGCCCCTCCACCCACCATCGCACCGAATACTCTTTGCCGGTACCGGGACGCGTCCCGCTGCCGCGCGGCTCGGGGCGCCGCACGCGCACCAGCCGTACGTCACTGACCGGCAGTCCCGCTCTGGCCAGCCTCCGCCGCGCAGGACGCAGGGCCCGCTCGGTCTCGTGCGCTGCCAGTGGCTGCCGCATCAGCAACCACGCCGCCACCACCGTCCTACCCCACGCGCTCGTCACATCCTCCTGCTCGGGCAGTTCCTCCGGCTGGTCCAGCGGCCACACCAGCTCGTTGTCGGGCATGAACGGCCCGACCTGCCGCTGCCACACCAGCCGGGCATCAACCAACCGCCCCAGATTGGCCCTAATGAATCCCTTCGGATCGCTGTAGAAGGTGAACCACACCGCGGTCCCTGCGGCCCACTGCAACCCCACCGGTATCTCGTGGCCGTCTTCGGTGAGGAGGAACGGCGGCCGGACGATCCCCCAACTCACCGCGACGATCTCCAGGCGGATTCCGTCAACGCAAGCGCTGCTCAAGGGGGTTTCGAACACCATGAACCCGCTGCGGCTGGGCAGGTCGTGCTCGAACAGCTCATATCGGTTCAGCTGCCTACCGGCGTGCCGAGCCAGTTCGGTCATCTCCCGGCTCACCCAGTACAGCTCACCCTCGGTGACGCGGCGGCGCTCGTCCTCGGCCAACCGCGCGGCCGAGCGCGGCAGCGGGCCGGGCGGGCGGATCTCCTGGCTTCCCGCGAGCAACGACTCCAGGTAGAACTCGGTGCCGCGTTCATCCAGCCACGCAGCGAGTTTTCCTCGCATTTCCGGCAGCATATGCGGAGTCGAATAGCTCCAGATGCAGTCTTGGCCACTGCCATCACTCGCCCCTGCAAAGATCTCCGCGCCAGACACTCGCCCCACCTTCCCCCAAAGCCCTACAGCAACTGAATGCTGGGACGCTGACCATTGGAGGAACATCAGGCACTACCTATTGCATGAATGTCAAGGGAATTCTAGTTGCGCACCCGCGGTGGTTCATGCGGGTATTTCACTAGTACGGCAGCAGCACTTCGCGGCCTGAGCTGGGCGGATGGGCGGTCCCGAAGGATGCGGGGAAGCCGGGCCGGTTGATGCGGTCTTGTGACCGGAAGACCGGACATGAAGACGGCTGCTCTGTGATCAAGTCTGTGTGACGAGAGCAAAATCCAGAGCAGCCGCTGCGCTCATCGTAGAGGCTGAGCGGGCCGTGTCGGGCCTGCATGAGCTGATGGGCCGGGTCCGGGGCTGCTTCGCCCGGATCGAGCCGTGGGTGCAGGCCTGCGGGTACGTCCGGGCGGTGTCGTCGGACCTGCCCGAACGCAACGGGTGGACGATCGCCGAGTGGATCGGCGACCGCACCCCGGACAAGACCCAGCGGCTGCTCAACCACGCGGTCTGGGACACTGACGGGGTGATGTCCCACGTCCGCCGGTACGCGGCCGCAGGGCTGGACGAGGCCGCCGGCCGGGCCGGATACGGGCAGCTCCTGCGCATCGGGGCCCTGGATGAGACCGGCCAGGAGAAGAAGGGGCAGGCCACCGCCGGGGTCAAGCGCCAGCACATGGGATGCGCCGGGGGCGTGGACAACGGGATCAACACCGTGCACCTGGCCTATGTCCGTCAGCGGGTCGGGCACGCGCTGATCGGCTGCCGGCAGTGGATCCCCGCCGAACAGGTGGCCGACCCGGACCTCGCCGGGCGCATGGGCCTGCCCGCCGGGGCGGTGTTCGCCACCAAGGGGCAACTGGCCGTGCGGCTGCTGGCCGACGCCGCCGACGACGGGGTGAGCATGGACTTGGTCGCCGGTGACGAGGTCTACGGGCACAGCCCCGACCTGCGGACCCACTGCGAGACCACCGGGCAGGGCTACGTCCTGAGAGTGCGTTCCACCTTCACCGTGGCACTGGGCGACGGCTCCCGCCGGCGCTGCGAGCAGATCGTCCGGTCGATGCTGTGGCCCCGCGAGCGGTGGCAGGTCCTGTCGGCCGGCCCCGGCGACAGGGGCGCCCGCGATTACGCCTGGGCGTGGGTGGCCACCGCATCGGCGGTGCACTGGCTGCTGGTCCGCAAGCACCTGCGCACCGGCGAACTGGCCTTCCACTACTGCCACGTCCCCGCGGGGCGGCCGGTGTCGCTGCACCTCCTGGTCGCCGCGGCGGGGCTGCGGTGGCCGGTGGAGGAGTCGTTCGAGTTCGGCAAGGACCTGTTCGGGCTCGACCAGTCCCAGGCCCGCCTCTACGAGGCGATCCGCCGGCACACCATCCTGGTCATGCTCGCCCTGGCGGTCTACGCGGTCGCCGCCGCCAACGCCCGGCCCCGCACCGACACCCAGGCGCCCCCGCCGACCGGCCCCGACGCCCCACCGCCCGCCGACCCCGGACACACCCCGCTGTCCGTCGCAGCGATCAAGAACCTGGTCAACGCCCTGCACCCCCGCCACCACGGCATCGACCACACCATCCACTGGCAGAACTGGCGAGACCGGCACCGAGCACGAGCCCGCTGGCACCACCAGCGAACCCGCCTCCGCCGCCCACTCGAACACGCATATCCGCAGCTCACCTAACGAAATGCTGCTGCCGTACTAGGCCGCCCATATGCGCCGACTTATGGAGTGTAATCCGTGCAGAGCGGCCGCTGCCGGATGGCGCGTTTCCTATTAGTCCTCAGATCTGGCCTCAGCCTGGGTGCGTTCCGGGCTCGCAGCAGTTGCCGCCGGTGTTCGGGCCATCGGGCCCTACCGCACACCGGCGCTTCACCGAGTGGACGGCCGCGCGTGTGTGGGCCAGGCTGCACCGGCTCGTGCTGGACGAGCTGGGTGCGCGCGGTGAGCTGGACTGGTCGCGTTGCGCGATCGACTCTGTCAGCGTCCGTGCGAGCGAAGGGGGAGCTGACAGGCCCGAATCCTGTCGACCGCGGCAAACGTGGGTCGAAGATCCATCTGCTGACCGATCGTGCCGGGCTGCCGCTGTCTGTCGGGATCTCGGCGGCCAACACCCATGACAAGCTGGCGCTGGAGCCGCTGGTTCGGGGCATCGCGCCGATCCGCTCCCGGCGCGGGCGGCGCCGGTGCCGCCCGGCAAAACTGCACGGCGACAAGGGTTACGACTACGCCGACCTGCGGCGCTGGCTACGCGGGCGGGGCATTACCCCGCGCATTGCGCGCCGCGGCATCGAGCCCTCCGACCGGTTGGGGCGGCATCGCTGGGTGGTGGAACGGACAGTGTCCTGGCTGAGCAGCTGCCGCCGCCTGCACCGCCGCTACGAACACAAGCCCGAACATTTCCTGGCTTTCGTCGGCATCGCCGCCACGCTCATCTGGCACCGCCGACTCGCCAAATGAGATGACGTCTAAGGATGGCTACGCCGCACGCGACGTCCTCGAGCATGGGCGCCGTCTGTCGCCGCGGCAGGAGCGCCAACGCCAGGCACACCCGATTCGTCGGGCCTTGGCCAAGGTTCAATGCCGGCGGGCCTTCAAGTGCGGCTGGATGCAGCCGTCGCCACCGTCGAATCGGCACTGACTACGGTTGCGTTCGAGCGGCAGCACTACGCAGACACCAGCCGCCCTGGTCGACGGTCGGCTCGTACCTGCTCCGCCGACCTACCTCACGGCCAGCAGCGGTGAGGCAGGCGTGCCCGGCTGGCGGCCCCTCGTTGTCGGTGGGCGGCTATAGCATCTGTGCTCCGGTGCCCGTCAGGGCGCGGCGGTGAGGCGTAGATCTCGATGGGCGGGTTGAAGGATGCTCGAGGGTCGGTGGACGACGGTCACGGAGTCCCAGTTCGAGCATGAGCGGCGGGGGCTGGACGCGATCCGCGAGCGGCTGCCGGACGGCGGTCCGTGGCATGCCTGGTCGAACTTCACGTTCACCGCCAACACCGGCCACATCCGTGAAGTGGACCTGCTGGTCATCGCCCCCGGCGGGGTCCACATGATCGAGCTGAAGGACTGGCACGGTCGCCTCGCCACTGAGAACGGCACGTGGGTGCAGACGACCCCGTCCGGACGCCGCGTGTCGCACGGCAATCCACTGCACCTGGTGAACCAGAAGGCCAAGGAGCTCGCCGGGCTGTTGACCCAGAACGGCGAGCGCGTCTGGGTGGGTGCGGGTATCTGCTTCACCGACGCAGCGTTGCGGGTCCGGCTGCCGGTGGGCGAGCAGCGCAGCGTCTACACCATCGACGAACTCGCGACGATGCTGCGCCGGCCGCCGAGCGACGAGCGGCGGCGAATCGACGGTCCGCGCGCACGGGCGATCAAGACCGCGTTGGAGCGGGTCGGTATCCGCCGCAGCGAGGCCGAGTTCAAGGTGGGGCCGTACCTGCTGGACCGCAGCGCGTTCGACACCGGTCCGACCTGGGCCGACTACTTCGCCCGGCACAACGACCTGCGGGAGCCGGCGCGGGTGCGGATCTACCTGAGCGAGCGCGGTGCCGACGCGTCCATCCGGCGTTCAGTGGAGAACGCGGCGCGCCGGGAGGCCGCGGTGCTGCAGCGGTTCCGGCATCCGGGGGTCGTCCAGCTCAAGCAGTACGACCCGTCCGGTCATTCCGCCGGCCCCGCGCTGATCTTCGATTACCATCCCGACACGCTCCGGCTGGACGAGTATCTCGTCCGCTACGGCGACAAGCTCGGCATTCTCGACCGCATGGCGCTGGTCCGGCAGCTCGCCGAGACAGTGCGGTCCGCGCATTCCAGCCGGATCCATCACCGCGCCCTGGCCGCGCGTTCGATCCATGTGATTCCTCGTCCGCGCCGCCGCGATGATCCGTCCGGGGACGGGGACGCCCGCTGGCTGTCCCCGATGCTGCAGATCTCCGACTGGCAGATCGCGACCCAGCGGACCGGGTCGGCGGGGGCGACGCGGTTCGCGCCGACGAGGCTGTCGGCGATCCACCTGTCGGACGGTTCCGACGCCTATCTGGCGCCCGAGCTGACGGCGGTCAATCCTGACGCGGTGGCACTCGACGTCTACGGACTCGGTGTCCTGACGTATCTGCTGGCGACCGGCAGGCCTCCGGGCGGCTCGCAGGCGGAGGTGCTGGGGCGGCTGGAAACCGGGGACGGGCTGCGTCCGAGCGGGGTCGTCGACGGCTTGTTGCAGGACATCGACGACCTGGTGCAGGCCGCCACCGCATTCCGGCCGGAGCGGCGGCTGGCGACGGTGGATGAGTTCCTGGAGATGCTGGAGTGCGTCGAGGACGCGCTCACCACCCCGACCGGCAGCACCGATCCCGGCCTCACGCCCGTGGAGCCATCACCGGAAAAGGACCCGCTGGAGGCGGTTCCCGGCGATGTGCTGGCAGGCCGCTGGGAAGTGCGGCGGCGACTTGGCACCGGTTCGACGAGCCGCGCCTTCCTCGTACGCGATCTGAGTGCCGGCGCGGACGGGAAGGTCGGCCGCGTGCCGGTGGTGCTCAAGGTGGCGCTGTCAGACGCACGGGCCGCGATCCTGGTCCGCGAGGCCGAGGTGATGCGGCGGCTGCGCGCCGATTCGCGGGTGATCCGCCTGGTGGAGCCGGAACCGCTGACCATCGGCGGACGTACGGTGCTGGCCTTGGAGTACGTGGGTGATGAGCGCTTCAGCGACGAGCCGCCCGGCACGGTGTCGTCCCGGCACCGCCAGGAGACGGTGGCCCGCGAGCTGCGGGAGCGCGGACGTCTCCAGATCGACCAGTTGGAGGCCTACGGCGACTACCTGTTCGGCGCGGTCGACTTCCTGGAGGGCGAGGGCGTCTGGCACCGCGACATCAAGCCCGACAACATCGCGATCCGGATCCGCCCGAACCGCACCCGCGAACTCGTCCTGATCGACTTCTCGCTGGCCGGGTATCCGGTGCAGGAGGTCGACGCGGGCACCGACGGCTACCTGGACCCGTTCATCGGGGGCCTGACCCGTTCGGTGTACGACGCGCACGCCGAGCGGTATGCGGTCGCGGTCACGCTGCACCAGATGGCGTCCGGAGAGCTGCCCAAGTGGGGTGATGGGAAGGTGGCGCCGCGGCAGCTCGATCCGCAGGAATGGCCGTACCCGAACATCGCCGCCGACGCCTTCGACCCGAACATCCGCGACAGCTTGGTCGCGTTCTTCCGCAAGGCCCTGCACCGGGACGCTGAGAAACGGTTCCCCGAGCTGAAGCCGATGCGGGACGCCTGGAAGAAGATCTTCCTCGACCTCGCCGATCGCACGCCATCCACAATTCCCGGAAGCCGGCACCCGGTCGCCGCGAACGGCAAGGCCGGTGAGGCCGGCATCGCCGACGCGGAGCCGGCGACGGCGGAGCAGGAGCGCGACCGGCTCGCCGCGCAGGCCACCCGCGATACACACCTGTCAGCGGCCGGCCTCACACCGACCGCCGAGTCCTTCCTGTTCGGCCTCGGCGTCACGACCGTCGGCGAGCTGCTGGAGTACAGCCGCCGCAACCTGGTCAACGGCCCCGGACTCGGACCGAAGACCCGGGCCGAGATCCAGAAGCGGCAGCGCGAATGGGCCGAGCGGCTCGGCCGCACCCCGCAGTCCCCGCTGACGCCCGAAGGGCGCAAGGTCGCGGCGGGTGAGCTGAAGGAACTGAAGGAGCGCAGCGTCGCCGAGGCCGCGGTGGCCGATAGGGCGGTGACGAGCGAGCAGGCCGGGGCTCTGGCGGCTGAGGTGCTGCGCGCCGCCAGCCTCGACGCGCTGGCGGCGCTGCTGGTGCCGAAGCTGAAGCCCAACGGGTCGAACCGCAACGAGGTGGAGAGCATGCGGCTGCTGCTGCGGCTCCCCGACGAGGGCGGCACACTGCCAGACGTCCCACTGTGGCCGACGCAGACGAAAGTGGCCGACGCTGTGGGGATTACGCCTGGCCGGGTCCCGCAGATGCTCCGGGAGCAGCGCAGGCGCTGGCGCCGGGAACCGGTGATGCAGGAGCTGCGCGCGGAAATCCTGGAGCTGCTGGCCGGATTCGGCCGGATCGCCTCCGCGATGGAGCTCGCCGAGGTGCTGACCGTCCGCCGCGGCACCCGCTTCCAGCACCCGGCGCTGCGGCGCGCGATGGGCCTTGCGGCGGTGCGGGCGGTGGTGGAGGCCGAGCAGTTCGTCCCTGAGGAAAGCGCGTTCCGCCACTTCGCGAAGCGAGACGATGACGGGAACGCGACGAACGGCGGCCTGCTGGCGCTGGAGGTCGGCGAGGACGACGGCCCCGACACACCGTCGGCTCCAGGCCTGCAGGACTACGCGTTCCGGCTGGGCCGGGTCGCCGACCGCCTGGCCGGTCTGAGCACGCTACCGACGGCGGGGACGGTCCTCACAGAGCTCGGCGCGATCAGCCCGCCGCCCGGCACGATCGACTGGGACGAGCGCCGCACGGTCGAGGTCGCGGTCGCCGCATCCAAGAACGCCGCCGTCACACCCCGGCTGGAGATCTACCCGCGGGATCTGTCGCTCGTGCGGGCCCTGCGTCTCACCCAGGCGGGTCTGGTCCCGCTCATCGCGGGCGTCCCGGAGGAGTACCAGCCGGGGCTGCCCGCCGGGGAGATCCACGAACGGGTCCTAACCCGCTTCCCCCGCTTCAACGACTCCGGCGACCGGCTGCCCACCGGCGGCGCGCTGACCCGGGCGTTGCAGGAGGCGGGCTTCGACCTCACGCTGTCCGAACGCAAGGACACCCGCACCCACCGTTACCTGCCCACGAACCTGGACCTCGTCTCCAGCTACGTCAGCGGACCGGGCCGCCGCCGCCAGACCCGGAAGGGCGGTGTCACGCGGTATGCCACCGACCCGCAGATGGCGGCGGCCGCCGAGGCCGAGGAACGCCTGGAGGCCTCGGTCCACCGGGACGGCTTCCGGGTGCTGACCGTTCGCGCCGGCCTCACCGAACAGGCCGTAGCGGAACTGTCGGGTCCCCGGTTCGGCGCCGAGCCGCTGTCGGTGACGACCCTGTTCCTGCGGACCCTGCACGACCTCGTCCCACCCGGCACCAAACCGACGTGGGAGACGATCCTGCGCGCCGACGTCGCCGAGCCCGGCAGCAAGGCCGCCGGGAAGTTCAGTGAGTACGCGCGCACTGCGTGGGGTCGCGTGGAGTCGGCCATCCGGGAGCGGATGGCGGCGGGCTCCGGTCCGCTGCTGCTGACCGAGACCGCGGTGTTCGCCCGTTACCAGGCGATGGGTGTGCTGTCGTCGCTGGCGGCCGCGGCCCGCATGGGCGGACGCGGCCTGTGGCTGCTGTGCCCGCAGGGTGACCCGTTCCGGGAGCCGCGCCTAGGCACCACGGCCGTCCCGTACCAGGACGCGCTCGGCGAGTGGATCAAGCTGCCGGACCCCTGGGTCACCAACCTTCACCGCGCAGCGTGACCCGGACGCTTCGCGGTTGACATGAACCACTGGCCTGATCAGGTCTGACGACCTCGTTCGCACCAGCCGTTTCTGTCAGCGGTCGCCGATACCCTGTGCTCTAACACACCCCAGAGATTCACAGTGGATCGGACGGCCCCCGTGATCGACCGCAAGGCCCTGCTGGCCGACCTGAAGAAGCAGGTCCAGGAACTCGAGAAGGACCTGGCCCAGCAGGTCAAGGAACTTCCCGAGATCAGGGCCCGCTTCGACAGCGAGTACGACCAGGCCTTCAAACTCGGCCGGACCGCCGCCACACGAAGCTCCTGGCTGGACGAACGCATCACGCAGGTCGCGGTGGCGTGGGTGCTCGGCAGCGTCTTCGTCCGCTTCTGCGAAGACAACCGCCTCATCCCCGAGCCCTACCTCGCCGCCCCGGAGCCCGACCGCCACGACCTCGCCCGCGTCCGCTACGAGGCATACGTCGAAGCCGACGACGACCCCACCTACCGCGGCTGGCTGGAACACGCCTTCGCCGAACTCGGCGAAGGACAGGCCGGCAGGCTGCTGTTCGACCCGGACCACAACGCGCTGTACCAGATCCCGATCAGCCACGACGCCGCAGGCGCCCTCATCGACTTCTGGAAGACGCGCGACGAGGACGGCACCCTCGTCCACGACTTCACCGACCCCCTGAACGACGACGGCACGAAGGGCTGGGACACCCGCTTCCTCGGCGACCTCTACCAGGACCTGTCGGAGTCGGCGCGGGAGAGGTACGCACTCCTGCAGACCCCCGAGTTTGTCGAGGAGTTCATCCTCGACCGCACCATGGACCCGGCGATCCGCGAGTTCGGCTTCGAAGAACTCAAGATGATCGACCCGACCTGCGGCTCGGGCCACTTCGTCCTCGGCGCCTTCCGCCGCCTGGTCCGCCTCTGGAACGACCGCCGCCCCGACCGCGACCTCCACGAGCGCGTCCGCGCGGCCCTCGACTCCGTCCACGGCGTGGACATCAACCCGTTCGCCATCGCCGTCGCCCGCTTCCGCCTCCTGGTCGCCGCGATGGCCGCCGCCGACATCCGCACCCTCGGCGAAGCCGGCAAGTACGAATGGCCCCTCCACCTCGCCATCGGCGACTCGCTGATCAAGGCACGCCAACTCGAACTCACTCTCACAGGCGAACACAGCGGCGACCCCTTGGCGGAGTTCTCCTACGCTACAGAAGACGTCCACGAACACCCGCAGATCCTGCAGCCCGGCCGCTACCACGTCGTCGTCGGAAACCCTCCGTACATCACGGTAAAGGATCGCAAGCTAAAGGATCTTTACCGGAATCTTTATAACGCCTGCACCGGTCTCTATGCCCTAACCGTTCCCTTTGCCCAGCGGTTCTTTGAGCTGGCAAAGCGTGGAGGTGTCGACGGTCGCGGATTCGGCTTGACGGGGCAAATCACGTCAAACTCGTTTATGAAGCGAGAGTTTGGCAGCAAACTCATCAACGAGTACTTTGCCAATCAGGTTGAGTTGACTGAAGTAATCGACGCCTCGGGTGCATTTATTCCTGGGCACGGCACTCCTACAGTAATCATCATCGGAAAGCCATGCGGCGGCAGTGGCCGGTCGACATCAGTCCGCACGGTCCGCAGCATCCAAGGCGAACCCTCCGAGCCCACAGACGGAGAAGCAGGCCTAGTGTGGAGGGCGATCGTCCGGAGCATTGATGATCCGGAGTTCGTCAACCCGTGGGTGTCTACGGCAGACCTAGAGCGGGAGCGCTATTTTAGTCGCCACCCATGGATCTTGCTTGATGACGGCCTTGAAATGAAGGAAGTAATTGAGGCTGCCCCAGGATCACGCCTTGCCGATTTGGCGACGAGGATAGGATTCGTCGGCATGACTCATGCTGACGAACTTATGGTCCGCCCACGGCGTTCTTGGGGAGAGGGATTTAGAGAAATCACTCGGCCACTCGTCGCAGGAGACGAACTGCGAGACTGGTGTGCATCTACCAACAACCTGGCCTTCTTTCCATACTATCGCGATAACTCTCTGAAACAACTGACGGCAGAGGAGTCGAATTCCCCCCTCCTTTGGCCATATAGGACGGAACTCGGCAAACGAGTGTCACCTTCAGGGAAGACCTACTTCCAAGAAGGGAGACCCTGGTGGGAGTGGCACCAGCTCCCCAAAGACTCCGGCGCCTCCGAGACATCGATAGCGTTCGCCTTTGTTGCGACACACAACCACTTCATTATCGATCGACAAAAGAGGGTATTCAAGCAGTCGAGCCCAGTTATCAAGCTGCCCAAAGGCGCTACCGAAGAGGACCACCTGCGCCTGCTCGGGTTGCTGAACAGCTCCACTGCCTGTTTTTGGCTCAAGATGGTCAGCCACGACAAGGGGATCCGCGGCGAAGGTGGCGGGTTCACCAGCGACGACTGGGAGCGCTTCTTCGAGTTCACTGGAACAAAGTTGCAGCAGTTCCCGCTGCCCAGCACCTACCCGACTGAGCTGGCCACTGCGCTCGACGGGCTTGCACAGGAGCTTTCCGCAGTAATGCCGTCGGCTGTTGCTTCGTCGGGTTCGCCCACCTCCTCTGTTCTTCGAGAGGCCAAGGGGAAGTGGGAGTCGATCCGGGCGCGGATGATTGCGTTGCAGGAGGAGTTGGACTGGCAGATCTACTCCATCTACGGGCTTCACCCGAAGGATCTGCGCGCGCCTCAGGGCGACGTGCCGGAGCTTGCTCTCGGTGAGCGGGCGTTCGAGATCGTGCTGGCTCGTCGGGTCGCCAAGGGCGAGGCGTCCGATGAGTGGTTCAAGCGGCATGGGTCCATGCCGATCACGGAGATTCCGGCGCACTGGCCAGAGTCCTACAAGGCGATCGCGCAGAAGCGGATCGATGCGATCGAGACGTCACGTGCAATCGGGATGATCGAACGACCCGAGTACAAGCGACGGTGGGCAACCGAGGGGTGGGATGCGCTGCAGGAGAAGGCGCTGCGGTCCTGGCTGCTCGACCGGATCGAGAACCGGGAGTACTGGTTCGACGCGAATGGCGCCCCCGTCATCCAGTCGCTGTCGCGGCTGATCAGCATGCTCGGGCAGGACGAGGACTTCGTGTCGGTGGCGGGCATCTACCGGCCCCGGGAAGAGCTCCGGAAGGTCGCCGCTGGCCTCATGGCCGACGAGCATGTCCCGTTCCTGCCGCAGTTGCGGTACAAGCCGTCCGGGCTCAGGAAGCGGGCCGACTGGGAGAACGTCTGGGATCTGCAGCGGCAGGAGGACGCCGCGGCCGACGAGATGGCCAAGCGGAAGATCCGGGATTCGATCCCCACGCCGCCGAAGTACACCTCGGCCGACTTCCTGAAGCCGTCGTACTGGCGGGCGCGCGGCAAGCTGGATGTGCCAAAGGAGCGGTTCATCTCGTATCCGACTGCGCTCGGGGTGCAGCCGGAGCTGTTCGGTTGGGCCGGGTGGGACCACCGGGAGCAGGCGCTGGCGCTCGCGACGTACTTCACCGGCCAGTCGATGACGCGCGAGGAGATCACGCCGTTCCTGGCGGGTCTGCTGGAGCTCCAGCCGTGGCTGAACCAGTGGCACGATGACTTCGACCCGGCGTACAGCGGTTCCCCGGCCGCGTACTTCGACGGCTACCGGCAGCAGGTCAGGGACGAGCACGGTTTGACCGACGACGATCTGCGCGCCTGGCGGCCGGAGGCCGCGCGGCGGGGCCGCAGGGCCAAGCAGTAGTCGTCCGGAACCACATCCAGGCGACAGACGCAGGACCGGGCAGTACCGGCAACGGCGGAAAGGCAGGGAAGAACAGATGGCACAGCGGCCGCCGCTGCTCCGCGACCTCATCCCGATCAAGGAGTCGATCTCCACCTCGGACTATGTGCTGAGCCTCGCCGAGGCCACCACGCCCGAGGGGGCCGAGCGCGCCCTCGACAGCTATGTGCTGACCGAGCGGCTGCGGGACAACTTCATCGAGGCCCTTGACCTGATCAAGGCTGCGGTGGACGGGCATACCTCCAAGGCCGCCTACCTGCACGGCTCGTTCGGTTCCGGTAAGTCGCACTTCATGGCGGTGCTGTATGCGCTGCTGTCGCGCAATCAGAAGGTGTGGGGCAACCGCGACTTCGACAACGTCCTGACGCGGCACGAGTGGATCCAGAACGACGGCAAGAAGTTCCTGCTGGTGCCGTACCACATGCTGGGGGCGCGGTCGCTGGAGCAGCGCGTCCTCGGCCGGTACGTCGAGTACGTCAAGAAGCTGCACCCGGACGCGCCCGTCCCGCAGGTGTACAAGACCGACGCGCTGTTCGACGACATCCGCGGGCTGCTCACCACGATGGGCACCGACGCCGTCCTGCGCGGCCTCAGCGGGGACGGCGGCACCGACGAGGAGGAGGACGACTGGGGCGAGTCCTTCGGGTGGTCGGCGGAACTGCTCGACCAGGCCCTGGCCGCGCCCGAATCGCATGAGGAGGGCGTCTCACTCGACCTGGTGAACCCGTCGACTCCTGCGGAACTGCGGGCCAAGCTCGTCCAGGACGCCTCGACCCGCCTGCTGCCCGGCTTCGCCAGGAACGCCGCCGAGGACGAGCACGGCTTCATCTCCCTCGATGCCGGCCTTTCGGTGATCGCCGAGCACGCCAAGTCGCTCCGCTACGACGGGCTGATCCTGTTCCTGGACGAGTTGGTGCTGTGGCTGGCGACCCTGATCCACGACAGCAAGCTCGTCGCCCGCGAGGCGGGGAAGATCACCAATTTCGTGGAGGGGGGCGACGCGCGGCGCGCCATCCCGATCGTGTCGTTCATCGCCCGCCAGCGCGACCTGCGCGAGCTGGTCGGCGAGGAGGTGTCGGGGGCGGCCGAGGCCGCCATCCAGGACACCCTCAACCTGGCGTCCGGCCGCTTCGACAAGATCACGTTGGAGGACCGGAACCTGCCGCAGATCGCGCACGCGCGGCTGCTCACCCCCATCGACGGTCCGGGCAGTTCTGCCGCGCAACAGATCAACGCGGAATTCGAGAAGACCAAGAGGCTCGGTCCGGGCATATGGGACACCCTGCTCGGCTCCGACAAGAGCACCACCGGCGCCGACGAGGAGTCGTTCCGGCTGACGTACCCGTTCTCGCCGGCGTTCATGGACACGCTCGTGCACATCTCCTCGGCGCTGCAGCGGTCGCGGACCGGTCTGAAGCTGATGGGCGAGCTGCTCGCGGCCAACCGCGACCATCTGCGGCTCGGTGACCTGATCGCGGTCGGCGACCTGTATCCGGTGATCGCCGCCGGGGGCGACAAGCCGTTCGTCGACGACCTGAAGGTGGTGTTCGCCGCCGCCGACAAGCTCTACAAGACCAAGCTGCGCCCGTTCCTGCTGGACACCCACGACGTCGCCGAAGAGGACGTCCAGCGGTACCTGCGCGACCCCGACGCGGTGGCCGACCAGCGGCTCGCGCAGCGGTGCCGGTCGTTCGTCGGCGACAACCGGCTGATCTGCACGCTGCTGCTGTCGGCGCTCGCCCCGAGCGTACCCGCGCTGCACGACCTGACGTTCCGGCGGCTCGCCGCGCTCAAC
This sequence comes from Spirillospora sp. NPDC127506, assembly GCF_040302145.1. NCBI lineage: Bacteria > Bacillati > Actinomycetota > Actinomycetes > Streptosporangiales > Thermomonosporaceae > Spirillospora > Spirillospora sp. NPDC127506. Next base: position 14,843 of record NZ_JBEORG010000016.1, on the reverse strand, counting down.
CACGGATCGGTGTCCACGCCGATTCCGGGTAGCGAGGACGGCATCATCCGCAGCAAGATCCAGGCGTGGGCCGCGCAGTTCCCCGAGATCAAGATGGTCGGCACCGGCGCCGCCCAAGGCGTCCGGCTGGAGCTGGCGGGGGTGGACGTCGACTCCGTCATCGCCAATGCCCGCGTCAACAACAACCCCGGCAACCGCGCCGCGTTGGCGCGCCGCCTGCTGACCGATGAGATGGGCATCGAGCGCACCCAGGGCCGGATCGGCGGCGCCGACGAACTGAACCTGGTCTGGAAGGGGTCGCATCGCACCCTGGAGGTGGTGTTCGGCAACGTCGCCGACGAGGACCAGCTGCCCGACCACGACCTGGTGCCGCAGATCGACGGCCACTGGCGGATCGTGATCGACCTGCCGTTCGACGACAGCAACTACGGGCCCGTCGAGGACGTCAACCGCGTCCAGAAGCTCCGCGAGAAGCCGGGCGAGGCGCCCCGGACCGTCGCCTGGCTGCCCACGCACCTGTCCGCACAGCGCTACGAAGACTTCCAGAAACTGGTCATCATCGACCGGGCGCTCGCCGACGACCAGCGGTTCGAGACCCAGTACGCCGGCCACCTCAACGCCGACAACCGCGACCGGGCCAAGCAGCTACTGGAGAACCAGCGCGACGCGCTGCTCCAGCAGGTCAAGGACGCGTTCCGGCAGGCGTACGGGCTGAAGAGCAAGGACGCCGCGCACGTCCAGCTCGGCTTCGACCAGCATTTCCATCCGCTTCCCGACGGCCTTGAGCTGAAGGTGCAGTTCGGGCAGTCGATGCACGCCGCGGTCCGGCACATCGCGGGCCGGCTGCTCGAAGCGCAGTTCCCGCTGCGTCCCGACCTCGACCCGGCCGGCACCGGCACCGCGGTCAAGCCGTCGGAGGCCAGGACCGTCTTCGGCTACGTGCGGGCCGCGGCCGAGGCACGCGACCGACAGGCGGAGATCCCCTACAAGGACCGCAAGCTGATGACACGGCTGGTGGAGCCGCTACGGCTCGGCACGCAGCATGAGGCGTACTTCCGGCTGTCGCACGAATGGTCCGACCACTTCATGCAGCAGGCCAAGAAGGACGGCGTCACCGGCGACCTCACCCTGATCCAGCTGATGGACTGGATCGACCGGCCGCAGCCGCGCGGGCTGGACCCGTTCCTGGCCCACCTGATCGTCGCGTCCTTCGCCGAGATGAACGACCGGGTCTGGGTGCGCGGCGGCGTCCCCCTCACCCCGCCGCCGGAGCTGCACCAGATCAAGGACGGAGACGCGCTGCGCGCCCAGCCGCTACCCAGCGAGCAGGACTGGCAGGAGGCGTCCGACCGCTTCGCGGCGATCTTCGGCCGGCCCGCGCCGACACTGCGGCGCGGCCGGATGGTGGAGCATTTCGCACGGCAGATCACCGAGCAAGCCGGCCTGTACCGCACCGCCGCCGAGGATCTCCTGCGGCAGTTGGAAAAGCACGCCGCCTTCCTCGGCCTGGACGAGACCGACGACGGCGGGCGGCTCCAGATCACCCGCTGCTCGGTGGAACTGCTGAAGGAGCTGCAGTCGGCCGGACAGCGGGTCTCGGGTGCCAAGAAGACCGTCGAGACGTTCGCCCGGTTCGATCTGCACGGGGTGACGCCCGACCGGTACGGGACGTCCATCACGCGTGCGGGCGTCGTCGCCGAGGCACTCGCCGGGGCGGCCTGGGACGTCATCCGCCTCGCCGAGGGGCAGGGAGCCGAAGGCGAAGCCCTGCTGGAATCGCTTCGCGGCAAGGCCCGCGTCGACCAGCGGACAGCCGACCTCGTCGACGCCCTCAAACAGGCCCGGACGGATGTCACCAAGCTGCTGCAGCGCACCCCGCCCCCTCCGCCACCGGGCCCGGAGCCGGGGCAGGGACCGGGGCCGCAGCCAGGGCCTGGCCCCAAGCCCGGCCCGGGCAAGCCTGAGGACGTCGACCTCGGAACCGAAACCAGCGACCCCCGCATCACCGGCGACGACGGGCAGAAGAAGACCGGCGCCGGAAACGGCGCGCCGCGGGCCGGTAGGAGGCGCACGGCCGCGTCCCGCGCGGCGAACGAGCTGCGTGACGAACTCGCCAAGCTGCCCGCGGACGCCACCGTCGAGATCACCTGGCAGGTCGTCGACTGATGCCCGCCACCACCACGACTGCAAGCTCTACTGGTAGTACCACGGGTAGTGCAGGCGCCACCGGCAGCGGCGCGATGCGGCTCACCGTGGCGGCCGTCACGCAGTATCTGGCCGCGCGCAAGAGCCTGAACGACAACCCCAAGCGGCGGGTCGTGCTGCTGCGCGCCGTTCCTGCGTGGGATGGGCCGGCCGAATTGTCGTGGGGCAGCGGGCAGCGGGCGCGGATCGTTCCCGCGCCTTCGCCGCTGGCAATCCACGAACTGGTTCTGAACCATTTCGCGCCGGGTGCAGACGGCCCGGACATTCTCGTGGTGCTGACCGACCGGGAGGAGCATGAGCTCGATCCCGCCATCCTCGCCCGTGTCCTTCGCCAGCGCGTCGAGGTCGTCGACAACTGGAACCTGGTGCTGGAGACGTTCGGCGCGAAGGACCGCGATCCTCGGCTGAGCGAGGAGGGGTGGGCGGCCGAAGCGCTGCTGGACGCCGCCCCGCCCGGCGGCTGGCCCCGGCTCGCGGGCGGCACCCTGGACCGCCGCACGGCGCTGTCACTGCTGGCGCAGCGGCGGCTGCGGATCGGCCGCTACGCCGCCGAAACGCCGCAGGTCGGCTCCGGTACCGCTCCGGCATCCGACGGTGTCGACGTCCGGCTGCTGCTGCGCTGGTCGCTCGATCCGGGCGGGCCGGAGCGGCTGCGGGCTCTGCGCGGCGCGGAACGCCAGGGGCTCACCGCCTTCCTCGGCGAGCCGGAGCAGGCAGGGGCGCCTGGCCAGATCCTGTTCGCGCTCGTCGAAGCCGACCACGGCGCCGACGCCGTCCCGTTCGGGCTGCTGTGTGCCGTCCTGTGGCTTGACGCGCCCAACGACACCGACACCTATCGCGCACGCGGACGGATCGAACGCTGGCTGGGCGACCCGCCACCTGCCACCGGGGAGGCCCTGGACGCCCTGCTGACCGCGTTCGGCCGGTCCTGCCAGAGGTTTGTCCATGCCCTGCTCCGCACCGGCGCCACCGGCGACGGAGAAACCGGACGGGAGGCCCGGCGAGCCACGGACCGGATCCTTGGTCGCGCCTCGGAACTGTCCCGGCAGTTCGGCATCGAAGCGCAGGCCAGGCACAGCAGCGTGCTGCGCGAAGGACTGGACGAACGGCTCACCGGCCTCGGCCACGCGCTACTGGGAGACGATGTCGACGCGATCCGGTCGCAGTTGGATCGCGTCAAAGAGCACGAGCTGGCCGAGACCCGCGATGCCGTGGTGCGGGTCGAACGGGCCGCGATGGCGACGCGGCTCGTCCGCTGGCTCGCCACCGAGCCGGACGCGGACGTGGCGACGGTCGCGGCGGGCATCGACCGGCACATGGCCGAGACCGGCTGGGTCGACCAGGCCCTCGACCACATCGAAGCCGGCGGCGACTCCGACCCGGTGCTCACAGCCGCTTATGACCGCATTGGCGAGCGGGTGCGCGAGGCCCGTCGGCGAATCGACCGTTCCTTCGCGCAAGCACTGGCTACCTGGACGGCCGCGGGCACCGATCCCGGCTCGATGCTGACCGTGGAGACGTTCCTGCCCCGGATCGTCAAACCGGTGGTGACGGGCAAGGCGCCGCGCCGCGTGCTGCTGCTAGTGCTGGACGGCATGAGCGCCGCGATCGCGGCCGAGCTCGCCGAGGAGCTGCGACGCGACTGGGCCGAATACGACCCGTTCCCGGACTCCTCCGGCGCGGCACCCCGGCGGCGGGCCATGGCGGCCGCCCTCCCCACCGTGACCGCCGTCTCCAGGACGTCGCTGTTCGCCGCGGACCTGGTGAAGGGCGGGCAGGCCGACGAGAAGCGGCTGTTCCCCCTGCACCGGTTCTGGGGGAACGCCAAGGCCGCCGTGTTCCACAAGGACGACCTGCGCGGGCAGACCGCCGGGGCCCCGTTCGGCGAGGCGCTGACCGACGCCCTCGCCGACGACGGCACCCACATCGCGGTCGTGTTGAACACCATCGACGACCGTCTCGCCAAGGAGCACCGCCTCGGCGACGCGACCTGGCGCCTCGATCACATCAGCGCGCTGCGTGAACTGCTGCGGGAGGCCGCCGAGCGCGGCATGGCGGTCCTGCTCACCAGTGACCACGGGCATGTCATCGAGCGCCGTGGAACCAAGGTCGACGGCGCCGGCGTCGCGTCCGCGCGGCACCGGCTGCCCGGAGACCCGCTCGCGGACGGCGAGGTGGCGCTGTCGGGGCCGCGCGTCGTGCAGGACGTGCCGGTCGGGGAGATCGTCGCGCTGTGGGACCGCGACCTGCGGTACACCGCGCAGCACGCCGGCTACCACGGCGGCGCGGCGCTCGCCGAGGTCGCGATCCCCATTCTGGCGTTCCTGCCGTTCCGGGCCGCACCGCCGAAGGGGTGGCGGGAGCTCGGCGACCAGCACCCCGCCTGGTGGCGGCTGGAACACGAACAGCTCGAGACCGAAGGCGCTGACCGGACCGCGCAGGAATCGTCCGAGCCCGCCACGCAAACCGAGCAGTCCGCGCAGGCCGCGCCGTCTCCGGCGCCGGTCACGGTGAAGGAATCGGTCGACGCTCTGTTTGAGTTGGAGACGGAGCAGAACGACGTCCCGGAGACGCAGGCCGCCCTTTCCGACGAACCGATTTCGGCTCCGAAGCCCGCGCCGGCGCGTACCGACCTCGCGGCCGCGCTGGTGGCGTCGGAGATCTTCCAGGAGCAGTTGAGCCTGGTGGCGCGCAAACCGCCCCTCGACAAGATCGAGGCCGCGGTGCGAGCACTGCTGGAGTCCGGCGGCACGCTGCCCATCACCGCCCTCGCACAGCGCGCCGGACACCCCGCGGCCCGCGCCGACGGTTTCGCCGCCGTGCTCGGCCAGGTGCTCAACTACGACGGCGTCCAGGTGCTGGAGACCCTGCCCGACGGACGCACGCTGCGGCTCAACCCCCTTCTGTTGCGCGAGCAGTTCAACGTGCGGCGCGACGGGTGATGGTGAGGTGGGGTGATGGGACACTGGTGGGTGTGAGCACCGCACGATCCGCCCAGGTCAGTGCCGCACGCCGGCGCGCCGTCATCGATGCTCTGCGTCGCGGCGCGGTGCCGGAGACCGGACTGGACCTGCTCGCCACTGGGCTCGACCGGTTCGAGGCCGCTCTCGACGCGGAGCTGGACGCGGTCGCGTCCGGTGGCTCGGTGTTCAAGGCCGTCCGCGGCGAGTACGGGTCCGGTAAGACGTTTTTCACCCGGTGGCTCGGTGAGCGCGCCAAACGCCGCAACTTCGCGGTCGCCGAGATCCAGATCTCCGAGACCGAGACGCCCCTGCACAAGCTGGAGACCGTCTACCGGAGACTCACCGAACGGCTCACCACCTCCAGCTTCCCGCCGAGTGCGCTACGCCCCGTCGTCGACGCTTGGTTCTATGCGCTGGAAGAAGACGCCTTGGCCGCCGGTGCCACGGAGGAGGAACTGCCCGGCGAAGTGGACCGGCTGCTGACCGCGCGGCTCGCGGAGGTGTCCCGGCAGGCGTCGGCGTTTGCAGCCGCGCTGCGCGGCTACCGGACGGCCCTCGCCGCCGGCGACGAGGCCACTGCCGCTGCCGTCCTGGCCTGGCTCGGAGGGCAACCACATGTCGCCGCCGCCGTCCGCCACAGCGCGGGAGTGAAAGGAAACCTCGACCACTTCGGCGCGCTCGGCTTCCTGCAGGGACTCCTGACCGTGCTGCGCGACAGCGGACATCCCGGCTTGCTGGTGGTTCTCGACGAGGTCGAGACGCTGCAGCGCGTTCGCACGGACGTCCGGGAGAAAGCGCTCAACGCGCTGCGGCAGCTCATCGATGAGGTCTATGCGGGCCGGTTCCCCGGCCTGTACCTGGTCATCACCGGAACGCCTGCGTTTTACGACGGGCGGCAGGGCGTGCAGCGCCTCGCGCCGCTTGCTCAGCGCCTCGCCACCGACTTCAGCACCGACCCGCGTTTCGACAATCCCCGGGCCGTCCAGGTCCGGCTGCCCGGCTTCACCCTGGAGTCGTTGACCGGGCTCGGCATCACCATCCGCGACCTGTACGCCGGCGGCGCCGACGCCCCCGACCGGATAACGACGCTCGCCGACGACGCCTACATCACCGACCTCGCCCGCGCCGTCGGCGGCGCGCTCGGCGGACAGGTCGGCGTCGCGCCCCGGCTGTTCCTCAAGAAACTGGTCGGTGACGTTCTCGACCGCATCGACCAGTTCCCCGACTTCGACCCCCGCGTCCACTACAAGCTCACCGTTTCCGGCGGCGAACTCACCGACGTGGAACGCAACCTCACAGCCGACGACATCGAGCTGGACGTGTGATGGACCGGCTGCACCCGGTCCTGCTGCACCACATCGTCAACACGCTCGGATGGCCGGACCTGCGCCCGCTGCAACGCCGGTCCATCGGCCCGATCCTCGACGGGGACGACGCGCTCTTGCTGGCCCCGACCGCAGGAGGCAAGACCGAGGCGGCGGTGTTCCCCGTCCTGACCGCCATGGCCGAACACCAGTGGACCGGTATCTCGGTGCTCTACCTGTGTCCGCTCAAGGCACTGCTCAATAACCTCGCGCCCCGCGTCGACCAGTACGCGCAGTGGCTCGGTCGGCGCGCCGGACTCTGGCACGGCGACACCCGCGAGGCTGAGCGGCGCCGTATCCGCTTGGACCCGTCGGACATCCTGCTGACCACACCCGAGTCGCTGGAGTCCATGCTCATCAGCTACAAGACCGACCACGCCACCGTTCTCGGCACCATTCGCGCCGTGATCGTCGACGAGGTCCACGCCTTCGCCGGAGACGACCGCGGCTGGCATCTGCTCGCCGTCCTGGAACGCCTCACCCGCGTCACCGGCCAGCCCATCCAGCGGATCGGCCTGTCGGCCACCGTCGGCAACCCGCACCAGCTGCTGGCCTGGCTCCAAGGCGCGGGAGCCGGCACCCGGCCCGCCCGTGTCGTCGCCCCGGAGACCGCTTCGGCCCCGGCCTCCGCATCGCCTGCCGCGCGGATCGAACTGGACTACGTCGGATCCATCGACAACGCCGCCAAGGTCATCGCGTCCCTGCACCGCGGCGAGAAACGCCTGGTGTTCTGCGACTCGCGGAGCCAGGTCGAACAGCTCGGCGCCGCCCTGCGGGCCCGCGACGTCACCACCTTCCTCTCCCACGCCTCCCTGTCGGCCGCCGAACGGCACCGCTCGGAACAGGCGTTTGCCGAGGCACGCGACTGCGTGATCGTCTCCACCTCCACCCTTGAGCTCGGCATCGATGTCGGCGACCTCGACCGCGTCATCCAGATCGACTCACCCGCCACCGTGGCGTCCTTTCTGCAGCGCCTGGGACGCACCGGCCGCCGCGCCGGCGCCGAACGCTCCTGCCTGTTCCTGGCCTCCAAGGAACCCGCGCTCCTGCAATCGGCGGGACTGCTTACGCTGTGGGGGCGAGGATGGGTCGAGGACGTCGCCGCCCCGCCGATGCCGCGCCACCTGGTCGCGCAGCAGGTCCTCGCCGCCGTACTCCAGGAACACCGGCTCGGAGACAGACTCTGGTCGAAGCAGTGGAACGACCTGGCCCCGTTCGACCGCTCCGCCGAACCGATCGTGCGCCACCTCGTCACCGAAGGCTTCCTCGACCAGGACGGCGGCATGCTGTTCATCGGACCCGAAGCCGAGAAACGCTTCGGCCACCGCCACTTCATGGACCTCACTGCGTCCTTCACCGCACCGCCGCAGTTCACCGTCCTGTCCGGGCGTGCCGAGATCGGCCGCACCGACCCGTCCGTCCTCACCGAGGAGCGCCCCGGCCCGCGCCGCCTCCTGCTCGCCGGCCGCACCTGGCAGGTCACCTACATCGACTGGAAACGGCGCCGCTGCTTCGTCGAACCCGCCGAAGGCGGTGGCATCGCCAAATGGACCGCCGGCGGCATCGCCGGCCTGTCCTACGCCCTCACCCGCGCCATGCGCGACGTCCTGCTCGGCACCGACCCACCCATCACCCTCACCCACAGAGCCACCACACGGCTCCAACAGATGCGGACCGAGAACGCACCCACATCGGTCCACCCGGCCGGCCTGGTCATCACCCGCGCGGGCACCGACGTGCGCTGGTGGACATGGGCGGGCTACCGCGCCAACGCCACCCTGACCGCGACGCTCTCCTCCGTGACCGACCAGGCCCAGCGCCCCACCGACCTGTACGTGCGGCTCCGCGAAGACCTCACCCCCGACATGTGGAAAGCAGCGCGCGCAGAAGCACCACTGGTGCTGCCGGACGTCGACCCCCGAGCCGTCCGCGGCCTGAAGTTCTCCGCCGCCCTCCCCGCCCACCTGGCGGTCGCAACTGTGGCCGCCCGCCTCGCCGACCTCGACAGCGCAGAGAAGGTCCTCGGCGAAGCCACTTGCTTCACCGCTCTCCAGCGCTCCTGACCAGTCGCAAGACCATATTCAGGTCAAGCTCAGTTTCGGTAATATCCCAAGGTCGTCCGACATCGCGTAAACAGCTTCGTTACTACCCGTGCGCAAGCTTTAACGATGTCTGGAGAGTTGGAGGCTGAGTGGGCACCGTCGACCGTCGGGAAATCCTCAAGGAGGAGCAGGCCGCCGTCACGCACGTGTACGAGTGCCTGGACCTACAGGTTTCGACTGCCGCCTCTCATGCCTCTCCGAAGCGCTGGGGACAGGACTGCCCAGAATCCGGCACGTCATTCATCCCCGACGTCCCGCCGGAGTTGCAGCGAACCGCGATCGACAGCGGGGGTGGAGCGCTGGTTGTCATGCGTGTCGACGTCGAGGACGAAGCTGTAGCGGAACGAGAAACCTTCTACATCGGTCGGCGCACGGTCAAGGACCCGGCCGACGACCGGCGGCTGGTCATCAACTGGTCGAGTCCTGCTGCGATCCGCTGGCAGATGGCGCAGCCCAGCGATCCTGGCGAGGTCCGGCTACGGCGACGGCTCCGGTGCGCTGGCCGCATCGTGACCGACTACGCCGACGACATCGTCAGTGCACCATCTCGACCGCAAGAAACAGCAGACGAGACTGGACCGGCCCCTGCACCGCCTGCGAGCGCCCCAGCAGAGACCACGGCTGGTTCGATGGAGGATTTCCTGCTCGCAGACCTCCTCCGGGCACGCGACGGTCGCATGCGCGACATCGTTGAGACGATCCAGCGTGAGCAGCTCGCCTTGGTCGCCAACGAACACGAAGGCGTCCTCGTGGTTCAGGGCGGTCCGGGTACCGGCAAGACCGCTGTAGGCCTACATCGTGTGGCGTGGCTGCTCAATCCCGACAACAAGCGCTACACCGCAGCTGAGGTTCTTGTCATCGGCCCGCACAAGGGCTTCCTCGACTACGTCGGCAACGTGCTGCCCCAGCTTGGCGTCGAGAAGGTCCGCAGCATCGTGCTCGACAAACTCTGGGACGAAGGCAGCGTCACCGACTCCCTCGAGGTTCGTCGGATCAAGTCCAGCGAGCGGATGGCCGAAGTCTTGCGTCGCGCGGTGCACAACACCGTCGATTTCGACGCGCTCAACTCATACGAGAGCGGCGTCTTCGAGGTCCGCCGCCCGGGCGCTGTACTGCGGATCCCCTGCTCGCAGATCGAGGAAATCGTCCGGCAGGCGCTCGACGGACCGGGCACATTCCGCGCCCAACGCCAACGCGCCATCGACAGCATCATCGACCAACTTATCGCTGCCGATCACCGGATCTCCGCAAACGTCGACAATAAAATCAGAGGAAGGCTCCGCAGCACTTCTGAAGTCAAGTCCTTGATGAAAAAGCTGTGGCCCGAACGATCGTCACGCCAGATCCTCAAGCAGCTGCTCACGAGCAAAAAAGTTCTCGACGCGGCAGCCGACCAGATTCTGACCGACGACGAGCGTGAACTTCTTATCGAGGCGCCGAACCGCGCCTGGTCGGCTGAGGACCATGTATGCCGCGAGGAGATCGAGTATCTACTCACGGGCGAGGTCCCCCGACGGTATCGCCACGTGGTCATCGACGAAGCACAGGACCTGACGCCTATGCAGGCGCGCTCCATCGCGCGCCGATGCCCGAGCGGATCCATGACCGTACTCGGAGACCTCACTCAGGCCACGGGGCCGCACACTTATGCCTCATGGCAGGAGCTTGCACAGATTCTCGCTGCTCAACGAGGCTGGCTCCTCACCGAACTGAAGATCGGCTACCGAGTCCCTGGGGAGGTGATGGATCTGGTCGCCCCATTGGCCGCGCACCTCTCTCCGAACACAGCCTTTCCTGCATCGTTCCGAGAGAAAGACGGAACCAGCGTCACGGTTATCCCATCCAACCCATGGCAACTCGTCGAAGATGCGGTCGGACAGGCGATCAGCCTCGGCGAAACCGATGGAGACCGTCCACGCTCGATCGCCTTGATCGTGCCAGATGACGACAGCTGCCTCGACCAAGTCAAGCGTCGCATCGAGACTACACAAGTCGATGGAACCGAATCCGCCACAGGCATTACCGTGCTTCCCGCCAGACTGGCTAAAGGCCTGGAATTCGATCACGTCGTCGTTCTGGAACCCGCCTCGATCGCGAACCTGGATTACGCGGGTCTGCACCGCCTCTACGTTGCCCTTACCCGATGCACCCAGTCACTCACCCTCGTCCATACCTCTCCGCTCCCCGTCGAACTAAGCCCTGAACCAGACACCCCAACCACAGACCATCAGGACACAGCTGAACGTCAGTGCAACCGCTTCCACGCCAACGGCAAACGGTGCAAGCACCGCACCTCCGAGGCTGACGGCTGGTGCCGCATCGACGGGTGTGAGGGTTTCCTCAGGCCCACACCGGTGAACCGATCGCCTCATTACCGGACGCTCCACCTTGCCCCTGACGCGGACCTGTCCGCCAAGCTGAACCTACCCGCAGACGCACACACATCAATCAACGTCACCTGGGCGGCACGCACTCAGTTCACGCAGTTGCACGGCGGTGACGAGCAGACGGCCGAAGCCGAGATCAGGAACATGCTGCGGGTATTCCTGAACACCGCCCGCCACGCCCGACAAGTCGATGGCTACTGGCTCCTGGACCTGGAGGGCTACCGACTGGTCCTCGCCCCCGAAGGAAATGCCGTCACTGCTTACCGGTCCGGACATCTCGACCGAACCTACTTTCAGTTCGCAGCCGGCGTGCCATCACGGGTCAGCAGGAAAGACAAAGCGGCCACGCGATCGGCGGTGGGCACTAGACCGCGCCCCGGGATGCCTCTCGATAATCCCGAATCCATCCGGAACAACGACGTCAGCACCCTCTTCTTTACCGCAAGGGCCTGCGAGTCCTTCGACAAACTCGTGCCGGAGAGTCGAACGCTTCTCGCCGACGACTTTGATGCCGCGATCCGCGAGCGACTCAGCCTCGATCTTCAGCGCAGCCGCCTCCTCATGCGAGACCACGACATTCTCCTGACCGGAGAGGAATTTATCTGGAGTTTCTCTCTCGACGGCCGGGTCGTTACTTCGCTGCAGCCACTCAAGTGGGGCGATCCATCCACCGACATCCACGGTTCCACCGCCAACTCCACTCACATCCTGGGCGACCTCACAACGCTCCTCGGTGAATGGGTGGAAGGCCGAGCAGGAAAGGAGATTGCTCCGCACCATTTCGAGTTCGACCCGGCCACTCCCCTTCCCGCTCCTGCCGTATTGGTCCTGCGCCACGGGGATCCACGGCCCGCTCCAGGCGCTGAGGTTCGCGCCTGGGTCGTGCGAGGCAACTCCGACAAGTTGATCGTTTCACGGAACCCCTTCGGACGTTTGCCGGTTTCCGATGCGATGCGCGAGCGTTACGCCGCAGCATTGACGGCCTTCGAAGAAGTAGGCGATGGCGGCAGCGTCGACATACCGGAGCGGCTGTCCGATCTGAAAGGGATGGCTAACCGCTGCCTGCGTGCCGACCAGAAAGACTGGCTAAGCGTATTCGAGCTACTGGGACGGCCTGAGCGCCCGCACCTGCAAACGCTAGCCCGTCTCGCACAATTCGCTCGCGAGGCCTACAAGTCAGGAAACCAAGCCGAGCTGACCAAAATCCTTGCCGAGTTGAACGCTTCTGGATGGGCACGTCAGCTCCCCATTGCTCACAAGCGACTTCAGGCAAAATATTCCCACGAAACAGAAGAGCGAAACGACGTCGAAGTCGACCTCAAGCCGAATGCCCCGGCCATCGACTCGACTAAGATAGCCAATGAATACCTCGATCTACTTAAATCAGAGGTGGCAGAGGACCGCGAGGACGACCTCCATGAACGCCTTCGCAACGAGCTTCTTGTTCGGCTCCTCAGAGCAGGGCACTCCCCGGACGAATCATCACCGATAGCTGACATCATCCTGCGAGGGCCTACTGAAACGGTGGTGTACGAAGTACTGGGAGTGAATGGCGAATCTTTCAGGTGCATGAGAGCCGGAGCCATGCGACTTAAGGAAGTCGTGCATGCCCTCGACTCCAAAGTGGACAGCTCTGTGCTGGTCCTCCCGCGCCCTCCCGTCGAGGAATGGGCGGTCAGTGAACTATCCGCGATTTTCAACCTCACCGTCATCTGGCGAACGCCCCAAGGATGGAGCGATCAAGCTTCTCCCTCGTCCGGTAGGGGTGTCGATGGGCTCGCAACATGATTCGGGACGGAGCGCTGCCCCTGCTGACAACTCCGACACGCCTGCGGCGTTCCCGCGAGTCGTAGTTCCGTGACCGACATGCTTGGTAGGGCTGATGCTTTGCCACCATGGTGGGAAGGCGTCAGCCCTACCGCTTGGGTGCTCTGCGATCACATCACCTCACTTGACAACGCACTCGAGGTACAGGAAGCCTCGGCATACCTCCCCACACAGACGCTTTTCGCCGCATTCGGCAGCACGCTGGATGCGGCGGGCACACGCTGAACGGGCTGAGCGACAATGGGTTGATGCTCCTGGTGCGCGCAACCAAGAAGCTCCTCGACCGTATCGACCCGCCCGACCTCGACGACGAGGAGCCCGACACGCTGCTCGGGCAGTGGTACGCCACCGTCCTGTTCTGGCGCCCCCAGGTCGCCCTGTTCGTCAACGAGCCGACACTGCTGCCCATCCTGATCCCGCTGGCACCATCCGCCGACCTGCTGCGCAGGTTTCCCGCGCATGTCGCCGCCGTCCTCGCCGAGTACGGCGCGCCCCAGACAGTCATCGACGACGAGACGCAGCGGATGCGTGAGGTCCGCGTCGGCAAGACCGCCAACCGCAGTGTCACCGGCATCCTGAACGAGTTCACCCGGCTCGCCCCCTACTACCGAGACGGCGACCCCGAACTGCCCGAGCTCGCCGCCCGACTGGCGGCCGTCCCCTGCAGCCCCCTCCACAAGCGCCACATCAGCCCCGACCGCGAATTCGCCGCCCTGCTGCACTCCCTCACCTCCACGAGCGACTGAAGCAGCCACCGCCCTCCCGACCGAACCACCCGCGTCGGCGTCCGGCGGCGCATCCGTCAAGCGATCACCATCTTCCGGTGTGTGAACGGCAGCAGCGACGGGCGTCCCTCGAAGGGAGATCATTCCTCCCGGTGGGCAGGGACGATGGTGAAGGACCTCCCGCCGGTGACCGGATCACATGCACGTACCGAGTTCGACGAGACCTGGCTCCTCGCGCCGCGCCGTTGACACCGACGACGACGTCAGCGCGACAGCAAATGGAAGGCCGTGATCGTCAACTCGGTCGTTCTCGTCGCCGGCAGCGTCACAGCGTTCGCGCTCGGCCGCTGGTCGAGAGAGGCCGAGCGTCCGCAGTTCCAAGCCGCGAAAACAGGGGCACCTCCCGGCTCTCTCCCGCGAACGGAGCCGACCCGCTCCCCCCGCGCGCGTCTCCTCAAGCCTCGCCTACCCCGGCGGACGATCGGAGATCACCCCCCGGCGGCGGGGCGCCTCGACCGATCTGCACCCCAAGACCGAGACAGCAACCGAGCGGCATTGGACTGCCGCTCCGCGCGAAACGCAGCGCAGGCACCGACGCGTCCTCCACTACTCCCGAGGCCGGCAGGTGCAAGAGCCGCGGCACCGGACGCCGAGCTCGATCGGCAGGGAGTGCCACCGCCGGTTCCCTCACGACCCACCCGCCAGGCGGCATGCAGCGCCGCCCTGCACAGCTACTTCGCTCAGTGATCCCGCGCTATCGGTGACCGTCACCGGCGCCTACCCACGGCGAACGGCCGGTGATGGACAGCTGTTGATCACTGGGCACGGCTGGGGTTGCTCGCTTCAGCACAAAGCTGAAGTACATGTGCGCGAAACGCGTGCCATACTGAAGTCGCCGTCCTTGCCGAATCCGCGGCTCCGGACGCGGATTCAGGAGGTCCACGATGGTCTCGCTATCTCCCGCCGAAGCTCTCGGCTCGCATGCTCCCGGTGCCCGCGACCTGCTCGTCGAGGTCGTCCGGTCCAGGCACGACAGGGAGGCCGAGGCGCACTTGGCCAAGGGATCGCGCTACTCGATGGGATTCGGCAGCCAGTGGCGCGATCTTCTCGACGACGCGCTGGAGGCCATGGCCGACCGGGGTTACCAGTCGCACAAGCTGGCACCCGCGGGCTACGAGCTCCCCGTGGTCAACGACAGTCTGATCTACGTTTGGCGGGTGCCGGGCACTCCCGACGCGGTGAGCCGGTTCGCGTCGAGCCCCACGCGGAA
>NZ_JBEORG010000015.1:0-154397 GCF_040302145.1 Spirillospora sp. NPDC127506 | reverse complement strand
GCCACCAACCCCACCGAATGCCCGGCCACCGCATCCGGCCGCACACCCAGCCACTCCACCAACCGCCACAACGCCACCTCGACCGCGAAAATCGCGACCTGGGCGACACCGGTCTGATCCAGCGAGCCGTCCGGGGTGTCGGTGAACACCAGCTCCCGCAGCGGCAGACCCGTCAGCTCCTCCACCTCATCGAACGCCGCGGCGAACACCGGGAAGGTCTCATACAGCTCCCGGCCCATCCCCACACGCTGACTGCCCTGACCCGTGAACAGCAGTCCGAGCCGCCCGGACGACACGCTGCCGCGCACGACGGTGTCCCCAAGGAGCACCGCGCGGTGGTCGAGGGCGGCGCGCGTCGCCAGCGTCATCGCGACGTCGGCGGCCGGGGCGCCGCGGTAGTCCCGCACCGCCTCGATCAGCGCGTCCACGGCGGCGGCGGACCGGCCGGAGAAGACCAGGGGCGGCGCCGGACGGTCGTCGTCCGCGGCGGGCGCGGCGGGCGCGTCCTCGCGGGGGGCCTCCTCCAGGATCACGTGCGCGTTGGTGCCGCTGAACCCGAACGAGGACACCGCCGCCCGGCGCGGCCGGTCCACCCGCGGCCACGGCCGGGTCTCGGTCACCGGCTCGACCGCGCCCGCCGACCAGTCCACGTGCGGCGACGGCTCGTCCACGTGCAGGGTCGCCGGGACGACGCCGCGGCGCAGCGACTCCACCATCTTGATCACGCCGGCGAGGCCGGCCGCCGCCTGCGTGTGGCCGATGTTCGACTTGACCGACCCGAGGAGCACGGGCTCGGCGCCCCCGCGGTCGCGGCCGTAGGTGGCGAGCAGCGCCTGCGCCTCGATCGGGTCGCCGAGCCTGGTGCCCGTCCCGTGCGCCTCCACCACGTCGACGTCGCGGCCGGTCAGCCCCGCCGAGGCGAGCGCCGCCCGGATCACCCGCTGCTGCGACGGGCCGTTCGGCGCGGTCAGCCCGCTGCTCGCGCCGTCCTGGTTGACGGCGCAGCCGCGGACGACGGCGAGCACCCGGTGGCCGAGCCGCTGAGCGTCCGACAGCCGCTCGACCAGCAGCACCCCCGCGCCCTCGGCCCAGTTCGTGCCGTCGGCGGACGCCGCGAACGCCTTGCACCGCCCGTCCGCCGCCAGGCCCCGCTGCCTGCTGAAGTCGACGAAGGCGCGCGGGGTGGCCATCACGGTCGCGCCGCCGACCAGCGCCAGCTCGCACTCGCGGTCGCGCAGCGCCCGGGACGCCAGGTGCAGGGCGACCAGCGACGACGAGCACGCCGTGTCCACCGTCACCGAGGGGCCCTCGAACCCGTACACGTAGGACAGCCGGCCGGACAGCACGCTGCCCGCGCTGCCGGTGCCCGAGTATCCGGCGGTCCGGTGCTCGGCGCCGTGGATCAGGTCGCCGTAGTCCTGGCCGTTCGTCCCCATGAAGACGCCGACCGGGCGGCCGCGCAGGCCGGTCGGCGGCACGCCGGCGTGCTCGAACGCCTCCCACGCCGTCTCCAGCAGCAGCCGCTGCTGCGGGTCCATCGCCAGCGCCTCGCGCCGGGAGATGCCGAAGAAGTCGGAGTCGAAGTCGGCGGCGTCCTCGATGAACCCGCCGACCGCCACCGACGACGAGCCGAGGTCGCCCGGATCGCCGGAGAGCCTGCGCAGGTCCCATCCCCGGTCGGCCGGGAAGTCGCCGATCGCGTCGCCGCCGCCGGCCGCCAGCCGCCACAGGTCCGCGCCGGACCGCACCCCGCCGGGGAACCGGCAGCCGATGCCGATGACGGCGATGGGCTCGCTGGACGACCCCGACAGCTCGGCGACGCGCCGGCGGAGGCGCTGGATCTCCTTGAGCGAGTCCCGCAGGGCGCCGACGACCTGGCCGCCGGCCTCGCCCGTCGTCTCGTTCGGCGTCATCGAGCGAGTCCTTCCGTGTTGCGCGCGAGTTCCAGCAGGCCCTGGAGGTCCAGGGCGTCGATCTCGTCGTCCGCGACGTCCCGGGCGCCGTCCGCGGGAGCCGCCGCGGAATCCGTGTCGGGGTCCTCGCCGGAGAGCTCGCGCATGACGTGCTCGGCCAGGGCCTCCGGTGTCGGGTGGTCGAAGAGCACGGTGGCCGGGAGCCGCAGGCCGGTGAGGACGATGAGGCGGTTCCGCAGGTTCACGGCGGCCAGCGAGTCGAAGCCCAGCTCCTGGAACCCACGGTCGCCGATGACGCGGTCGGTGGACGCGTGGCCGAGCACCGCCGCCGCCTCCGCCCACACGGTCTCCCGGACGAGGTCGAGCCGGTCCTGCGCGCCCGCCGCCTCCGCGAAGCGCTTCGCCAGGGACGGGCCGTCCGGCCGTCCGTCCGGTGCCGCGACCGGCCCGTCGGCGAGCCCGCTCAGCAGCGGGCTCGGGCGGATCGCGGTGAAGTGGGGGGCGAAGGCCGGCCAGTCCACGTCGGCCACGGCCACGGTGCCGCGGCGGCCGTCGCCGAGCAGCCCGCCGAGCGCGTCGAGCGCGCCGTCCGGGTCCAGCGCGGTCAGGCCGCCGGCCGGCCGGTGACCGTCCCCGGCCCCGGCCAGGCCCGCCCCGGACCACGGCCCCCACGCGACCGACAGGCCGGGGAGGCCGTCGGCGCGGCGGCGCTCGGCGAGCGCGTCCAGGTAGGCGTTGGCGGCGGCGTAGCCGGCCTGCCCGGCATTGCCGAGGAAACCCGCGAGGGAGGAGAACAGGACGAAGTCCGCGAGTTCGCCGCAGCGCTCCCTGGTCAGCTCGTCGAGGTGGCGGGCGCCGTCCGCCTTGGCGGCGAGCACCCGCGCGAGGCGCTCCGGGGTCAGCTTGTCCAGCACCCCGTCGTCGGTGATCCCCGCGAGGTGGACGACCGTGCGGAGCGGTCGGCCGGCGGGGATCTCGTCGATGACGCGCGCCAGCGCCTCCCGGTCGGCGACGTCGCAGGCGACCAAGCTCACCTCGGCGCCGAGATCGCGGAGTTCCCCCGCCAGCCCGGCAGCGCCGGGGGCGTCGGCACCGCGGCGCGACAGCAGCAGCAGATGCTCCGCGCCCTCGGCGGCCAGCGCGCGGGCGACCCGTGCGCCGAGCCCGCCCGTGCCGCCGGTGATCAGGACGGTGCCCGGGGCCGGGCGCCAGGGCCGCGGCGCGGGCGCGGCGGCCCGCGCCATCCGCCTGGCGAACAGGCCCGCGGCGCGGACAGCCACCTGGTCCTCGGCACCGGCCAGCGCCGCGCACAGGCGGGTCGAGGACCGGTCGTCCGGCTCGGCGGGGAGGTCGACGAGGCCGCCCCACCGGCTCCCCAGTTCCAGTGCGGCGACCCGGCCCAGCCCCCACGTCTGCGCGGCGAGCGGCGAGCCGATCCGATCGGCCGCCGTGACGGCGACGGCCTCAGACGTGGCGCACCACAGCGGTGCGTCCGTGTTCTGGAGTGCCTGCGCGAGGCGCAGATTGGCGGCGAGCCCGGCCGGGACTCCGCCTCCGGGCGGCTGCTCCCGGTCGCGCAGCGCGGCGAGGGACAGCACGCCCGCCAACCGGCCCGTGTCCGGCAGGGCGACTGGCCCATCGTCGTCCGGGACCACCAGTTCGTGGACGGTCGCCCCGTTCTCGGTCATGGCCCGGACGATCCGCTCCGTCCATGCGCGCTCGCGGTCGTCACCGCCATCGGCGACCGCCACCAGCCAGGTGCCGGAGAGCGCCGCGGCAGTGTCGGGGACGCTGCGCCAGCTCGCGGTGTAGCAGCCGGCCCGGTCGGCGGGCGCGGCCTCGGCTTCCGCGGGCCAGAACCGTTCGCGCTGGAAGGGGTAAGTGGGGACGTCGGGGTCGGGCTGGGCGTTCCAGGCGGTGAACAGGGTGGGCCAGTGGACGTCGGTGCCGTTGGTCCAGAGCGTGGCGAGCGCGGTCAGGAAGGTTTCGGTCTGGGGGCGGCCTCGGCGCATGGCGGGGGCGAAGACCTGGCCGTCCTCGTCGGTGATCTGCTGGGCGAGGGCGGTCAGGACGGCGTCGGGTCCCAGTTCCAGCCAGCGGGTGGCGCCCTGGGCGTGCAGGCCGGTGACCATGTCGGCGAACCGGACGGGTTCGCGGACGTGCGCGACCCAGTAGGCGGGGTCGGTGACCTGGGCGGGCAGCCCGGCGATGGCGGGCTCGTGGAAGGTCAGGCCGGCCACGACCTGGCCGAACTCCTCCAGCATCGGGTCCATCAGCGGCGAATGGAACGCGTGACTGACGGTCAGGGCCTTCACGCGCACGCCGTCGCCGCGCCACTGCTCGGCCAGTTGCTCCACGGCCTCGGCGTCGCCGGAGACCACGACCGAGGTCGGGCCGTTCACTGCCGCGATCGCCACCCCCTTAGGCAGCGACCCAGTGACCTCTTCTTCGGGAAGCTCGACCGCCAGCATCGCCCCACCCTCCGGGAGCGCCTGCATCAGCCGCGCCCGCGCGGTGATCAGCGTGCAAGCGTCCTCCAGGGACAGGACTCCGGCGGCGTGGGCTGCGGCGATCTGCCCGACCGAGTGGCCGTTGACGTAGGCGGGACGCACGCCCAGCCACTCGACCAGCCGGTAGAGGGCGACCTCGATGGCGAAGATCGCGACCTGGGCGACGCCGGTCTGGTCCAGCGAGCCGTCGGGGGTGTCGGTGAACACCGTGTCCCGCAGCGGCAGGCCGGTCAGCTCCTCCACCTCGTCGAAGGCTTCGGCGAACACCGGGAAGGTCTCATGCAGTTCCCGGCCCATGCCCGCCCACTGGCTGCCCTGGCCGGTGAACAGCACCGCCAGCTCACCTTGGCTGGCGCTCCCTTCCACGACCTGGTCGGCGAGCAGGACCGCGCGGTGGGGGAACACCGCCCGGCGGGCAAGCGTCGCCCCGACGTCGGCCACCGCCACGTCCTTCGCCGCAGACAGGAAGGCCCGCACGCCCGCGATCGCCTCGGTGACCGCGCCGGGGGTCTTGCCGGACACCACCAGCGGCACCACGTCCGCTGTATCCGCCGGGCGGGGTGGCGCCTGCTCCTGCGGCTGTTCCAGGACGACGTGGGCGTTGGTGCCGCTGATCCCGAACGACGACACACCCGCCCGCCGCGGCCGATCCGCATCCGGCCAGGCGACCGGCTCGGTCACCAGCTCCACCGCACCCGCCGACCAGTCCACATGCGGGGACGGCTCGTCCACGTGCAGCGTCGCCGGAACCACGCCATGCCGCATGGCCTGCACCATCTTGATCACACCCGCGACACCCGACGCCGCCTGAGCATGACCGATATTCGACTTCAACGACCCCAACAACAGCGGCCTGTCCCGATCACGCCCCCGCCCATACGTCGCGAGCAGCGCCTGCGCCTCGATCGGGTCGCCCAGCGGCGTCCCCGTCCCATGCGCCTCCACCACATCGACGTCCCGCTCGGTCAGCCCCGCCGACGCCAGCGCCGCCCGGATCACCCGCTGCTGCGACGGACCGTTCGGCGCCGTCAACCCGTTGCTGGCACCGTCCTGGTTGACCGCCGAACCGGCCACCACCGCCAGCACCCGGTGGCCGTGCCGGCGGGCGTCCGACAGCCGCTCCACCAGCAGCATCCCGACACCCTCGGACCAGCCCGTCCCATCCGCCGACGCCGCAAACGCCTTACACCGCCCATCCGGCGCCAGACCACGCTGACGGCTGAACTCGATGAACGTGCCCGGCGTGGCCATCACCGTCACCCCACCGGCCAACGCCAGATCACACTCACCCGACCGCAGCGCCTGAGCCGCCAGATGCAACGCCACCAACGACGACGAACACGCCGTGTCCATCGTCACCGCCGGACCCTCCAGACCCAGCGCGTACGCCACCCGACCCGACGCCACACTGCCCGCGGTCCCGACCAGCTGGTAGCCCTCCGTCAGCTGCGAGCCGCGCAGCAGGTCGTGGTAGTCGTGGCTGATCACGCCGGTGAACACGCCGGTCCGGGAGCCGCCGAGCGCGGTCGGGTCGATGCCCGCCCGCTCGATCGCCTCCCACGACACCTCCAGCAGCAGCCGCTGCTGCGGGTCCATCGCCAGCGCCTCACGCGGCGAGATCCCGAAGAACTCCGCGTCGAAGTCGGCGGCGTCGTGGAGGAACCCGCCCTCGCGGGCGTAGCTGTGTCCCAGCCGGTCCGGATCGGGGTCGTACAGCCCCTCGTCCCAGCCCCGGTCGAGCGGCAGCCCGGCGACGGCGTCGCCGCCGGCGGCGACCAGCTCCCACAGGTCCCGCGGCGACCGGACGCCGCCCGGGTACCGGCAGGCCATCCCGACGATCGCGATGGGGTCGCCGTCGGAGGCCGGCCGCGGCCGCGCGTGCGGCGCACCGGGGGCGTGCGCCGCGCGCGGCGGGTCGCCGGCGGCCTCCGACAGCAGTTCCCGCAGGCGGGGGGCGAGGCCCGCGGGGGTGGGATAGTCGAACACCAGGGTCGCGGGCAGCCGCAGGCCGGTCGCGGCGGCGAGCGCGTTGCGGAAGTCGATCGCGGTGAGCGAGTCGAAGCCGAGTTCCTTGAACGTGCTGCTCCGCAGGCGCGCGGGGTCCAGTTCGGTGAACCCGAGGACGTCCATGACCCGCCGCCGGATCAGGTCCAGCAGCAGCTCGTCGCGTTCCGGGTCGCCGAGGCCCGCGAGCGTCCGGGCGAGGCCCCCGGCCGGGTGGGCGGCCGCGCTCCGCCGCACGGTCCTCCCGCGGTGGAGCGCGGCCAGCATCGGCGGGGGCGCGGCGGCGGACGGCGCGGCGGTGTCGAAGCGGGCCGCGACGGGCGCCGGGCGCGCCGGGTCGGCGACGGCGGCGTCCATGAGCGGGAGCGCCGCCGCCGGGTCCAGCGCGACCATGGCGTCCCGTTCGGTGCGGCGCGCGTGGGCGGCGCCCAGGTCCCGGGTCATGGCGCTGTCGGCCGCCCACAGGCCCCAGGCGATCGACGTGGCGGGCAGGCCGGCCGCGCGGCGCCGCC
Source organism: Spirillospora sp. NPDC127506 (assembly GCF_040302145.1). Taxonomy (NCBI): domain Bacteria; kingdom Bacillati; phylum Actinomycetota; class Actinomycetes; order Streptosporangiales; family Thermomonosporaceae; genus Spirillospora; species Spirillospora sp. NPDC127506. Next base: position 147,458 of record NZ_JBEORG010000015.1, on the reverse strand, counting down.
GGGCCAGCGCGTCGAGGAACGCGTTCGCGGCGGCGTAGTTGCCCTGCCCCGGGTTGCCGAGCACGCCGGCGGCGGAGGAGAACAGCACGAACGCCGCCAGGTCCGTCCCGGCCGTCAGCTCGTGCAGGTGCCAGGCGGCGTCGGCCTTCGAGCGCGCGACGGCGTCGAAGCGGTCCGGCGTCTGCGCGGTGATCACGCCGTCGTCGACCGCGCCGGCGACGTGCACGACGGCCGACAGCGCGCGGCCGGCCAGCAGCCGCGCGAGGGCCGCGCGGTCCCCGGCGTCGCACGCCGCGAACTCGGCGCGCGCTCCCCGCCCGGCCAGTTCGGCGGCCAGTTCGGCCGCGCCCGGCGCGTCCGGGCCGCGCCGGGACACCAGCAGGAAGTCCCGGACGCCGTGGGCGTCCGCGAGATGCCGGACGACCAGCGAGCCGAGCGCCCCGGTCGCCCCGGTGACCAGGACGGCGCCGGCGCCGTACGGGCGGTCCGCGGGGACGGTGAGCACGACCTTCCCGACGTGCCGGCCGGCGGACACGAACCGGAACGCCTCCGGCGCGCTCCGCACGTCCCAGGCGCGGACGGGCGGCGGCGCGAGGACGCCGTCGCGGAACAGCCGGAGCAGCTCGCCGAGCATCGCGCCGATCCGCTCGGGGCCGGCCTCGGCGAGGTCGAACGCCCGGTACCGCACGCCGGGGTGCCTCGCCGCGACCGCGGCCGGGTCCCGGACGTCGGTCTTCCCCAGTTCGACGAAGCGGCCGCCGCGCGGCAGCAGCCGCAGCGAGGCGTCCGTGTGCTCGTGCGCCAGCGCGTTGAGCACCACGTCGACGCCCTCGCCGCCGGTCGCGTCGAGGAACCGGTCCGCGAACCCGAGCGTGCGGGAGTCCGCGACGCGGCCGGGCGGCACGCCGAGCGCGGCGACCGCGCCGTGCTTGCCGGTGGACGCGGTCGCGTACACCTCCGCGCCGAGGTGCCGGGCGAGCTGCACGGCGGCCGTCCCGACGCCGCCGGCGGCCGCGTGGACGAGCAGCCGCTCGCCGGCGCGCAGCCCGGCCAGGTCGGTGAGGGCGTAGTAGGCGGTGAGGAAGACGACCGGCACGGACGCGCCCTGCGCGAACGTCCAGCCGTCCGGGAGCGGGGCGAGCATCCGGGCGTCCGCCACGGCCACCGGCCCGAACCCGCCTTCGACGAGGCCCATCACCCGGTCGCCCGGCGCGAAGCCGGTGACCCCCGGACCGGTTTCGAGGACGACCCCGGCCCCCTCGCCGCCCAGGGTGATCTCGCCCGGGTACATGCCGAGCGCGTGCAGCGCGTCGCGGAAGTTCACGCCCGCCGCCCGGATCCCGATCCTGACCTGGCCCGGCTCCAGGTCGGCCTGCGGCGCGGGGACGAGCGCGAGCCTGTCCTCCAGCGCCCCGTCGCCCGTCACCTCCAGGCGCCACGGGCCGCCGTCCGCGGGCGGGACGAGGGCCGGGCCGCCGGCGGCCGTGCGGGTCAGGCGCGGCACGAGGGCCTCGCCGCCGCGGATCGCCAGCTGCGGCTCACCCGCCCGCAGCGCCGCCGCGACGGCGGCGCCGACCGCGGCGTCGGAGGCCGGGTCGCCGTCCACGTCGACCAGGACGAACCGGCCGGGGTTCTCCGACTGCGCGGACCGGGCCAGGCCGAGGACGGCGGCCATGGCGGGGTCGGCGTCGTCGCCGGGCGCGGCGGCCGCGGCCCCGCGGGTGACGATCGCGAGCGGCCGGTCGGCGTCCCCGGCGAGTTCGCGCTGGATCTCGGCGAGCGCCCAGGCGACGGCGGTGCGCGCGGCGGCGGCCGGGTCGGCCGCCGCCGCGTCCGGGCAGCGGACGACCTCGGCGCCTCCCCCTTCCGGGGCGGGGCTCCCGTCCGGGACGAGCGGGAGCGGCTCCCAGGAAACGTCGAACAGGTCGCCGTCGCCGGGGCCGCGGAGCCGGCCTGGCTCCAGCGGCCGGAGGGTCAGGCCGCCGATGGCCGCGACCGGCTGCCCGGTGTCGTCCGCGACGGTGAGCCGGACCGGGCCGTCGCCGGTCAGCCGCACCCGCAAGGCGGTGGCGCCGGAGGCGAGCAGCCGGACCCCGGTCCAGGCGTAGGGCAGCGCGAGGCCGCCGGCGCCGTCGGCGTCCAGGAACCGCAGCGGGTGCAGGGCGGCGTCCAGCAGCGCCGGGTGCAGCCCGTACCGCCGCGCCTCGGCCTCATCACCGGGGAAGGCGATCTCGGCGTACACGGCGTCGCCCGCCCGCCATGCCGCGCGCAGCCCCTGGAAGAGCGGCCCGTAGGCGAGGCCGGCGGCGGCCCGCTCCTCGGCGAACCCGCCGATGTCGATGGGTTCGGCCGAGGGCGGCGGCCACTGCGTCAGCGGCTCGGCGTCCGGCCCGTCCGCGTCGCCCACCGCGTTTCCCATCGCATCGCCCACCGTGCCGGTCGCGTGCCGGGTCCAGGGCGCGGCGTCATCGGCGGCAGGCCGGGAGTGCACGGTCACCGACCGGCGGCCCGCGTCGTCCGGAGCGGTCACGCCGACCTGGACGCTGACCGCGCCGGACTCCGGGATCACCAGCGGGGTGTGCACGGTCAGCTCCTCGACCGCGGAGCATCCGGCGGCGTCGGCGGCCCGGACGGCCAGCTCCACGAAGGCGGTGCCGGGGAGGAGCAAGTGCCCGTCGACGACGTGGTCGGCGAGCCACGGGTGGGTCGCGAGCGACAGCCGGCCGGTCAGCAGGTGCCCGCCGGTCCCGGCCAGGTCCGCCGCCGTGTCCAGCAGCGGGTGGCCGGCGGAGCCGTCCGGCGCCGCGCCGCCCGCCGGCAGCCAGTACCGGCGCCGCTGGAACGGGTACGTGGGCAGCGCGGGGGTGACGCGGCCGCCCCAGGCGGCGAGGAGCGTGCGCCAGTCCACTGTGGTGCCGGCGGTCCACAGCGTCGCCAGCGCGGTGAGCAGGGCCTCCGTCTCGGCGCGCCCGGCGCGCATCGCGGCGGCGAACACGTGGCCGTCCTCGTCGACGATCCGCTGGGCCAGCGCGGTGAGCACGCCGTCGGGGCCGAGCTCCAGCCACCGGTTCGCGCCCCGGGACCGGAGGTCCCGGACGGTGTCGAGGAACCGCACGGGTTCGCGGACGTGCGCCACCCAGTACGCCGGGTCCGCCACCTCGGCGGGCAGGCCCTCGATCGTGGGCGCGTGGAAGGACAGGCCGGCCACGACCCGGCCGAACTCCTCCAGCATCGGGTCCATCAGCGGCGAGTGGAACGCGTGGCTCACCGCGAGCCGCTTCACCCGGACCCCCGCGGCGCGCCACCGGGCGGCCAGCGCGGAGATCTCGGCATCCGGTCCGGAGACCACGACGTCGGCGGGGCCGTTCACCGCCGCGACGCCGACGGTCCCGGGCAGGTCGTGGACGACCCGGTCCTCGGGCAGCTCCACCGCCAGCATCGCCCCGCCGTGCGGGAGCGCCTGCATCAGCCGCGCCCGCGCGGCGACCAGCGTGCAGGCGTCCTCCAGGGAGAGCACCCCGGCCGCGTGCGCCGCCGCGATCTGGCCGACCGAGTGGCCGCTGACGTAGGCGGGACGCACGCCCAGCCACTCCACCAGCCGCCACAACGCCACCTCGACCGCGAAGATCGCCACCTGCGCGACACCGGTCTGATCCAACAAGCCGTCGGGGCTGTCGGAGAACACCGACTCCCGCAGCGGCAGACCGGTCAGGTCTTCGACCTCGTCGAAGGCTCGGGCGAACACCGGGAAGGTCTCGTACAGCTCGCGGCCCATCCCCGGGCGCTGGCTGCCCTGCCCGGTGAACAGGACCGCCGGCTCGCCGGGTCCGGCCGTCCCGCCGATCCGCCGCTCCCCGAGCAGGACGGCGCGGTGCCCGAACACCGTCCGCGACGCCAGGGTCATCCCGATGTCCACGCCCGGCACGTCCGGCGCCCCCGCCGCGAACTCGCGGACCCGCTCGGCCATCGCGTCCACGGCGGACGCCGACTTCCCGGACACCGGCCACGGCACGAGCGGCGCGGCGGCGTCCGGGCGGGCCTCGTCCTCGGCCGGAACGCCCTCCAGGATCACGTGCGCGTTCGTCCCGCTGACCCCGAACGACGACACGGCGGCCCGCCGCGGGCGGTCCACCGGCGGCCACGGCCGCGCCGCGGTGAGCAGTTCGACCGCGCCCGCCGACCAGTCCACGTGCGGCGACGGCTCGTCGATGTGCAGCGTCGCGGGCAGCACGCCGCGGCGCATCGCCTCCACCATCTTGATCACGCCGCCGACCCCGGCCGCGGCCTGCGCGTGGCCGATGTTCGACTTCAGCGACCCCAGGTAGAGCGGGCGGGCGGGGTCGCGGCCCTGCCCGTACGCGGCGATGACCGCCTGCGCCTCGATCGGGTCGCCCAGCGCGGTGCCCGTCCCGTGCGCCTCGACGGCGTCGACGTCCCGCCCGGTCAGCCCCGCCTGCTCCAGCGCCTGCCCGATGACGCGGCGCTGCGCCGGGCCGCTCGGCGCGGTGAGGCCGTTGCTCGCGCCGTCCTGGTTCACCGCGGTGCCGCGGACCACCGCGAGCACCCGGTGGCCGAGCCGCCGGGCGTCGCCGAGCCGTTCCAGCAGCAGCACGCCGGCGCCCTCGGACCAGCCCGTCCCGTCCGCCGCCGCCGCGAACGCCCGGCACCGCCCGTCACGCGACAGCCCGCGCTGCCTGCTGAACTCCACGAACGCCGAGGGGGTGGCCATGACCGCCACCCCGCCCGCGAGGGCCAGGTCGCACTCGCCGGACCGCAGCGCCTGGGCCGCGAGGTGCAGCGCCACCAGCGACGACGAGCACGCCGTGTCCACCGTCACGGCCGGCCCCTCGAACCCGAACACGTAGGAGATCCGGCCGGACGCCACGCTCCCCGCGCTCCCGGTGCCGAGGTAGCCCTCCAGCTCCGCGGGCGGACGCCCGGCGCCGGCGGCGTAGTCGTGGAACATGACCCCGGCGAACACTCCGGTCCGCGAACCGCGCAGCGCGGCCGGGTCGACGCCGGCGCGTTCGATCGCCTCCCACGAGGTCTCCAGCAGCAGCCGCTGCTGCGGGTCCATCGCCAGCGCCTCGCGCGGGGAGACGCCGAAGAACTCCGCGTCGAAGTCGCCCGCGTCGTGCAGGAACCCGCCCTCGCGCACGTAGGAGGTGCCCGGCGTCTCCGGGTCGTCGTCGTACAGGGCGTCGAGATCCCAGCCCCGGTCGGCGGGGAACGGCCCCACCGCGTCGGCCGAGCTCTCCACCAGGCGCCACAGGTCTTCCGGCGACCGGACATCGCCGGGATACCGGCACGCCATCCCGACGATCGCCACCGGCTCGGCGGACCAGGTCCGCGGGCGGCGCCGCCCGCGCGCCTTCGCCTCGTCGCGCTCGCCGGTGAGCCGGTACAGCAGCTCCGCGGCGAGCTCGGCCGGCGTGGGATGGTCGAAGGCGATGGTGACCGGGAGGTCCAGGCCGGTGCCGGCGGCCAGCCGGCCGCGCAGCCGGACCGCCGCCTTGGAGCCGAGGCCGAGCGACCTGAAGTCGCGCCCCGGGTCGACCGCCTCGGGACCGGCCAGGCCCTTGACCTCCGCGGTGGCGGTCCGCACGAGATCCGACAGGGCGGCCAGCCGGTCGCCGTAGGCGGGCAGCCGCACCAGGCCGGCGAGCAGCTCCGCGCGCGCCTCGGGCAGGTCCTCCGCGTCCCGCGCGTCGCCGGGGACGGCCGGCGCCTCCGCGTCGGAGATCAGCGGCGTGGACGCCAGCCCGGCCGCGGCGCGCCGCATCGGCTTGCCGGAGCCGGTCCGGGGGACCGCGTCGACGGCGCGGATCTCGGCGGGCACCTTGTGCGGGGCGAGCCGCTCGCGGCACAGGTCGAGCAGCGCCCGGGGGTCCGGGCCGCCGCCGGGCGCGGGCACGACGTAGGCGACGGGGACCTCGCCCAGCCGGTCGTCCGGCCGCCCGGCGACGATCGCGTCGGCCACCCCCGGCGCGCCGAGCAGCACCCGCTCGATCTCGCCGGGATGGACGTTCTCGCCGCCGCGGATGATCAGTTCCTTGAGCCGGCCGGTGATGGTGAGGAAGCCGAGCTCGTCCCGGCGGGCCAGGTCGCCGGTCCGGTACCAGCCGTCCTGGAGCGCCTCGGCGGTCGCGTCCGGGCGGCCGTGGTAGCCGGCCATGACGTTGGGCCCGCTGACCCAGACCTCCCCCTCGGCGCCCGGCGCGACGACGTCCCGCCGCGTCTCGGGGTCGACCAGGCGGACCGCGAGCCCCGGCACCGGCAGGCCGCAGCTGCCGGGCGGCGCCCCGCCGGGCGAGGTCATCGTGATCGCGCCGGAGGTCTCGGTGCTGCCGTAGCTGTCGAGGAGGGCGATGCCGAAGGTCTCTTCGAACGCGCGCCGCAGCTCGGGGGTGGTCACCGCGCCGGTGACGAGGCAGGAGCGGAGCGCCGGGGCGTCCAGCCCGCCCGCCGCGGCCTCCAGCAGCTCGTGGTACATGGCGGGCACGCCCGCGAGCATGGTGAACGGCTCGTCCCGGATCGCGTTGAGCACGTCGTCCGCCGAGTACCCGGGGAGGATGCGGGCCGTGGCGCCGGTGGCGGTCACCCCGACCACGCACAGGACGTGCGCGAGGCTGTGGTACAGCGGCAGGGGCCACAGCAGCAGCTCGTCCGCGGAGAGGCCGAGCTGCGGCGCGTAGCACGCCGCGACCGACCAGAGGGCGTTGCGCTGGGTCGCCAGCACCCCCTTGGGCTCGCCGGTGGTGCCCGAGGTGTAGAGCGACCAGGCGATGTCGTCCAGCCCGAGGTCGTCGCGGGCCGGGACCGGCGGCTCGGCGGCGGCGAGGGCGGCGTAGTCGAGCTCCGCGGCGGGGTCGCCGGCGACGATCAGCGGGGTCCCCGCCGCGCCGCGGCGCTCCAGCACCTCCGCGAGCCGGCCGGCCCGGGGGCGGTCCGTGATGACCGCGGTGGCGCCGCTGTCCCGCAGGATGTGCGCCAGCTCGTCCGGCGAGCCGTGCGGGTCGACGGGGATCGCGACCGCGGCGGCCCGCAGCACGGCCAGGTAGCTCTCCGGGACCTCCACGCTGTTGCCGAGGCAGATGACCACCCGGTCGGCGCGCTCCACCCCGAGGCTCGCCAGGTGCCCGGCCAGCCGCGCGGTGGTCCGTTCGAGCTCGGCGTAGGTGACCGAGCGCCGGTGGTCGCGGTAGGCGACCTTGCCGCCGCGGCTCCGCGCGTGGGAGCACAGGAGCTCAGCCAGCGGCCGTACCAGTTCACCGCGCACGTGCGTCACCACTCCCGCCGGGTCCGGGTCCACCGATCCGAGAAACGGTCAGAGCTGTCTTGGGAAGCGACCGTGAATCGCAGTCTCAGGGACGGCGGCGCACGCACGAAACCCCTAATCAGAGGGCTGCGCCGACCCCCAGAACCGCACCCCTTAGCTCCCCTATGCCCGGCCCCGGAACCGCGTCCGGACCCCCGAGGGCGGCGCCGCGCGGGGCGCCGGACCCGGTGCGGGGACCCCCGTTCACGCGATCCTCGCCCCGGCGGCGGGCAGCACCTGCCGCAGCAGCCCGAGGGGGTGCCCGCGGCGCCGCCACTCGCGCGGGTAGCCGATCGACACCTCCTCGAACCGCACGCCGTCGTACCAGCTCGTGCGCGGGATGTGGAGGTGGCCGTACACCACGGCCTCCGGGCGGAAGCGGACGTGCCAGCGGGCGGTCAGCTCCGTGCCGCACCACTGGGCGAACCGCGGCCGCCACAGCGCCTCGGTGGGGCCGGGCAGCAGCGGCCAGTGCCCGGCGATCACCAGCGGGACGGCGGGGTCCCGCGCCGCGAGCCGCCGTTCGGTCTCGGCGACCCGCGCCGCGCACCAGTCCTCGATCGACGGGTAGGGGTCGGGGTGCAGGAGGAACTCGTCGGTGCAGACGACCCCGTCCTCGTAGGCCAGCCGCAGCGACTCCTTCTTGCCGATCGACCGCGGCCGCCGGAACGAGTAGTCGTACAGCGTCAGGACGGGCGCGATCTGGACCGGCCCGCCGGGCCCCGTCCAGACCGGGAACGGGTCCTCGGGCGTCGTGACGCCCAGGTCCCGGCACAGGTCGACCAGGAACCGGTAGCGGGCCTCGCCGCGCAGCCGGACCGGGTCCTCGCGCGGGGTCCACAGCTCGTGGTTCCCGGGCGTCCAGATCACCCGCGCGAACCGGCCCGCCAGCAGCCGCAGCGCCCAGCCCACGTCGTCGCTCAGCTCCGCCACGTCGCCCGCCACGATGAGCCAGTCCGCGTCGGACTCCGGCCGGAGGGACTCCACGATGGGCCGGTTGTCGGCCATCCCGGCGTGCAGGTCGCTGACCGCGAGGAGCCGGCCGGGCGCCGCGCCCATCAGGCGGTGTTCCTGTCCGGTTCGGCGAAGGCCAGGCTGGAGGGCAGGTCCTGGCGGTGGCGGACGTCCAGCTTCCGGTAGACCCGGGTCAGGTGCTGCTCGACGGTGCTCACCGTGATGAACAGCTGCTCGGCGATGTCGCGGTTGGAGTGGCCCTGCGCCGCGAGCGTGCCGACCCGCCGCTCCGCCTCGGTCAGCGTGCCGATCACCGCGGCCAGGTCCTGGTCGCCGCCGCCGGACGAGGCGATCATGCGGTCGTTGGCCGAGGGGAACAGCGACCGGCACAGCGCCGCGGCGCCGCAGTCCTTGGCGATCCGCCAGGCGCGGCGGGCGTAGATCCTGGCCCGCGCGGGGTCGCCGAGGCCGCGGTGCAGGGTGCTCAGGTCGGCGAGGACCAGCGCCATCTCGTACCGGTTGCCGCTCGCCTGCAGCAGTTCCAGCGCCTCCGCGAGCAGTTCCTGCCGCCGCCCGGCCGGTTCGGTCATCGCCTGGATCCGCAGCGCCGCGCCGCGCACGCCGGAGTGGCCGGGACCGGTCGCCGCGAGCTGCTCCTCGATGAGCTCGACCGCCCGCTCCGGATGGTTCATCCGCAGCCAGGTCTCCGCCGCCGCGACCCGCCACGTCACCAGCCCCGGGGCGTCGGTCCCCCAGGACCGGGTCCGCTCACCGCAGCTGAGGAAGTCGGCGAGGGCCGCGTGCAGATGCCCCTGCGCCAGGTAGTACCGGCCCCGGCCGATCAGGTAGTGCAGGCCGAACCGGGTCTCGAACAGATGCTCCGGGACGGGCTGCAGGACGAGCTTCTCCGCCCCCCGGTGGTCGCCCATGCTGACGGCCGCGTCGATCCCGGTGGCGAGCGGCAGCCCGATGCCGACGCCCCAGCCGAGCGGCGAGGTCAGCTGCAGCGCCTCCTCGGACAGCCGGGACGCGGCGGGCAGGTCGCCGCGGCGGAGCGTCACCAGGCCGCGCAGCGCGCACAGCATCGCCCGCCAGGTCGGCGCCTCGCGCTCGGCCGCCTCGGCCTCCAGGCGCTCGCACCAGGAGTCCGCGAGATCGAGCCGGTCCGCGTACAGCAGCGCGGAGATGGCGGCGGTCAGCATGTCGAGCGTCTCGTCGCCGATGCGCACCCGCTGGAGCACCTGCTCGGCCGTGGCGACGGCCGCCTCCTCCTCGTCCCCGCGGACGACGGCGGCCAGCGCCCACAGCGCGCCGTACCCCGAACGGTCGGCGGCGGACGGTGCGGCCGGGGGCGGCGCCGGACCGCGTTCGGGCAGCCCGCCGATCCGGTCCGCCGCGCCCGGGTAGGTGCCCCGGATCCACAGCAGCGCCGCGTCGTGGGCCGAGCGCAGCGCGGGGTCGGCGAGGTCGGAGCCCCCGATGGACTCCAGCGCGGCGACGGCCTCCTGCTCCAGGCCGTGCCAGAGCATCCGGGGCACCAGGGTCAGCAGCCGGCCGGCGGGCAGCCTGCCCTGGCCGATGGGCTCGGCGAGCGCGCTGAGCTTGCGCGCCGCGACCTCCGGCTTGACGCGCCACGCGGAGGTCGCCAGCTCGGTGTTGATGACCAGCCGCTCCTGCTCGTCCGCCGTGTGCTCCTCGGCGGCCCGCAGGCACTTCAGGGCCATCGAGACCTGGTCGGTCCGCAGCGCCTCGTGGCCCGCCTCGATGAGCACCTGGGTGGTCCAGGGCTCGCTGAGCCCGCCCGCGGCGAGCACGTGCTGGGCCAGGACCAGGTTGGGGGCGCCCTCCTCGTGCAGCAGCACGGCCGCCCGGTGGTGGAGCCGCGCGGCCTCGTCGGAGGGCAGGTCGTCGAGGACGGCGGCGCGGACCTGCGGGTGGTGGAAGCCGCGGGCGGACACGATGCCGGTGTCGGTGAGCGCCTGGATGAGCCGGCTCGTGACACGCGGCTCCAGGCCGGTGAGGCCGCTGAGCAGCTCGACCGACACGTTGCCGCCGAGCACCGCCATGGCCCGCGCGGTGCGCAGCCCCGCGGTGCCGCTGCGATGGATGCAGGCGACCGCCGCGAACAGGAACGAGTCGCCGACCGACTTGGCGCCCTTGACCGGGCACGGGTCCTGGAGCAGCGCCTTGGCCAGCAGCGGGTTGCCGCCGGTGAGCGCGAGGACCTCGGCGACGTCGCGGCGCTCACCGGCCCGGTGCGACCGGATCAGCTCGCCGACGCCCGCCCGGCCGAGCGACCCCACGGTGACGCGGTGGATGCGCGGCTCGAAGACCAGCTCGCCGAGCGGGGTGTTGTCGTTGATGCCGAACTGGGAGCCGTGGGTGACGATCACCGTGACGGGTGAGCCCCGGAAGCGCCGGTAGAGATAGAGGAGGCAGTGCAGCGACGCCTCGTCGGCGTGGTGGATGTCGTCGACGGCCAGCAGCACCGGCCCGTCGGCCTCGATCGCGGCCAGCACCTCGTGGTAGAAGCGCAGCAGGTCGGGAGCGGGCACCGTGTCGTCGCGGGCCGGGCGCAGCGACGCCGGCATCAGCGGTAACTCGCCGGCCAGCGCCAGATCGCGGAACAGCTGGTCGATCATGGCGTACGGCAGCGACTGCTCCACCGCGGAGCACGTCGCGCTGATCACCCGCACGCCCGCGTCCCGGGCGCGCCGGGCGACCTCCTCCAGCAGCTCGGTCTTGCCGCACCCGATCCCCCCGGTGATCAACCCCAGGAATCCGAGCGGCGGATCGTCGCTCCGGAACGCCGCACAGAGCTCAGCTACCTGGGCTTCTCGTTCGATCAGCAACGTCTCGACCGTCCTTCCCCGTGACCAGGCCTGCGCGCACCCCGAGACGCGGACACCGACGATGGCCATCCCCCTTGCACCGGACGGTTGGTCCCGCCGTGGACGGACCCCCGATTAGGGTTGCGCGGAAGCGGAGAACAAAGCGAACTCTGATCTCCGCCAAGTGGCAAAGTAAGCGGTCCTTGGACAGAAATCAAGAGAATATCCATCGCGAGTGAGCGAACAAGCCGGGAGTAAAGAGTGCGACCGCCGCGCCGCCGCCGAACGCGCACGACCGCCGCTTTCGCGCCGCAGAACCCGCGCAACGCCTTTCTGATTCTCAATCGGCTCTAATGACTGACGGGAACCTCTTGCAGCGGATACACAATCCGAGCACAACGTGCTACGGTCCGCATCGCGACCGGGGGGCCTCGATTGAATATTAAATAGATATCCGGCGCCGGGCGCGGCGGTGTTCAGGGCCGTACGCGGCACCGGTGTTCACACGGCGCGCCCACCCCCGCCGCGGGGCCGCGGCGGTGAGCGCGCCATGCCTCGGGAGCCAAAGCCGACTCTCGGTTCATCGACCATGGATTCAGCGAATCAGCGTTCAAAATGTATCCAGGGCACCTGATCGTGTCAAGAGACCGAGTTGTGCGAACGGAATGCAAGCAGTAATGCACGGAAAGTAGCGAATCCATTGATCGGGCTCTTCCCTACTGATCATCCGGTCGGCGGCCCCGGTCCGGGCGGGCGCCGGGCGAAGGATCCGCAGGCGGCGGCGCCGACGGTTCCGCGAGGCGCCCCGGCGGGCTGTTGGAGCGTTCCAGGCCGGACGCCCGAGCCGGCGCCTGAGCGCGCGGCTCCGGGCCGGTCCGGCCGTACCCCGATTCGGTGAGAATTGCACCGAGTCCAAATTGCACCGGGTCCAAATTGCACCGAGTCCGCACCGCGGGCTGGTCTGCACGATCACCTGCGGTCGTCGGCGACGCACTCTCGGAGACGGCCCCGGCAAGCCGCCCGGAAGCCGTCGAATAGGGTTCGGAGCCGGGGTTGCAAGTTTCACCAAGGGGTCGACGCGTCACTTCACAGGGGGTTCTGTCTTCAGGTCAAGTCAAGTACCGTTCTCCACATAAAACCTGTTCAGAGGGGGTCGCCTTGTGACCGGATCATCGAGTGGCTTCGAGAAATGGTTCAAGTCCTTCCACGACCGCACCCGCAGCGACGTCCGCCTGGTGTGCTTCCCGCACGCGGGGGGATCGGCGAGCGGATACTTCCGGCTCTCCGCCGCGCTGCCGGACTGGGTGGAGGTCTGGGCCGCGCAGTACCCGGGGCGCCAGGAGCGCAGGCGGGAGCCCGCCTGCACCGACGTGCGCGCCCTCGCGGGCTCGCTGGCCGGGGTGCTGGCCGGCCGGCTCGACCGGCCGTACGTCCTCTTCGGGCACAGCATGGGCGCCCTCGTCGCGTTCGAGGTCGCGCTGGACCTGCGGAGGCGCGGCTTCCGCTGCCCCGAGATGCTCGTCGCGTCCGGCCGCCGGGCGCCCTCCACCTCGCGGGCGGAGGCCGTCCACCGGATGCCGGACTCGGGGGTGGCGGCCGAGATGCGCCTCCTCAGCGGGACCGATCCGGTGTTCCTGCAGGACCCCGAGCTGTTCGAGATGATCCTGCCCGCCCTGCGGGCGGACTACCGGGCGGTGGAGACCTACCGGCCCGAGCCGAACGCGACGGTCGTGTGCCCGATCACCGCCCTCGTCGGTGACCACGACCCGCGCACCACCATCGACGAGGCGCGCGCCTGGCAGGGGCACACGGCCGCCGGGTTCGACCTCCGCATCTTCGCGGGCGGCCACTTCTTCCTCGACGAGTGCATGCCCGAGGTGCTCAACGTGCTGACCGACATCATGCTCCCCTACTCGATGGCGGCGCACGACGGGCAGTCCTGAGCCCCCGATTCCCGCGTCCCCCGCGCGGCTCGGCCCGCACGAAAGTCTTCGGCAATTTCTCCACGGTTCCCAGGTCGCGGCGGGCTGGTGCGCAAACATCCGCGCGGATCCGCATTGAGACACCGGGACGCAACCCCCTAAGCACCCCTACGGGCGCGACCCCGGCGACCTGTGAATCCCGGATACCCATTTCCCGCAAGGGGTCGTTATGGTGCCGCTCAGAGATCAGGGGTGGTCATCGTACTCCCGTGACATGGCTCACATCCACACCGGGAGAACATGATCCTTCGGGAAATCGGAGAAGTCAGATGGCGCGTCTAACGGCGGCCGGGCGCCATACGGCCGAGAGCACATCCCATCATCCCGCGGGGGCGGCGGCGCACACCATCGGGCCGGCCGCCCCCCGGCCGCGGATCCTGGGCGTCGGCACGGCCGTTCCGGACAACTCGTATACGCAGGAAGAACTGCTCGAAGAATTCCGGATAACGGATCCGAAGATCCGCTCGGTCTTTCTGAACAGCGCCATCGAGCGGCGCTATCTGACGCTTCCGCCCGAGGGGCCGGAGGGCGTCCGGCGCCCGGAGACCCAGGGGCAGCTGCTGGCCAAGCACCGCGCGCAGGGGCTGGACATGGGCGGCCGCGCGCTCAGCGAGTGCCTGAAGGACGCCGGCGCCGAGCCCGCCGCCATCCGCTACCTGGTGTGCGTCTCCTCCACCGGGTTCCTGACGCCCGGGTTCAGCGCGCTGCTGATCCGCGAGCTGGGCATCGACCCCGACTGCGCCCGGCTGGACGTGGTCGGGATGGGCTGCAACGCGGGGCTCAACGGGCTCACCGCCGTCGCCGGATGGGCCGCCGCGCACCCCGGCGAGCTCGCCGTGCTGCTGTGCACCGAGGCGTGCTCGGCCGCCTACGTCTTCGACGGCACGATGCGCACGTCCGTGGTCAACAGCCTCTTCGGCGACGGGGCGGCGGCGCTGGCGGTCCGCGCCGGGGAGGGGCCGGACGGCACCGGGGCCGGCCTGCCGGAACTGCTGGACTTCTCCAGCCACCTGATTCCCGACGCCATCGACGCGATGCGCTTCGACTGGGACGACGACGCGGGCAGGTTCAGTTTCTTCCTGGACCGGGAAGTACCCTATGTCATCGGCGCGCACGCCGAGGAGGCGGTCGGAAGACTGCTGAACAAGAATGGCATCGCCCGTTCCCGCATAGCGCATTGGATCGTTCATTCGGGCGGTAAGAAGGTCATCGACTCCGTCCGGGTCAATCTGGGTCTCACCGCGCACGACGTGCGCCATACAAACGAAGTTCTCCGCGATTTCGGAAACCTGTCGAGCGGCTCCTTCCTCTTCTCTTACCAACGGCTGCGGAACGAGGGCGTGGTGCGTCCCGGCGACCATGCCGTGTTCATGACCATGGGCCCGGGATCGACGATCGAGACCGCGCTGGTCCGCTGCTGAACGACCGCGGGCCGGCCAGCCGATAAGCCGAAGAAATGAGGAACGAAATGGCAACCGACGATTGTCCGAGTCCGGTGGACGATGTGATCTGCCTGCGTCTTCAACTGGACGTTCCGTACCATTCGGCCGCCGACGTCGTCGCCGAGATCGGCGAGCTGTGCGACCGGGCGGAGGAGGCCGCGCCGCCGCGCCCGGTCATGCTCGAACTGGTCGGCCCGGGACCCGGCTCCGCGCCGCTCGGCGGGTGGGCGGAGGAGGTGGACGTCGGCCTCGTCAACAAGTGGGAGCGCGCGGTGCGCCGCCTGGAGCGGCTCGGCGTCCCCACCATCACGGTGGTGTCCGGCGAGTGCTCGGGCGAGTCGCTGGACCTGCTGCTGGCCACCGATTACCGGATCGGCGCGCCGGACGTCCGGCTGAGCCTGGCCCGCACCGAGGGGCTGCTCTGGCCCGGCATGGCGCTGCACCGGCTGGTGCAGCAGGTCGGCCTGGCGACCGCCCGGCGGATGGCGCTGTTCGGCCGCCGCCTGGACGCGCCGGAGGCCCTGGCGCTCGGGCTGCTCGACGAGGTGACCGACGACCCGGCCGTCTCGGTCGCCGCCGCGGCGGCGCGGGCCGCCGAGCTCACCGGCACCGAGGTGGCCGTGCGGCGCAGGCTGCTGCTCGAAGCCGCCGTCAGCAGCCACGAGGAGGCGCTCGGCGTCCACCTGTCCGCCGTCGACCGGACGCTGCGGCAGAGCCGGGCCGATGAGGACGAGGAGGACCGATGACCGGCACCGAGGAGATCACCGCACCCGCCTGGACGGGTGAGCTCGCCGCCGACGCGGAGCGGCTGGCCGGCCTCGCCGCGGCCGCCGAGAAGGCACTCGCCGAGCTGCCCCCGAAGCCGCTGCGGGACCCGGACCAGGAGGCGCGGGCCGAGGACGCCAAAGTCGCCGCCAGGCGGGCGCGCTCCGCGTTCCTCGCCGAACACGTCGAGGCCGTGTACGCGGAGCTCACCGACCACGGGCGCCGCCGCCCGCGGGTCACCGAGCTGGCGCTGGCCGCCGCGGAGCGGTTCCCCGGCCTGGTGCCGACCCGCGAGCAGCTGGCCGCGGAGGCCGAGCTGACGCAGGGCGCGAAGGAGGGCCACGAGATCGATCAGGGCGTGTTCCTGTCCGCCGTGCTCGGCTCCCCCGCCGCGGGCACGCACCTCATGGAGAGCATGCTCATGCCGACGCCGCGCGCGCTGGAGCTGGCCGACGGCTTCACCGCGAGCGGGCTCGTCGAACTCGGGGCGGTGCGGGTGGAGCGCGACAACGGCGCGACGCAGCTCACGGTCCTCAACGAGCACTGCCTCAACGCCGAGGACAACGAGCTCATCGCGGACATGGAGACCGCGGTCGACCTGGTCCTGCTCGACCCGCGCACCCGGGTGGCGGCGCTGCGCGGCGGGGTGATGACGCACCCGCGGTACGCGGGGCGCCGGGTGTTCAGCGCCGGGATCAACCTCAAGCACCTGCACGAGGGCCGGCTCTCCTTCACCGGCTTCCTGATGGGCCGGGAGCTCGGCTACATCCACAAGATCTACCGCGGGCTGCTGCCGCCGGGGCCGGCCCGCTGGCCGCACCGGTTCACGAACAAGCCCTGGGCGGCCGCCGTCGACGCGTTCGCCATCGGGGGCGGCGCGCAGCTGGTGCTCGTCTTCGACCACGTCCTCGCCGCGTCCGACGCCTACTTCAGCCTGCCCGCCGCGCAGGAGGGCATCGTCCCCGGCGCGGGCAACTTCCGGCTGGGGCGGCACACCGGCGCCCGGCTCACCCGGCAGGTGCTGCTCTCCGGCAGCAAGATCTGGGCCTCCAGCCCGGAGGGGCGGCTGGTGTTCGACGAGGTCGTTCCCGCCGAGGACATGGACGCGGCCCTGGCCGCGGCGCTGCGCCGCCTCGACTCCCCCGCCGTCCTGGCGAACCGCCGCATCCTGCACGCCACCGAGGAGTCGTTCGACGCGTTCCGCAGGTACATGGCGGAGTTCGCGCTCGAGCAGTCGCTGCGCCTGTACGGCGAGGACGTGATCTCCAAGGTCGGACGGCGGGCGGGCCGCTCGTCATGATGCGCACGCCGGTCGAGGCACTGCTCCACATCCTCCGCGAGGAGGGTGTGGACCGGGTGTTCGGCAACCCGGGGACGACCGAGCTGCCGCTGCTGGAGGCGCTGGCCGGCGACCCCGGGATCGAGTACGTGCTCGGCGTGCAGGAGGCGTCGGTCGTCGCGATGGCCGACGGGTACGCCCGGGCCACCGGCCGCACGGCGGTCGCCAGCCTGCACGCCGGGGGCGGGACCGCCAACGGCCTCGTCGGGCTGCTGAACGCCCGCCGGTCGCGCACGCCGCTGGTCGTCCTCGCCGGCCAGCAGGACCGGCGGCACCTGGTCCAGGACCCGATGCTCTCCGCCGACCTGGCCGCGCTCGCCCGGCCGGCCGTGAAGGAGTCGCACGACGTCCAGCACGGCCACGATCTGCCCGTCCTGCTCCGCAGGGCGTTCGCCGCGGCGCGCCGCGCGCCCGCCGGGCCGGTCTTCCTGTCCGTCCCGATGGACCTGCTCGCCGAGCGGACCCCGGTCCCCGTGCCGGAGCGCGGCGACGTCGGGACGCCCGGCCCGGCCGACCCCCGCAGCCTGCGCCGGGCGGCGGAGGCGCTGTCCGCGGCCGCCGCGCCCGCGATCGTGGCGGGCGACGGGGTCGGCCGGGAGGGCGCGGTGGCCGAGCTGGTCATCGTCGCCGAGGCGCTCGGCGCCACCGTCTACCACCAGCCCCTCCACGACGGGCTGGACTTCCCCTTCGGCCACCCGCTGCACGCCGGGATGCTCGGCCCCAGCAACGAGGCCGTGCGGCGGGCGCTGTCCGGGCACGACGCGGTGCTGATCGCCGGGTGCCACGCCTTCACGCCGCACCACTACACGCCGGCCGCGCCCATCCCGGACGGCACCGCCGTCGTCCAGCTCGACAGCGACCCGGCGGAGATCGGCCGGAACTTCCCGGCCGACGTCGGCGTGGCCGGCGCGATCCGGCCCAGCCTCGCCGCGCTCGCCGCGGGGCTGCGCCCCGACCGGGCCGCGGCCCGGCGGCGGCGCGAGGAGGCGGCCGAGCGGGCCGCGCTCCGGGACGCGCCGGCCGCCGAGCCCCCGGCGGGCGGCCGGCTGGACCCGGCCGCGGCCGTCCGCGCGATCGCCGGCGCGCTGCCCGGCGACGCCGTCGTCGTGGAGGAGGCGATCACCTCCGGCATCCTGCTGCGCGAGGCGCTGCGGCTCAGGGCGCCCGGGTCGTACGTCCACACGGTCGGCGGCGGCCTCGGCCACGGGATCGGCGCGGCCGTCGGCTCGGCGCTCGGGGCGCCGGGGCGCCCGGTCGTCGCGGTCCTCGGCGACGGCTGCGCGCTGTTCGGCCTGCAGGGCCTGTGGAGCGCCGCCAGGCTGGACGTCCCCGTGACGTTCGTGGTGATGAACAACGGCGAGTACCGCACGCTCAAGGACACCCTCGACTCCCGGGGCGGGCCGGAGCCGGGGCGGACCGCCGCCCAGGCGTGCCTGGACCTCGCGCCGCCGCGGGTCGACTTCCTGGCGGCCGCGCGGACGTTCGGGATCGCGGCCCAGCGGGCCGGCTCGCTCACCGAGCTCGCGGAGGCGGTCGCGAAGGCCGCCGCCGCCCAGGGGCCCCGGCTGGTGGAGGTCCCGATCACCGGCCATGACGACCGGACCGACCCGGAGGAGTGACCATGACGAGACTGCTGCGCTCCGGCGCCCCCGACGGGACGGTCAGCTCCGGCGGCTGGCGGCGGCCCGGCGGAGGCGCCGCCGAGGCCGTCGAACCGGCCACCGGCCGGGTCCTCGGCACGGTCGGGCTCGCCGGCCCCGCCGACGTCCGCCGCGCCGCGGACCTCGCCGCGGCCGCGCAGCCGGCGTGGGCGGCGGCCGGGCACCGGGACCGGATCCGGGTCATGCGCACCGCCGCGGCCCTGCTGCAGGCCCACCGGGACGAGTTCGCCGAGTGGCTGGTCCGGGAGAGCGGCTCCACCCGCGGCAAGGCCGAGTTCGAGATCGAGTCCGTGACCGACGAGCTGCACGTGGCGGCGGGGCTGCCCGGCCAGCCGCCGGGCCACCTGCTGCCGCCGTCGCCGGGCCGGCGGAGCGTCGCGCACCGGGCGCCGGTCGGCGTGGTCGGCGTGATCAGCCCGTGGAACGTGCCGCTGGTGCTGGCGATGCGCGCGGTCGCGCCCGCCCTGGCGCTCGGCAACGCGGTCGTGCTCAAGCCCGACCCGCGCACCGCCGTCTGCGGCGGGCTCCTCATCGCCCGCCTGTTCGAGGAGGCGGGGCTGCCGGAGGGCGTGCTGCACGTCCTGCCGGGCGCGGCCGACGCCGGCGCCGCGCTCGTCGACGACCCGGCCGTCGCGATGATCGCGTTCACCGGGTCCACCGCCGTCGGCCGGGAGATCGGCGAGCGGGCCGGGCGCGCGCTCAAGCGCGTCTCGCTGGAGCTCGGCGGGAACAACGCGCTGCTGGTGCTGGCCGACGCCGACCTTCCGGCGGCGGCGGGGATCGGCGCGTTCGGCTCGTTCTTCCACCAGGGCCAGGTGTGCATGTCCGCGGGCCGGCACATCGTGCTCGACGAGGTGGCCGACTCCTACGCCGGGCTCCTGGCGCTGCGCGCGGCCGAGCTCACCGTCGGCGACCCGTGGCGGGAGGACGTGCGGCTCGGCCCGCTCATCGACGCCGGCCAGCTCAAGCGGGTCGACCGCATCGTCACCGAGTCGGTGGCGCGCGGGGCGCGGGTGCTGGCCGGCGGGACCTACCGGGACCTGTGCTACCTGCCGACCGTCCTGGACGGGGTGACGCCCGAGATGCCGGCGTTCCGGGAGGAGATCTTCGGCCCGGTCGCGCCGATCGTCCGGGCCCGGGACGCCGCGGAGGCCGTCGACCTCGCGAACGAGGGCGAGCACGGGCTGGTCGCCGCGATCGTCACCGGCGCGCCCGAGCGGGCCGAGGCGCTGGCCGGGCGGCTCCGCGCGGGGATGGTGCACATCAACGACCCGATCATCGAGGACGACGCGTACGTCCCCTTCGGCGGGCTCGGCGCGTCCGGCAACGGAAGCAGGCACGGCGCGCTGCACCACTGGGACGAGTTCACCGAATGGCGCTGGGTCACGACCCGAGACGAGCCGGCGCCCCCCGCGATCTGACCCGATCCGAGAGCTTTCGAAGGTGATGAGATGACGACCGTCCAGGAGGATCCCTCGTTCGCCGCCGAACTGGCCGCCGGGGAGTGGGTCCCGGCGGGGCCGGAGCCGGACGCGCGGGCCGCCGTCGAGGCGCTGCGGGAGCGGCGGCGGCAGGCGCGCCGCGGCCCGAGCGAGAAGGCCACCGAGCAGCAGCGCGCGCGGGGCAAGCTGACCGTCCGGGAGCGCATCGCGCTGCTGTTCGACGACGGCGAGTTCACCGAGATCGACGGGCTGCGCCGGCACCGGGCGAGCGGCTTCGGCCTGGAGGACCGGCGGCCCTACACCGACGGCGTCGTGACGGGCTGGGGGCCGGTGCACGGGCGCAGGGTCTTCGTCTACGCGCACGACTTCCGGATCTTCGGCGGGGCGCTCGGCGAGGCCCACGCCGAGAAGATCCACAAGCTGATGGACCTGGCGGCCGCCGCGGGCGCGCCCGTCGTCGGGCTGTGCGACGGCGCCGGCGCCCGGATCCAGGAGGGCGTCTCCGCGCTCGCCGGATACGGCGGGATCTTCCAGCGCAACGTCCGCAACTCCGGGGTCATCCCGCAGATCAGCGTCATGCTCGGACCCTGCGCCGGGGGCGCGGCCTACTCGCCCGCGCTCACCGACTTCGTCTTCATGGTCCGCGACACCTCGCAGATGTTCATCACCGGCCCCGACGTGATCCAGAGCGTCACCGGCGAGACCATCACCCACGACGCCCTCGGCGGCGCCGACGTGCACGCCACGACCTCCGGGGTCGCGGCCTTCGTCCACGACGACGAGGCCGAGTGCCTGGAGGAGGTCCGCTACCTGCTGTCGCTGCTGCCCGCGAACAACCGCGAGCAGCCTCCCGCGCTGCCCCCGGCCGACCCCGCCGACCGGCCCACCGACCGGCTCCTCGACCTGGTCCCCGCCGACTCGCGGCAGTCCTACGACATGCGGGAGGTCATCGAGGAGATCGTGGACGACGGGGACTTCACCGAGGTGCACGAGCGGTGGGCGGAGAACCTGATCTGCGGGCTGGCGCGGCTCGGCGGCCAGGTGACCGGGATCGTCGCCAACCAGCCCGCCCGGCTCGCCGGGGTGCTGGACATCGAGGCGTCCGAGAAGGGCGCCCGGTTCGTCGCGATGTGCGACGCGTTCAACATCCCGCTGGTCACCCTCGTGGACGTGCCGGGCTTCTTGCCCGGGGTCGACCAGGAGCACGGCGGGATCATCCGGCACGGCGCGAAGCTGCTGTACGCGTACTGCAACGCGACCGTGCCGCGCATCCAGGTGATCCTGCGCAAGGCGTACGGCGGCGCCTACATCGTCATGGACTCCCGGTCGATCGGCGCGGACCTGTCGTTCGCGTGGCCGGCCAACGAGATCGCCGTGATGGGCGCGGAGGGCGCCGCCAACGTCATCTTCCGGCGGGAGATCGCCGCCGCGGACGACCCCGACCGGGTGCGGCGGCTCCGCGTCGCGCAGTACCGGGAGCAGCTCATGCACCCCTACTACGCCGCCGAGCGCGGGCTCGTGGACGACGTCATCGAGCCGGGCGAGACCCGGGCCAGGCTCGTCGAGGCGCTCGCCATGCTCGGCGCCAAGAGCGCCGCGCTGCCGAGCCGCAAGCACGGGAACCAGCCGCAGTGAACCCGCCCGACGCACCGGCGATCCGCATCGTCCGGGGAGATCCCGATCCGTACGAGGTGGCCGCGCTCACCGTCGTGCTCGCCGCGGCGCTCGCGGCCCCGGAGCCCGCGGCCCGGCCCGCCGCCGCGCGCAGCCGGTGGGCCGCGGCGCGGATCCCGGTCCCCGCCTGCTCGTGGGCGGCCCGCCCGCACCCCGCGTGGCGGCCGCCGTTCTGAACCGGCCGTCCGGCCGGCGGCACAGGAGATTCGACGCAAGCACCGAAGAGAGGAGGCTGCGGTGGCGCTGCAGAGGGTCCTCGTCGCCAACCGCGGCGAGATAGCGGTCCGGGTGATCCGGGCCTGCCGTGACGCCGGGATCGCGAGCATCGCCGTGTACGCCGACGCGGACCGGGACGCCGTCCACGTCCGGGCGGCCGACGAGGCGTTCGCGCTCGGCGGGGACACGCCCGCGGCGAGCTATCTGGACACCGCCAAGGTCCTGCGGGCCGCCGCCGACTCCGGGGCCGACGCGGTCCACCCGGGCTACGGCTTCCTCTCCGAGGACGCCGGGTTCGCCCAGGCCGTCCTGGACGCGGGCCTGGTCTGGATCGGGCCGCCGCCGCGGGCGATCCGCGACCTGGGCGACAAGGTCGCCGCCCGGCGCATCGCCGAGCGGGTCGGCGCCCCGCTGGTCGAGGGCACCCCGGGCCCGGTGGGCGACGCCGCCGAGGTGCTGGCGTTCGCCGAGCGGCACGGGCCGCCCATCGCGATCAAGGCCGCGTTCGGCGGCGGCGGGCGCGGCCTGAAGGTGGCGCGGACGATGGACGAGGTGCCCGAGCTGTTCGAGTCCGCGGTCCGGGAGGCCGTCGCCGCCTTCGGCCGGGGCGAGTGCTTCGTGGAGCGCTACCTCGACCGGCCCCGGCATGTGGAGACCCAGTGCCTGGCCGACGCACACGGGAACGTGGTCGTCGTCTCCACCCGCGACTGCTCCCTCCAGCGACGCCACCAGAAGCTGGTCGAGGAGGCGCCGGCCCCGTTCCTGACGGCGGAGCAGGACCGGCGGCTGCGGGACGCGTCGAAGGCGATCCTGCGCGAGGCGGGGTACGTCGGCGCGGGCACGGTGGAGTTCCTGGTGGGCACGGACGGGACGATCTCGTTCCTGGAGGTCAACACCCGGCTCCAGGTGGAGCATCCGGTCACCGAGGAGGTGACCGGGATCGACCTCGTCCTGGAGCAGCTGCGCATCGCCGCCGGCGAGGAGATCGGGTACGGCGACCCGGCGGTGCGCGGGCACTCCCTGGAGTTCCGGATCAACGCGGAGGACCCCGGGCGCAACTTCCTGCCCGCGCCCGGCACCGTGGCGTCCTTCGCCCCGCCGTCGGGTCCGGGCGTTCGGCTGGACTCCGGGGTGGAGAGCGGCAGCGTGATCGGGCCCGCGTGGGACTCCCTGCTCGCCAAGCTGATCGTCACCGGCGCCACCCGCGAGCAGGCGCTGCGGCGCGCGGCCCGCGCGCTGGCCGAGTTCGAGGTCGGCGGCCTGCCCACCGTGCTGCCCTTCCACCGGGCCGTGGTCGCCGACCCGGCGTTCGCCCCCGAGCTGACCGGCTCGGCGGGCCCCTTCACCGTCCACACCCGCTGGATCGAGACCGAGTTCGCCGGCGCCGTCCCCCCGTACACCGGGGAGCCGCACGCCGGGGAGCCGGGCGCCGATGCGGCCGCCCCGCCGCGGGAGACGGTCGTGGTGGAGGTGGGCGGGCGGCGCCTGGAGGTCCGCGTGCCGTCCGGGCTCGGGCTGCGCGCGGCGACTCCGCCCGGCCCGCCCGCCGCCAGGCCGAAACGGCGGGACGCCGCGAAGGCCGCCGGGTCCGGCGAGACGCTCGTCGCGCCGATGCAGGGCACGGTCGTGAAGGTCGCCGTCCGCGACGGCGACCTCGTCCAGGAGGGCGACCTGGTGCTGGTCCTGGAGGCGATGAAGATGGAGCAGCCCGTCACCGCGCACCGGACCGGCACGGTCAGCGGCCTGGCCGTCGAGGTCGGGGCGTCCATCGGGACGGGTTTCGCCGTCTGCGCCATCAGGGAGGGAGCCGGCGTTGCCAGTGCGGTATGAGAAGCGCGGGCACGCCGCCTACGTGACCCTCGACCGGCCGGAGGTCCTCAACGCCATGGACCTCGCCATGCACGAGGAGCTGGCCGGGATCTGGGACGACTTCGAGGCCGACGACGAGATGTGGGTCGCCGTGCTCACCGGCGCGGGCGACCGGGCGTTCAGCGTCGGGCAGGACCTCAAGGAGGTCGCGGCCCGGGACGCCGAGGGCACCGCGCGGCCGTCGACCTTCGGCAGCCGCGGCAAGCCGGGCTGGCCGCGGCTCACCGAGCGGTTCTCTCTCGCCAAGCCGGTCATCGCGCGGGTCAACGGCTACGCGCTCGGCGGCGGCTTCGAGCTCGCGCTGGCCTGCGACCTCGTCATCGCCGCCGAGCACGCGGAGTTCGGGCTGCCCGAGGCGCGGCTCGGCCTCATCCCCGGCGCCGGCGGCGTCTTCCGGCTCACCCGGCAGCTCCCGTACCGGACGGCGATGGGCCTGCTCATCACCGGCCGCCGGCTGCCCGCCCGGCAGGCACTGGAGTACGGCCTGGTGAACGACGTCGTGCCGGCCGGCCGGCTGGACGAGTGCGTGGACGCCTGGGTCACCGACGTGCTGAGCTGCGCGCCGCTGTCGGTGCGCGCGATCAAGGAGGCGGCGCAGACGTCCGCCACGCTGCCGCTGGAGCGGGCCTTCGCCACCCGGTACGTCTGGGAGGAGCGGCGGATGCACAGCGCGGACGCGGTCGAGGGCCCGCGCGCGTTCGCGGAGAAGCGCCCGCCGCGCTGGCTGGGGCGCTGACCGCCGCCGTCACACCGCGTCGGTGACGGCGCTCCCCGGCTCGATCCCCTCCGCGTCCGGCCCTTCCGCGTCCGGCGCCCCGGGCTCGTCCGGGATGACCTTGGGCACCGAGCCGAGGGTCGCCACCGCGATGACCGCGCCGGCGAGGGCGAGCGCGACGCTGCAGTACAGCTCGGCGTGCATGGCGGTCACGAACGCCGAGCGGGCCGCGGCGAGCGCCTCCCCGGCCAGGTCGGCGGGCAGCGCGGCGGCCGCCTCGACCGCTCCCGGCAGCGAGTCGCGGACCTGCGCGGCCGGGTGCCCGGTGATGCCGGACGGAACCGAGATCCGGGCCCGGTACACCGCGTTGACCACGGAGCCGAGCAGCGCCAGCCCGAGCGCGCCGCCGAGCTCGGAGGCCGTCTCGGAGACCGCGGACGCCGAGCCGGCCCGGGTCTTGGGCACCGTCGCGAGGAGCGTGTCGGAGGTGATGGCGAGCGCGACCGACATGCCGAGCCCGGTGCCCAGGATCACCGGGAGGACCGGCAGGTAGTCGAGGTCCTCGTGCAGCACGACGGCCGCGGCCGCGAACGCGGCGGCGCCGATGCCCAGCCCGGCCGCCATCGCCCGGGCGCGGCCCGCCGCGTTGAGCAGCGCCGGCGCGAGCGCCGCGCCGCCGATCATCCCGCCGACGGCGCCCGGCAGCCCGGCGAGGCCCGCCTGCCACGGCGACCAGCCGAGCACCAGCTGCCAGAACTGGGCGAACACCAGGGCCTGGCCGACCAGCGAGAACATCGCGATCATGTTGACCACGATGGAGCCGGAGTACGCCCGGATCCGGAACAGCCGGATGTCGATCAGCGGGTCGGCCAGCCTGGTCTGCCGGCGGAGGAACACCAGGAGCAGCGCCAGCCCGGCGAGCCCGATCGCCGCGCGCGTCCCGTCCGGCCCGTGGGCGGCGATCTCCTTGATCGCGTAGATGCAGCCGACCACTCCGGCGGCGGACAGCACGACGCTGGGGAAGTCGAGCGTCCCGGAGTCCGGGTTGCGCGACTCCGGCAGCAGCACCAGGCCCGCGACCAGCATCACCAGCATGATCGGCACGTTGCAGAGGAAGACCGAGCCCCACCAGAAGTGGTCCAGCAGCGCACCGCCGACGAGCGGGCCGAGGCCCGCGCCGAGCGCGCTGACGCCGGAGAACGCGCCGATCGCCATCGTGCGCTCCTGCGGGCTCCGGAAGACGTTGCGGATGAGCCCGAGCGCGGGCGGCATGAAGCACGCGCCCGCGACGCCGAGCAGCACCCGGGCCGTGATCAGCAGCTCGGTGCTCGGCGCGTACGCGGTCAGCAGCGAGGTGCCGGCGAACGCGGCGACCCCGATGAGGAGCAGCCGCCTGCGGCCGATCCGGTCGCCGATCCAGCCCATGGTGATCAGCAGCGCGGCGAGCGCGAACCCGTAGCCGTCGCCGATCCACAGGACCTCGGTGGCGGACGGGCGCAGGTCGGTGACCAGCCGGGGGATCGCGAGGTTCAGCGCGGTCATGTCGATGGCGAGGATGAGGCCGCCGATCAGGGCGATCGCCAGCGTCCCCCACTTCTGCGCGGTCGAGATCGAGTCCATGGTGCCGGGATCCGCCTTTCACTGGCCGGCCGCGGGCGCGGCCCGGCGGCTCGGTGGGGCTGGTGGGGCTGGTGGGGGCCGAGTGGCTTGACACCGCGGGTCCTCACCTCCACACTGAATACGGTATCAGCGAATCCCAATTCGGTGAATATGGATTCGCACTCCAGGACGAAAGGTTGAGGTGGTGCAGCATGCACGCCGCCGTGCTCAGTGCCTTCGGGGAGACGCCCCGCTACGCCGAGTTCCCCGATCCCGTGGCGCGGGAGGGCGAGTCCCTCCTGGAGGTCAGGGCGGCCTCCCTCAACCGGGTGGACCGCGCCCGCGCGTCCGGCGGCCACTACACGAGCGGGGCCGAGGGCGACCTGCCGATCGTGTGCGGCCTCGACGGCGTCGGCATCAGCATGAGCGGCGCCCGGGTCTACTTCGGGCTGCCGCGGGCCCCCTACGGCTCGATGGCGGAGCGCACCGTCGTGCCGGACTGGATGCTCGCCCCCATCCCGAGCGGGCTCTCCGACGCCGAGGCCGCCGCGCTGATCAACCCCGGCATGGCGGCGTACCTGCCGCTCGCCTGGCGCGGCCGGCTGGCCGCGGGCGAGACCGTGCTGGTGCTCGGCGCCACCGGGGTGACCGGGCGGCTCGCGGTCCAGATGGCCCGCCTGCTGGGCGCCGGGCGCGTGGTCGCCGCCGGGCGCGACCCGAAGGCGCTGGAGTCGCTGACGGGCCTCGGCGCGGACGCGCTGATCTCGCTGGACCGGCCCGAGGACGAGCTGGCGGCCGCGTTCAGCGCCGAGGCGGGCGACGAGGGCTTCCACGTCGTCGTCGACTACCTGTGGGGGCCGCCGATGAACGCCCTGCTCGCCGCGCTCACCCGCAACGAGTTCAAGGCCGCCGAGCACGAGACCCGGATCGTCCAGGTCGGGGACATGGCCGGGCCCGCAGTCGAGCTGCCCGCCGAGGTGCTGCGCAGCGCCCCGGTGACGCTCACCGGCTCGGGCGGCTTCGCCCCGCCGGAGGTGCGGATGGAGGCGTTCGGGAAGCTGTGCGAGTTCGCCGGCTCCGGGGCGCTCAAGGTCGCCGTGGAGGAGGTCCCGCTCGCCGAGGTCGAGGAGGCCTGGCGGCGCGGTGATCGGGACGGCAGGCGCCAGGTCCTCGTCCCCTAGCGCTCCGCCGGAGGAGGTCGTGCTGCCCGCGCTGGTCATGGTCGCGACGGCAGTTCACCTCCTCCGCCGGGCGCCGGGGGGACGGGGTTTCTCTCAGGCGAGGAAGTTGCTGTAGGTCTTGACGGTCCAGCCGGTCATGCGGGTGTGCGGCACCAGCCAGGGCACGAACCGCAGCAGCGGCGACGGCGTCGGCCGCCGCTCCGAGAACTTCGCCATCCCGTGGAGCCGCTGCAGCTTCCTGACCCGCATCGCCTCGTAGGAGCGCAGGCACGACTCGACGGCCCGCACGCCGGAGGGCGCCGTCCCGGACCCGGTCAGCACCTGGTTGAGGCACCACGCGTCCTCCAGCGTCTGGTTGACGCCCTGCGCGAGCGTCGGCGGGACGGCGTGCAGCGCGTCGCCGATGAGCGTGATCCGCCCCCGGCCCGGCCGGTCGGGAACCTGGTGCAGGATGTGCGGGAACAGGCCGATCTCGTCGTCGACGAGCCGCTCCAGCAGCTCGGGGACGGGCGAGACGACCCCGCCGAACCGCTCCCTGAGGTTCTGCGTCGCGGACGCGCCCTCGCCGCTGCCGCGGTCGCCGGTCCGCTCGTCCCGCACGCCGCGCGGCACCGTGTCGCCCTCGGCCCACGGCGTGACGAACACCCACTGGATCTGGCCGTCGCCCGCGGAGAACATCGTCGAGAAGCCCGACTTGCCGTGGAAGACGATGCCGGTGGTCTCGTGCGGCAGGCCCACCGGCAGCCGGGTGAGGCCGTGCCAGGTCGCGAAGCCGGTGTAGGCGGCGGGCGTCTCGCCGTGCAGGTAGCGGCGGACGGCGGAGCGGTGCCCGTCGGCGCCGATGACGACGTCGCCCTCGGCCTTGGTGCCGTCGTCGAACTCCGCGATGAGCGGGCCCGCGGCGCCGTCCGGCGGCTCACTGATCCCGACGCACCGCTTGCCGTAGTTGAGCACGCCGTCGGGCAGGCCCTTGGCGAGCTCCTGGACGAGGTCGCCGCGCGGCACGACCACGGTCGGGTGGCCGAACCGCCGCTCCAGCCGGGTGAGGTCGAGCCGCAGCAGCGTGTCGCCGCGCTCCGACAGGGTGTTCATGGCGTCCATGCGGCTGCCCATGGCCTCCGGCTCCACGCCGAGGTCGCGCAGGATCCCGGTGCCGTTGGACCACAGGATGAGGGACGCGCCCTCGGTGCGCAGCCGGTCCGCCTGCTCGTAGATCTCGACCTCGTGGCCGGCGTCCAGCAGATATCGGGCGGTGGCGAGACCGCCCACGCCGATTCCGATAATGACGAATTTCATCATTGGTTCCTTGCTCGGAGTTCCTTTTCGCGCGGCGGTCCGCTCAACGCGGGTCGCGAATGGCCGCAAGCAGCACGCAGCAGCCGGGCCGGTGCACCTCTCGAACGGTGAACTTCGCCTCCACGAGCCAGCGGATGAGCGTTTCCCGCGGCTGGAGTTCGACCAGCAGGTCCTTCTCGTGGCGCGCCTGGAATTCCCGGTAGAGCGGGTCGGCGGACTGCTCGAAGGTGAACAGCGCGAATGTGCCGCCGTCCGCCAGGCAGCGGCTCACCTCGTGGATCACCTGCTCCTGACCGGGCAGGGTCTGCAGCGCGTTCCAGCAGGTCACCGCGCCCAGCGAGGCGTCCGCGACGGGGAGGCTCAGCGCGCTGCCGCGCACGGCGGGCAGCTTCGGCGGGGTCGCCTGGAGCGCGGCCAGCATCGAGGTCGCGAGGTCCAGCGCGATGACGGGGCCGGGGACCGTCTCGGCGACGACCCTGGTGAAGCGGCCCGTCCCGGCGGCGAGGTCGAGGACCGGACCGGTCACCCGGCCGAGGTGCCGCTCCAGGAAGTCGATCTCCTGCTCGACGGTGAGCAGGCCCTCGAAGTCCCGGCCCATCGCGCGCAGGAACGCGGGCCGGAGCCCGCGCTCGTAGCGGGCCACCTTCCCCGGATCGTTGATGATCATCGCTTCCAGCGTGTTCCCGGCCTCGGACGACAGGTCGAGCCAGTCCCCGGTCGCCGGGTGCTGCTTCCCGCACGAGCCGCACCGCGC
Organism: Spirillospora sp. NPDC127506; assembly: GCF_040302145.1. Lineage (NCBI taxonomy): Bacteria > Bacillati > Actinomycetota > Actinomycetes > Streptosporangiales > Thermomonosporaceae > Spirillospora > Spirillospora sp. NPDC127506. The sequence goes on along the minus strand of NZ_JBEORG010000015.1, from coordinate 118,420 downwards.
GCCCTCGGCGGCGAGCGCGAGCGGGCCGCGGCAGTCGGGGCAGGCGAGCAGCGCCGCGGCCGGGGCGAGCAGCTCGACGGCCGAGGGGGCGTCCGCGGCCCGGCCTGCGGGCGCGGGCGGCTCGGGTTCGGCGTAGTCGGGCTCGGCGCGGTACGGCCGGACCGGCGTGTCCAGCAGGGCGAGGGCCTTGAGCGCCGAGTAGTCGCGGATCTTGCGGGTGTCGCCCGCCCAGAGCGCGTCCAGGTCGCTCTCCGGCATGGCGGAGATCCAGTTCCTCCGGTCGGCCTCCAGCTCCGCCTCGGTGACCGCCCACATCGCGGGCGAGGGCCACTCGCGGCCGAGGGCGTGGCCCTCGGTGCGCTCCTCGTCGAGCGAGCGGAGCAGCCGGCTCCGGTCGTCGGCGCTCAGCCGGAGCGCGTCCGACGCCTTCAGCACCCGCTCCCGGTCCTCGGGGAAGAACCCGGCGAAGTGCAGCAGGGCGGCGGTGAGCCGGCGGTCGGCCGCCGCCCCGTCGAACAGGGACAGCACGGCCGCGGACTCGACCCGCACGGCGTCGTGCGCGTCGGTGTCGGCGAGCAGCGCCAGGAGCATGACGAGATGCGGGGCCCGGTCCGCGGGCGCGCCCTCGCGCAGCGCGGACGCGAGCACGGGCACGGCCGCGCGCCCCTCGTCGGTCGCCCTGGCCGGCTCGACGTGCACGGCGAAGGCGGAAGCGGTGTCGGATGCCTCCTCGGAGGCCACCCCGGCGGGACTGCGGAAGGCGGCGTCAAGCTGACGGAACAAGGCGGGAACCGATGCGGCGGGCGCGTCGAGGAAGTCGCGCACCGCATTTTCGACCTTATTGCTCGCAGGTGCGCCGCTGACGGAGACGTCCATATTCGGATGCTAGTCCGGACGCCATTCAGAACATAGGCTGAGAGAAACGATAGGGGTCGATTGAAGGGCCGCCGAACATAGGGGCCGGAACAGGGGTTTCCCATTCCACCCCCGCATGTTACACATTAACGATCGCCCGGGCGGCCCGCAATCAATTCCGCACCCGCCATTTCACCGTGCCGGGGCCGCGCCGCCGGGCGGCATCGCGGGCGGCACGCGCCGCCGGCGCCGCGGGTCTCCGCACCGTCCGCCGGGCTTTCGCACAGCTGTCGTGGCCACCTTCCGCACCGCTGCCGCGGGATCTTTTCGCGGGGTGTCCGTCTGGTGGGGCGGCCGTTCGTCTTCGCTGCGGATCTGCCTGAGTGAACGGAGACCGCAATGCCCGACATCCTGCACCGCGTCAGCATCGACGCGCCGCCCAAGCGGGTGCACCACCTCATCACCGACACCGGCGGCATCGCCAGCTGGTGGACGGGACGGCCGCTCACCGGAGAGCACGCCGTCGGCTCCGGCTTCGCCGTGTACTTCGGCGACGCCGAGCAGCCCGCCGCCGCGATGGAGGTGCTCACCGACGAGCCGGACCGGGTGGTCTGGCGGGTCACCGGCGGGCCCGGCAGCTGGATCGGCACCCTGATCACGTTCACCCTGCGCTCCGCCGGACGCGGCGGCACGACGCTGCTGTTCTCCCACGCCGGCTGGCGGGAGGCCGACGAGTTCATGAGCGGATGCAGCACCAACTGGGGCTCCTACCTGACCAGCCTCAAGACCGGCGCCGAAAGCGGCGCGTTCGCCGCCTACCCCGCCGGTGAGATCAGCCGCTGGGGCTGAACGCCGCCGCCTTCCGACAGGAGGAACGATGACCTCATCGCACACGCCGAGCCCGACGGCCGCGCGGCTCGAACGCGTCTACGACGCTCCGGTCCGGCTCGTCTGGGAACTGCTGACGACCGCCGGCGGGCTCGGGGAGTGGTTCGCCCCGGACGGCTTCGAGAGCCGGGTGGACGCACTCGACCTCAGGCCCGGCGGCCTGCTGCGGTACACCATGACCGCGACGGCGCCGGAGCAGGTCGCGTTCATGCGGGACACCGGCAACCCGCTCGCCGCGGAGGTGCGCAAGACGTTCACCGAGGTGGCGCCGCCGCACCGGCTCGCCTACCTGTCGCTGATCGACTTCGTGCCCGGCCGCGAGCCGTACGAGCACCTGACGACCGTCGTCCTGGAGCCGGCCGGCGCCCGCACGCGCCTGGTCATGACGCTCGACCCGCTCCACGACGAGTCCTGGACGGAGCAGCACCGCGCCCACCGCGGCGAGGAACTCGACCACCTCGCCGCGGCGATCGAGCGGCGCGCCGGCTGACCGCGAGGCCGCCCGGCCGGCCGCCCGCGGTCGGCCCCGCCGCCCCGGGTCAGAAGGGGAAGCCGCGGTCCTGGTCGCGGACGGTGATCCACTGGAGTTCGCAGAACTCCTCGGCGGCGAAGCCCAGCCCGAAGCGGCCCCAGCCGGTGTCCTTGACGCCGCCGAACGGCATCTGCGGCTCGTCGTTGACCGGCTGGTCGTTGACGTGGACGATGCCGGCGTCGAGGGCCTCGGCCAGGCGGAGGCCGCGCGGGCGGTCGCCGGTGATGACCGAGGCGACGAGGCCGAAGTCGGAGGCGTTGGCGCGGGCGACGGCGGCCTCGGCGGAGTCGACCGCTTCGAGGACGACCACGGGGCCGAACGTCTCGCCCTGCGCGATCTCCGCCTCGTCCGGTACGTCGGCGAGGACGGTGGCCGGGTAGCACGGCGGGGCGGGGTCGCCGCCGGCCAGCACGCGGGCGCCGAGGCCGACGGCCTCCTTGACGCGGCGGTCGATGAGGGCGAGGGCCCACTCGTTGATCACCGGGCCGATGACCGTGTCCGGGTCGGCCGGGTCGCCCACCGGCAGCGCCGCGGCGCGGGCGGCGAAGCGCTCGGCGAACTCCTCGGCCAGCGGGCGTTCGACGTAGACGCGCCTGGCGCACATGCACACCTGCCCCTGGTGGACGAAGGCGCCGTAGGTCGCGGCGTTCACGGCGTAGTCGAGATCGGCGTCGCCCGCGACGATGAGCGGGTTCTGCCCGCTGAGCTGCAGCACGACCCGCTTGAGGTGCCGTCCGGCCTTCTCGGCGAGGCGGCGGCCGGTGGGGGTGGAGCCGGTGAAGTTGATCCGCTTGACGAGCGGGTCGGCGAGCAGCGCGTCGCCGATGCCGCCGGCCTCGCCGGGGGCGTGGGTGACGACGTTGAGCGCGCCCGCGGGCAGGCCGGCCTCTTGGAGGATCTCCGCCCAGAGCGCACCGCCCGTGTACGGGGATTCCTCGGACGGCTTCAGCACGACGGTGTCGCCGAGCGCGAGCGGCCCGACGATCGCCCGGCCGCCGAGGGTGAGCGAGGCGTTCCACGGCGCGATCGCCGCGACCACGCCGACCGGCCGGCGGACCGCCATCGCCGTGGTTCCCGCGGCGTCCGACGGCAGCAGCTCCCCCGCGGGCCGGTAGGGCAACTGCGCGGCCTGGCGGAGCAGCTTGGCGGCGAAGTCGAGCTGGACGGCGCCGAAGGTGCGCCCGCAGCCGGTCTCGTCGGCGAGGGCGGCGAGCACCTCACCGCCGCGCCGCTCCAGGACCTCGGCCGCGCGCAGGAAGACGAGCTGGCGCTCGTGCGGCGGCGTCCGCGCCCAGCCCTCGAACGCCGCGTGCGCGGCGGCGACGGCCCGTTCGGCGTCCTCGATGTCGCCGGCGGCGACCTCGCCGAGCGTCTCCCCCGACCACGGGGAGCGGTTCGGGTAGGAGCGGCCGGACGCGGAGTCCACCCACTCGCCGCCGATGAAGTGCCCGACGCGAGGTGTGCGCCAGTCCGCCATGGGGCCGTTCTCCTCGCTCACGTCGGTCGGTTGCGGCCCTAGAACATTGCCACCACGCGCCCGACGGTCAAAAACGTTCGAATAACTGGAACAGTCAGATCGTATTCTGACCGCTGTGACCGATGACGACTCCGCGCGCCGGCGTGCCCGCAGGGCCGCCGACCCGTCCTTCTCCGCCTCGCTGGAGCGGGGGCTGCGCGTCCTGTCCGCCTTCACCGGGGACCGCTCGGTGCTGGGCGTCGCCGAGCTGGCGCGGGCCGCGGGGCTCACCAAGAGCACGGCGCACCGCTACGTCGCCACGCTGACCAGGCTGGAGTACCTGCAGCAGGACCCGGAGACCAAGAAGTACTCCCTCGGCCCCCGCGCGGTGGACCTCGGGTTCGCGGCGATCGACTCGATGGAGCTGACGAGCATCGCCGGCCCGCCGCTCCAGGCCCTGGCGGACGAGACCGGCTACACCGCCAGCATCGGGCTCAGCGACGGCCTCGACGTCGTCTACGTCGACCGGAGGCGCAGCGGCCGGCGCAGCGCGCTGGCCATGGACCTCAACCTCCACGTCGGGTCGCGGCTCCCCGCCTACTGCACGTCGATGGGGAAGGTGCTGCTGGCCCACAAGGACGCGGCGGAGCTGCGGCAGCTCCTCGACCGCACCGACCTGGCCCGCCGCGGGCCGAAGACGATCACCAACCGGGAGCAGCTCACGGCGGCGCTGGCGCGGGTGCGCCAGACCGGCGTGGCGGTCAACGACGAGGAGCTCGCGCCCGGCCTGCGGTCGTTCGCGGCGCCGGTGCGCGACCGCTCGGGCGCGGTCATCGCGGCGGTCAACGTCGCCGTCCACCTGACGGTCGCGCCCGCGTCGGTGGACGCCCTGGCGGGACGCGTCGAACCGCCGCTGCGGCGCACCGCCGCCGAGATCTCCAGGCGGCTCGGGTATCGCCCCACGTCAGACCAAGGTTCCAGATAGCAAAATCGCGTTCGAATTCTCGGAACGACCCGTTGCTCCTGCCGACGGCGGGTGCGTACGGTCGCACCACTTCCGGCTTCCCGGCCGTGACCAAGGAGTTCAGCGTGAGCGAGATCCCGGCGCGCGGTTTGCTCCTCAAGACGGCCGCCGTCCTCGGCGACTACGGCTCGGGGTACCTCGTCCTGCTGGGCGCGGGCGGCATCGCGGTGGCATTGTGGCTACTACCAGGCGGGTTGTGGGGCCTGATCCGCGGAAGGACGGAGCTGAGCCTCTTCCCCGCCGGCTACCACGTGCGGAGGCCCGATGTCGCCCAGTGAACCGGTCGCCGCCGTCACGACGGGCCGGCTCAGACCCGCCGGCCCGACCGAGAGGATGCCGGCCGCGATCGCCGCCAGCGGACCGCACGTGCACGCCTACACCGCGGTCACGGCGGACATGCCCCGCGCGCGGGCCGCCGAGCCGGAACGCGCCGGCCGGCGCGGCCCGCTGCACGGCGTCCCGGTCGGGGTCGAGGACCTGATCGACACGGCCGGCGTCCGCGCCGCCGATCGGCGCGACGACCGTCGCGGCCGGCGGGCGCGAATGGCCGGTCGAGCCGCTGCCGGCCCCGCCCGCCTCCCTGTTCGACGCCGCCGGGCTCCCCGCCGCCCCGGTGCCGGCGGCCCTGCCGGACCTGGGGCGAGCGCGTGGCCGGAACGCTCGGCGGCAGCCGCCGCGGCGAGGTGCTCAAGCCGGTGCTCCGCATGAAGCACTGAGAACACGACAGGAGAAGGAGGAACCGCCGTGGGACTGCTGGACAGCGTCGACTGGCAGGGGAACATCTTCAAGAACGGTGCGTGGACGGCGGCGCACGGCGGTGACTACGCCGTGGTCGAGCCGGCCACGGGCGCCGAGCTCGGCCGGATGGGGCAGGCGAACGCGCAGGACGTCGCCGAGGCCGCCGCGAGCGCCGCCAAGGCGCAGCGGGAGTGGGCCGCGCTGCCGCACACCGCCCGCGCCGCCGTCCTGCGCAAGGCCGGCGACCTGTGGCAGGAGCACGCCGAGGAGATCAGCGGCTGGAACGTCCGCGAGGTCGGCACGGTCCCCGGCATGGCCGGGTTCGCCCTGCACGTCGCGGCGGAGGAGTGCTACAACGCGGCCGGCCTGCCGGCCATGGCGACCGGCGAGATCCTGCCGTCGGAGGAGCCGCGGCTGTCCATGGCGCGCCGCATGCCGGCGGGCGTGGTCGGGGTGATCTCGCCGTTCAACGTGCCGATCATCCTCGGCATCCGCTCGGTGGCGCCGGCGCTCGCGCTGGGCAACGCCGTCCTCCTCAAGCCCGACCCGCGCACCGCGGTCACGGGCGGCACGCTGATGGCGCGGGTGTTCGAGGAGGCCGGGCTGCCGCCGGGCGTCCTGCAGATGCTGCCGGGCGGCGCGGACGTCGGCGAGGCCATGATCACCGACCCGCACGTCCGGGTCATCTCGTTCACCGGCTCCACCCAGGTCGGCCGCCGCATCGGCGAGCTGGCCGGGCGGCACCTCAAGCGCGCCCACCTCGAACTCGGCGGGAACTCCGCGATGCTCGTCCTGGACGACGCCGACGTGGACGCGGCGGTGAACCTGGCCACCTGGGGCTCGTTCTTCCACCAGGGCCAGATCTGCATGACCACCGGCCGCCACCTGATCGCCGACCGCCTCTACGACGACTTCGTGGAGCGCCTCGCCGCCAAGGCGGGCGGGCTCCCGGTCGGCGACCCGGCGGCCGGCGAGGTCGCGCTCGGCCCCGTCATCGACGCCGGCCAGCGCGACAAGATCCACGGGATGGTCACCGCGAGCGTCGACCAGGGCGCGAAGCTGGCGGCCGGCGGCACTTACGAGCAGCTCTTCTACCGCCCCACGGTGCTCGCGGACATCCCGCTGACCGCGCCCGCGTTCGCCGAGGAGGTGTTCGGCCCGGTCGCCCCGATCACCCGCGTGTCGTCCGCCTCGGAGGCGGTGGAGCTGGCCGCCGCGGGCGACTACGGGCTCTCGCTCGGCATCGTGACCCGGGACGTGATGCGCGGCCTGGCCGTCGCCGAGCAGATCCCGACGGGCATCGTCCACATCAACGACCAGACGGTGAACGACGAGGCCAACGCCCCGTTCGGCGGCGTCGGGGCGTCCGGCACCGGTTCCCGCTTCGGCGGCGCCTCGGCGAACATCGAGGCGTTCACCGAGATCCGCTGGATCACCATGCGCGGCGAGCCGCCGCAGTACCCGCTCTGATCCCGCACCGGAGGCGGGCGCGGCCGGCCCGGCCGCGCCCGCCTCCGGGTTTCAGCCCGTGAGCTTCACCCGAGGGCGCTCGTCGCCGATGAGGAAGGACGCCAGGCGTTCCCCCTCATCGGCGACGGCGGTCCGGTCGGGTTTGGAGAGCGGGCGCAGCGGGGCGATGACGACCGCGTCCGCCTCGGTGGTCCAGGTGGCGGCGACGCGGCCGTCGACCAGGACCACGCGCTCACCGGCGACGGAGAGGCCGCGGTGGGCGTCGTCGATGATGCGGCGGCGGTCCTGGTAGCCGAGGATCGCGTTGTCGAACGCCGGCAGGAAGCGCACCGGGGCGGGCGTGCCGGGGTCCGGGCGCGGGGCGCCGGGGAGGTCGAGCAGCTCGCGGCCGCGCTCGTCCCGGAACGCGACCAGCTCCGGGCGCAGCGCCGCGACCGCGGCGGGCAGGCCGGCGAGACCGCACCAGGCGCGCAGGTCGGACGAGGACGCCGGGCCGAACGCGGCGAGGTAGCGCCGCAGCAGCTCCCGGCCGACCGGGTCGGAGCCGTCCGCGGGCAGCGGGTCGACGTCCCGGCCGAGCCAGGAGGAGAGCAGGGCGTGGCGCACCCCCGCCTTGGTGCGCCATAGGCCGCGCGGCGGCGCCTGCACCATCGGGACCAGGGAGCCGAGCATCTCCCCCAGCGCCCGCGGCCCCGCCTGCGGCCAGCGCTCGGGCAGCGCGCGGACCAGCTCCGCCGACGTGCGGGGGCGGCCGTCCTCCATCACCGCGCGGCCCGCCGCGGCGAGTTCCCCGAAATCCACCCGCTCCAGCTCGCGGCGGTAGGCCCCGAGCACCCTCTGGCACATCATGGCCTGGTGGCGGGCGTGCCACGCGAGCGCGTCGGCGGCGGTGACGAGGTGGACGGTGCGGCGCATCAGGTGGGTGCGCACCGCATGCCGCCCGGTCAGGAGATCCGAGAGCGCCGCCGGGTCGAACCCGCGGAGCCGCGACCAGAGCCCGACGAACGGTTCCTGCGGTTCCTGCGCCTGCAGGCCGCCGAGGTGGGCGACGGCGTCGAGCACGGGCAGGTCGGCGCGGTCGAGCAGAAGCTGGCGGGCGAGCGTGGCCCGGTTGAGCGCCCGGTCGTCCAGAACGGTCATGACCCCAGCGTCGCAAGGAAAGCGGTCAGTTCTTGACCGCATCTCTCGCGGCGGCGAACCGGTTTGGTCTGGCCGGGTGCGGCCAGCATGGTTCCGCTCATGGCATCCGCGCGTGACCGTAGTCGCCGGGGGGCGCGCGCAAGCGCCCGCCGTTCCGCGGGGGTTTGCGATGAGCGCGCTCATCACGGTCGACGATGTGCCCGTCGCCGACCGCACCGAGTTCTTCCGGCAGATGACGGCGAACACATGGGTGCCGATGGAGTGCCGTCCGATCGGCCGCTGGGACGGCTACCGGGGGAAGTTCCGCACCAGCGGGCTCGGCCCGATGCAGGTGGTCGTGATGGACATCATGCCCATCACGGTGCACCGCACGCCGAGCATGATCTCCATGGCCGACCCCGACCTGCTGAAGCTCTTCCTGGTGTGCGGCGGCGGTCGCTGCGGCGTCGGCCAGGGCGGGCGGCAGGCCCTCCTCTCGCCCGCCGAGTTCGCCTTCTACGACACCCGCCGTCCCTATGAGGTGGTGTGCGGCCTCGACGACCGGCCGACCCGGGTGATGACGTTCATGTTCCCGCCGTCGCTGCTGCCGCTGCCGCCGGGCCGGGTGCGCGGGCTGACCGCGATGCGCATCCCGGCGACGAGCGGCCTCGGCGACCTCACGTCGCAGTTCCTGCTCCGGCTCGCCCGCAACGTCGACCATCTCAGCCCCGCCGAGGCGGCCCGGGTGTCGTCCGCCGCGCTGGAGGTGCTGGCCACGCGCCTGGCCGGCGAACTGGACGTGCGGGACTGGGACACGCCGCAGGCCAGGCGGCACGCCCTGCTCACCACGATCCAGGGCTTCATCCGGCAGCACCTCGGCGACCCCGGGCTGACCCCGGCGAGCATCGCGGCCGCGCACCACATCTCGGTCCGCACCCTCCACCAGCTCTTCCACGACGAGGGCCTGACGGTCGCCGGCTGGATCAGGCGGCGCCGGCTGGAGCGGTGCCGCGGCGACCTCGCCGACCCGGCGCTCGCCGCCCGCCCGGTCGCGGCCATCGCGGCCCGCTGGGGGTTCTCCAGCGCGGCCGACTTCAGCCGCGCGTTCCGCGCCGAGCACGGGCTGCCGCCGTCGGAGTACCGCAGGTCCGCACGCAATGCAAAGGACCCCGCGCGGTAGGCCAACGACATCCGCGCCTCCCCCGGCCACGCTTGCCGTACAGCGAACACACGGGGAGGAACCATGACGAGTTATCCGTTCGCGGACCGAGCCGCCGAGGACGAGCGCCTCGTGGCCCAGGGCAGGCTCTTCGACCCGCTCACCCGGCGGCTGCTGCGCCGCGCGGGGATCGCGCCCGGCATGCGCGTGCTCGACCTCGGCAGCGGCGCCGGCAACGTGACCCGGCTCGCCGCCGAGCTGGTGGGACCGGACGGCGCCGTGGTGGGCGTCGAGCGCGACCCCGCGGCGGTCGAGCTCGCCCGGCGGCGCACGGACGCGCCCAACATCGAGTACCGGGTGGGCGACGTGCGGACCCTCGACACGATCGGCGGCGGCTTCGACGCCGTCGTGTGCAGGCTGCTCCTGATGTACCTGCCGGACCCGGCGGCGGCACTGCGCCGTGCCGCGTCGCAGGTCCGTCCGGGCGGCGTGGTCTGCGCGCACGAGGCCGACCTGGCCTACGCGCCCGCCGCCCCCGCGACGCCGCTGTGGGACCGCGCGCACGGGTGGTTCCTGGACGCGCTGGAGAAGGCCGGCTTCGAACGGCGCATGGGCCCGGCGCTGTTCCCGGCGTTCCGCGCCGCCGGGCTGCCCGGACCGCGGCTGCTGGTCGAGACGTTCGCCGGCGGCGGCCCGGACGCCCCCGCCTGGGGCTGGGCCAACGTGATCGGGGCGACGGCGCCGCTGATGGAGCGGACGGGCGTCGCCACCGCCGCCGAACTCGACCCGGCCACCCTCGCCGACCGCCTGCTGGCCGACGTCCTCGCCCATGACGGCTGCGTCTTCGGCCCGCCGATGACCGGGGCCTGGACCACCGTCCCGAGCCCATGACCTCCGGCGTGCTGGACGTGCGGGCCGTCCGCAGGCACTTCGCGTTCCCCGGGCGCGGCCGCATCGCGACGAACAACGCGGCGAGCACCCAGCCGCCGCGCGAGCTGGCGGACCTCTACCGGACGCTCGCGCCCGGCTACGAGAACGTCCACCGGGGCCAGTCCACCGCGTCGCGGGAGATGACCGCGCTGTTCGAGGACGCCTACGACACGATCGCGCGGTTCATCGGCGCGCCCGGCCGGGAGTGCGTCGCGCTGTTCCGCAACGCGACCGAGGCGATCAACGCGGTCATGTACTCGCTGCTCACCGAGTTCCGCGACGGCGACAACATGGTGACCACGCTGATGGAGCACAACTCGGACTACGTCCCGTGGCACGCGCTGTGCCGGGAGCTGCTGCCGCGGCTCGGCCGCCGGGTCGAGCTGCGCCTCGCGCGGTTCGACCCGCGCACGGGCGAGCTCGACCTGGAGCACCTGGCCTCGCTGATCGACGGGCGCACCAAGCTGGTCTGCTGCACCGGGGCGTCCAACTTCCTCGGCACGCGCGTGCCGCTGCCCGCCGTCCGCGCGCTGGCCGACGGCAGCGGCTACCCGCAGCCGACCGGCGAGCGGCGGTCCCTGCTGCTGGTCGACGCCGCCCAGCTGGTGCCGGGGGCCTTCGTGGACGTGCGCGCCCTCGACGCCGACTACCTGGCGTTCTCGTTCCACAAGCTGCTGGCGCCGTTCGGCGTGGGCGTGCTGTACGGCAGGGAGCACCTGCTGGCGGCCGCGCCGCCCTTCCTCTACGGCGGCGACATGATCGCCGAGGGGCGGGTGTTCCCGGACCGCGTCGAGTACAACGCGCTGCCCTGGAAGTACGCCGCCGGGACGCCGAACATCCTCGGCGCGATCGTGTCCGCGCAGGCGCTGCGCCTCCTGCTGGACCTGGCGCTGTCACCGGACCGGCCGGTGTACTTCGGGACGTCCCGCCCCTTCGGCCGGGACGCCGTCCGCGCCGCGATGGACCGGGTGTCGGCCTGGAACCGGCGGCTCACCGCCCACGCGCTCGACGCGCTCGCCGCCGTCGACGGGATCACGGTCTACGGGCCGGAGGACCCGTGCCGGCGCACGTCCCTGGTGTCCTTCAACCTCGCGGGCCGGGACCCGGTCCGGGTGGCGGAGGAGCTGAACGCGATGGGCGTGGAGTCGCGCGCCGGGTGCCACTGCGCCACCCTCGCGCACCACGCGCTCGGCCTGACGCCCCCGGCGAGCTGCCGCCTCAGCTTCTACCTCTACAACACCCATGAGGAAGTGGACGCGGCCGTACGGGCGGTCGCCAAGGCGTCACATGGTCTGTAGGGCGGCCATCATGAGCAGAACGGAGAACGAGCAGCCGGCGACGAGGACCAGGCCCGCGGCGGCGAGCGCCGTTCCCGCGGAGAACACGCGCCGCACGATGAGGTAGATGACCGCGGTGCCCAGCAGGGCGAGCACGGGGAGATAGGGGATGTACAGGGAGGCGGCGCCCACGAGGAGCGCGCAGGCCAGGGCGGCCGCCGCCCTGCCTCCCGCGTGGAAGTCGCGGTGCGTGACGCCATAGGCGACGGCCCCGGCGAGAAGGGCGCTTCCCGCGATCATCAGGACCACGTAATCCATGTACGACCTCCGGCTCGGCGGATGCCACGAGAATCCGTTTCAGCCCGTATGATCCGGGCCGGAGGCGAAAAGTTCGAATTTTGACGATCTCTCAGGTGAGCCGCGGGACTCCCGGGCCGGACGTCACATGGGCCGGTGCGCCAAGGCGCGCTCCAGCCGCTCCTGGGCGCGGGCGGCCTGCCGCGCGCGGTAGGCGATCGGCATGTACCGGAGGCGTTCGGGGAGCAGCGGCGTGCTCCGCCCGATGACCTGCGCGACCAGCCGCAGCCTGCGCTCGTCCGCCGCGGTCCACCGCAGCCCGAGCTTCTCCCGCGCCGCCTCCGGCAGGGTGCCGATGGTGATCAGCCGGCCGAGCCGGCCGCCGGCCTCGCTCAGCGGCGCGACCGCGGGGCGCAGCAGCTTCGGCACGTTGGGCGGGACCTGGCTCATCTGGGCGAGGACCTCGTAGGCCACCTTGTGCGGGACGAGCGTGTTGGCGACCATGTCGTCGAAGTACTCCCAGTACTCCGGGATGCTCCCCGGCAGCATCCGCTCGGGCACCCGCAGGATCCTGCCGAGCTGGAGGAACTCGTCGAAGATCTGCTGTTCCTCGTCCGTCGTCAGCGGCGCCGGCGCGAAGTACTCCGCCGCGGCGACGGCGGCGTAGAAGCCGGTCAGGTGCACCCACGCCCACGGTTCGGCCGACAGCGCGTGATGGCGCCGCCCCTCCTCGTCGACGGCGCTCAGCGACTTGTGCATCTCGCGCAGCCGCTTGCCCTCCTCGATGGCGGCCCGCCCGCCGTAGACCCACATCTGCACCGAGGCGAAGCTGCGCGCGGCGCGGCCGAGCGGGTCGGTGCGGAAGCTGGACCGCCGGTCGACCACGGTGCCGATCGCCGGATGCATCACCTGCAGGATGAACACGCTGTTGCCCGCGATCGCCGACGTGTAGAGGCCGATCTGCTCCCACAGCAGCGACCCGGGTCCGAACGGGACGGGCTCGCCGCGCTCCGGCTCGGCCGGCCGGGCCGCGGACGCCCCCTCGGTCACCGTCATGCGGCATACCTCCTGAAAGAGCTCCTCCGGTAAGTTGAACGCGAATAAGGAGTCGCTTACAAGTCGCGTTTGCGAGGGAACCGCCGATGGCCTCCTCACCTGGGCTTTCGCCCCGCCGAATCCCCACCCAGGACCGTTCGCGCCGGATGGTGGAACGCATCCTGGAGGCCGCCACTCGCGTTCTGTCGGAACGCGGCTACGACGGCGCGTCCACCAACCGCATCGCCAAGACCGCGGGCATCAGCAACGGGTCGCTCTACCAGTACTTCCCCAACAAGGACGCGATCGTCATCGCCGTCCTGGACCGCTTCGCCGACCATCTCGCCGACCGGCTCGGCGCCGAGATCGAGGCCACCATGCGGCTGCCCTGGGAGGACGCCGGCCGCGCCCTGCTGGACGCGCAGATCCGCCTGTTCGAGGAGAACGCCGACCTGCTGCGGATCATCGTCGAGCAGGTGCCGCGGCTCGGCCCGTTCGACAAGCTCGCCGCGCTGCAGCGGCGGCTGACCGACCTGATCCGCGTCTACCTCCTGGTCAACCGCTCCGCGTTCCGCGACGACCTCGACATCGACGCGACACTCTGGATCATCACCGAGACCGTCGGCCTGCTCTCCATCAAGTACGTCCTGGACCGCCCGCCCATCCCGCACGACCGCATGGTGGACGAGCTGGCCGAACTGGTCATCGGCTACATCCGCAAGCCCGCATGAGGCCCGCCGCCGCCCCGGACGGTCCGCGTCCGGGGCGGCGGGCTCGGGCCGTCCGGGCTCGGGCCGTCCGGGCTCGGGCCGTCCGGGCTCGGGGTGGCGAGCGCGGGCCGTCAGCAGGTCAGGGTGCCGCCGGCCGGGACGCCGAGGATCTGCGTGAACCGCTGGTAGGCGTTCACGCGGCTCTGGACCTGGGCCGGGTTCCGGCCGTCGCACTCCAGAGAGCCGTTGATGCTGCGGATCGTCTCACCGAAGCCGCGTCCGTTGACCATGGCGCTGTGCCCGGTCATGGTGCCGGGACCGCTCTGGGTCATCCAGTACCAGAGCCCGGTCTTCCAGGCCACGGCCGCGTCCTGCTCGACGAGCCACGGGTTGCGCAGCAGGTCGATGCCGAGGGAGTCGCCCGCCGCCTTGTAGTTGAAGTTCCAGCTCAGCTGGATCGGGCCGCGGCCGTAGTAGGCCGCCGTGCCGGCGGGGCAGCCGTAGGGCCGGCCCGCGTCGCAGTAGTGCGGGTAGTTGCTCGTGTTCTGCTCGACGATGTAGACCAGACCGCCGGTCTCGTGGCTGACGTTGGCGAGGAAGGCCGCGGCCTCCTGCTTCTTCACCGTGTCGCTGCCGGTCTTGGCGAACGCCGGGAACGACGCCATCGCCGCGGTCAGCCCGGCGTAGGTGTAGAAGGAGTTGCGGCCCGGGAACATCTGGTTGAACTGCGCCTCGCTCACCACGAAGCCGCCGGGGGCGGGCGGGTCGGAGGGCCCAGGGTCGGTCGGGCCGTCGCAGGCGTACGGGTCCCAGAACCAGTTGCTGATCACGGGGTCGTAGCCCGGGTTCTCATGGACGGCGATGTAGTACTTGCCGTCGGTGTACCTGACGACGCTGCCCACCGGGTACCACTGCCCGGCCGTCCAGTCGGGGGCGGAGCAGCCGGGACCGGACGTCCCGCCGCCGCAGGCGCCCTGATCGGTCCAGACCTCCGCGGTGCCGGGGGTCTCGTTCTGCGTCCACCATCGCGCGGACCAGTTGTGCCCGTTGTAGGACACGGACGCGCCGCCGGTGTAGACGGCGGACGCGTTCCACGCCGCCGCGCACGCGGCGGCGGTGGCCGACGCCATGGGCAGGACGGCCGACAGGCATCCTGCCGCGAGCAGCGCGGCGCTCAGCATCGTCAGGAGACGTCGCACCTGATCACTTCCTTCGGGACTCGACTCTTTCGCGGGGTGATCGCACGCGCGGCCGCCCGGTGCGGGCGGGCGCGCGTGCGGAGGGGCTCGCGTGCGGGGTGTGCACGCGGCAGGGCGCGTCAGCGCACCTGGAGGTCGATGCAGGCGTAGAAGGCGTTGGCGGTGTCGGCGATGTTCCAGACGGCGAGCACCTTCTGCCGTCCCGTCACGCCGCCGAGGTTCACGGTGTGGGAGACGGAGGACGGCGGCTGCTGGTCGTGGCCGTCGACGAAGGCGATGCGCCTGCCGCCGAGGTAGTACTCGTAGTCGCGGGTCCGGTGCCGGGCGGTGAACGTCCAGGTGAAGGTCACCGTGTTGCCGACGGACGCGGCCTGCCACGGCAGGCCGTCGTCGTCGAGCTCGCGGAAGCGGGCGTTGCCGCCGCTGCAGCTCCGCAGGCCCTTCGGGCCCTCGACGCTCTGCGGCTCCCACTGGATGGATCCGCACTGGACGATGCGCGCCGCGCACTGCGCCTGGCGGCTCATGGGCGCCGAGACGTAGCCGTGGGCGTAGGCGGCGGTCGCCGGGAGGACGACCGCGATCAGGGGGGCGGCGCCGAGGCCGGCCGCGATCGCGGCGGTCCTGCGTCGGGCTTTCTTCATGGCGGGGGGTCCTTGCTGAGCGGGGTGGTCATGGGGGTGCGTCGATGCCACCCGGCGATGGAGGGGCGCGGGGCATGGGGAGCCTCCATCAGATAGGAAACTTTCCTATCTGTACGTGGCACGGTAGCCCCGCGTTCGGCGCCGTTCAAGGTTCCGGCCGGACCGCCGGCCCCGTCCCGGCATGACCAGTCCAGGCAGGGCACTGAACCAGCTCCCGGCGCCCCGAAGTTCGGCATGATCTGCCGACGGACGGGCCGTTCACCGGCACAATCCGCTTAAGCGCGCCGAGCATGGGCGAGCCGGGAGAGCGGGGTGGGCTCTCCCGGCTCGCTCGGCGGGGTTCAGGTGCGGGGGCCGGGCCGCGTCACCGCACGTAGATCTGCGGCCGGGGCTGGGCCGGCATGCGGTCGCCCAGGAAGAAGCTCGGGTGCGGCGGCTGGTTGTAGGCGGTGTTCTGCCAGGCCAGTGCCGTCCGGTACTGGGTGTCGTGCAGGAGCGTGTAGAGCTTGGTGCCGGTGACGTCCCGGGTCGTGTAGATGCGCAGCCGGGTGTCGTCGGCGGTCGGCCAGATGACCTCCTCGCGCCAGTCGCCGAACAGGTCGCCGCTCAGCGACGGGACGGCCTTGGTGCCGTTGTTCGAGTGCACGCCCGACGCGGTCAGCAGCCGGGTGTCGCCGGACGGCCCGTACTTGTCGATGTGGGTGCCGTCCAGCAGCTCCCGCACCGGGTCGGCGTCCCACCAGACGAGGAAGTTCGCGGACGACGGCTTGCGGCCGGCGTTGTTGCCGGTGACGCTGCGCAGCTCGGGGACGCTCGACGACCAGAACTCGGCGGCGATCCGGCCCGTCCAGATGTCCCCGGCGACGCCGCGCCCGTTGTCGCAGCACGGGGAGGTCTGCCAGAGGATCTGCCCGTTGTGCGGGTCGATGTAGAGCGACGACGGCTGGCCGGACGACTCGCTCACCTTGAAGTACTCCAGCCCCGGGCGCGCCGGGTCGAAGTCGCCGAGGTGCTGCGCGTCGCCGTGGCCGGTGCGGGTCGTCCACATGCCGTAGCCGTTGTCGTCCACCGCCATCGCGCCGTAGACGATCTCGTCGCGGCCGTCCTGGTCGATGTCGCCGACGGACAGGCTGTGCGAACCCTGGCCGTCGAAGCCCCGCCCCTGGTTGGTGGAGCTGTTGGTGTCGAACGTCCAGCGGCGGGTGAAGTGCCCGTCCCGCCAGTCCCAGGCGGCGATCACCGTGCGGGTGTAGTAGCCGCGCGCCATGATCAGGCTGGGCCGGGAGCCGTCCAGGTAGGCGGTGCCGGCGAGGAAGCGGTCGACGCGGTTGCCGTACGAGTCGCCCCAGGACGAGACGTTCCCGCGCGGCGGCACGTAGTCGACGGTCTGCATCGCCGCGCCGGTCCGGCCGTCGAACATGGTGAGGTACTCGGGGCCGCTGAGGACGTACCCGCTGGAGTTGCGGTAGTCGGCGCCCGCGTTCCCGATGACCCGGCCGGTGCCGTCGACGGTGCCGTCCGCGGTCTTCATGGCGACCTCGGCGCGGCCGTCGCCGTCGTAGTCGTACACCTGGAACTGCGTGTAGTGCTGGCCGGCGCGGATGTTGCGGCCGAGGTCGATCCGCCACAGCCGCGCGCCGTCCAGCCGGTAGGCGTCGATGTAGACGTCGCTGGTGAAGCCGCTCTGCGAGTTGTCCTTGGAGTTGGACGGGTCCCACTTGAGGACGATCTCCAGCCGCCCGTCGCCGTCGAGGTCGCCGACGCTCGCGTCGTTGGCGCTGTACTCGGAGCCGGGCCGCTGGATCGGCACGTCCAGGTACCCGTCGCCGAAGCGCAGCGACGGCTCGGACGAGGCCCCTTCGCCGCCGTTCACGATCGGCCGGACGGTGTACGAGGCGTCCGCCGGCGCGCCCTGGTCCCAGTAGTTGGTCGAGTCCGTGACCGTGGCGATGCGGGACGACCCGCGGTAGAGGGCGAACGTCGTGCCGGCCGGGTCGGTGCCGAGCAGGCGCCAGCCGACGTAGTTGCCGTTGCCCGACCGGACGCTGATCAGCCCGCGGTCGAGGTCCTCCGCCTGGCGGGCGGCAGCCGCGGTCGCGGGGGCGGGCGCGGTGGCGGGCAGGGCCGCGGCGGCCGCCGCGGCGACGGCCAGCGGCAGCAGATGGCGGAGCAGGGGGACGCGTCTGGCTGCGGATCTCACGGGGACTCCCTCGGGAGTGGGCGGGGGACTTCTCCCGCTAGTCGCCCGGCGGGCCCCGGAAGGTTGCCGCTCGGCCGCGGCCGTCCGCGAGCAGCCGCGCCAGCTCGGCGACGCCCTTGGCGGTCTGGCTCTTCACCGTGCCGACCGCGACGCCGAGGAGCTGGGCCGTCTCCTTCTCCGACAGGTCGAAGCCCAGCCGCAGCACCACGCAGGCCCGCTTGCGCTGCGGCAGCCGCAGCAGCGCCGCGCGGACGTCCACGATCGCCGGGACGTCCGGCCCGTGCACGCGGTCGTCGAGCCCGGCGCCGAGCCGCTCGGCCCGGTCGCGCTCCCGGACGAGGACGCGGATCCGGCTCCGCGCCATGTTGACGACCATCCGCCGCACGTAGGCGAGCGGCTGGTCGGCGGCGCGCACCCGGTCCCAGCGCCGCCAGGCCGCCGCCATCGCGTCCGCCGCCACGTCGTCCGCGCCGTCCGGATCCCCCAGCAGCACGAAGGCCAGCCGGGCCAGCTCCCGGTGGTGCCGCCGGAAGAACCCCTGGAACTCGCTCGCATGGGAGCGCTCCCACACCCGGACCTCGTTCACTTGCGGCGTGTTGCCCTTATGAGCGCGCCGAAAGGGCGACACGCCGCAGGTGAACGCCCCCGGCACCCGCCCCGGCTTGATCCGTTCAACGCCGCTCCTCTCGGCTCGGCCGACCAGAAAGCGCTTTCCCCTGAACGTAGAGACGCGGCGGGACGACCGTCAACACCCCTTCCGCAACCATCACCCCGGACCCGCCGCACGCCGGCGGCGCCCAGGCCGGGGGCCGTGCCGTCAGTCCTGGACGCCGGCGGCGCCCAAATCCGGGGCGGCCGTGCCGTCAGTCTTGGACGCCGGCGGCGAGCATGGGGGTGAGCGTCAGGCCCGGGTGCTCGCGCTCGATGGCGCGCAGCCGCCACTTGTCGGTGAACACCGCGACCAGCGACCCGTCCAGCGGGCGGGCGAAGACCTCGGCGCCGCGCCGCCCGCCCAGCTCCTCGGCGGACTCCTTGTCGGTGATCCGGGCGATCGAGTAGTCGAGCCGGGTCAGCTCGATCGGCGCGCCGAACTCGTCGGCCATCCGCGCGGCGACCACCTCGAACTGCAGCGGCCCGACCGCCGCCAGCACCGGCGCCTGGTCGCCGCGCACGTCGCTGCGCAGCACCTGCACGACGCCCTCGCCGCCGAGCTGCTCGATGCCGCGCCGGAACTGCTTGGCGCGCCCGTTGTCCTTCGCGCGCGCCACCATGAAGTGCTCGGGCGCGAACGCGGGGATGGGCGGGAACCGGACCGGGGTCTTCGTGTAGAGGGTGTCGCCGACGGTCAGCCCGGACGTGTTGGGCAGCCCGATCACGTCGCCCGGGTAGGCGGCGTCCAGCGTCGAGCGGTCGCGGCCGAACATCGTCTGCGCGTACTTCGTCGCCAGTGGGCGCCCGGTCGACGCGTGCGTGAGGGTCATGCCGCGCTCGAAGCGGCCCGAGCACACCCGGATGAACGCCAGCCGGTCGCGGTGCGCCCGGTCCATGCCCGCCTGCACCTTGAACACCTGGCCGGAGAACGGCGCGTCCACCGGACGCTCGGTCCCGTCCGAGTCGGCGCGCGCGGACGGGGCGGGCGCCAGCCGCCGCACGGTCTCCAGCAGCGCCCCGACGCCGAAGTTGGGCAGCGCCGCCCCGAACAGCACGGGCGTGCACACCCCGGCGCGGAAGGCGTCCATGTCGAGGACGGCGCCGATCTCGTCGAGCAGCTCCAGCTCCTCCAGGGCGGTCCGCCAGGCGTCGCCCTCCTCGCGGGCCGCCCGCTCGGCGGGCACCCGCTCCTCGATCGCGCGGGTCGCGCCGCCGGGGGTGCGGCGGAACCGGGTGAACGCGCCGTCCGCCCGGCCGATGAGGCCGCGGAAGTCGCCCGCGGCGCCGACCGGCCAGGTCAGCGGGGCGGGGCGCAGCCCGATGCGCTGCTCGACCTCGTCCAGCAGTTCGAGCGGCTCGCGTCCGGGCCGGTCCCACTTGTTGACGAACGTGATCACCGGGATGCGGCGGTGCCGGCACACGTCGAACAGCTTGAGCGTCTGCGCCTCCAGGCCCTTCGCCGAGTCGAGCAGCATGACGGCGCCGTCCACGGCCGCGAGCACCCGGTAGGTGTCCTCGGAGAAGTCGGCGTGGCCGGGGGTGTCGAGCAGGTTCAGCAGCGCGCCGCCGAACTCGAAGCGCAGCACCGAGGAGGTGATCGAGATGCCGCGGGACCGCTCGATGTCCATCCAGTCGGACCGGACGCCGCCGCGCCCCGCCTTGCCGTGCACGGCGCCCGCCTGCTCGATGGCCGCCGCGTGCAGCGCGAGCGCCTCGGTCAGCGTCGACTTCCCCGCGTCCGGATGGCTGATCATCGCGAACGTCCGCCGGCGCGCCGCCTCGGCCGCGATGTCCCCCGGCGTCCCCGTACCGCCGCTCAACCGCGGCCCCCTCCCGTCTTCTCCCCGGCCGCTCCGCCGGCCCGCCGATGGCCGCCGCCGGCCGGTGTCCCCCCGCCGCGGCGCCGACCAAGTGTCGCACAGGGCGACGGCCGGACCTGCGCCCCGGACGGCGCGGACGGCCTCACCCGCTGCCCGCGGCACGAGTCCAGCGCGATCTTCGCCGTCCTCGGCGGCGCCGAACCGGGCGGCCATGCCGGGAAGTCCCCGCTGGAGGCTTGACCTTCGAGCCGGGTCGAAGGTTTAGCGTCGAAGCATGACGACGATGCGCATCTCGCAGCTCGCCGAGCGCAGCGGTGTGCCGGCGACGACGCTGCGGTACTACGAAAGCGCGGGCCTGCTGCCCGCGGACCGCACCCCGTCCGGCTACCGGGCGTACGGGGAGGACGCGGTCACGCGGCTCGCGTTCATCGGCTCGGCCAAGCACCTCGGCCTGCCGCTCGACGAGATCGGGGAACTGCTCGCGGTGTGGGAGACCGGGGCGTGCGCGGACGTGAAGGCGGACCTGCGCCCCCGCGTGGCCGGCCGGCTGGCCGAGGCGGAGCACCGCCTGGCCGACCTGAAGGCGTTCACCGCCTCGCTGCGGAGCGTCCTCGACCGCCTGGACGCGCTCCCCGACCGGGCGGAACCCTGCGACGCCGAATGCGGCTTCCCCTCCGACCTGCCCGCCCCCGCGGAGCCTGCCGCCGCCCCGTCCGGCGGTGAGACGGCCGAGCGGTGCGGTGATGAATGCGGATGCTCCGCGGTCCGTGGACCCGAGGTGGCGATCGTCTGCTCGCTCAGCGGGGAGGGCATGGCCGAGCGGGTCGCCGAGTGGCGGGCGGTCGTGGGCGGCGCGCGGCCGGTGGAGATCCCCGGCGGGGTGCGCGTTACGCTGCCCGTCGAGAAGGCCGGTGCCGTCGCGAAGCTGGCCGCGGCCGAGCAGCGGTGCTGCCCGTTCTTCGACTTCCGGCTCCATCTGGAGGGCGAGGCGGTCCATCTGGAGGTGCGCGCCCCGGCGGACGCCTCCGACCTGGTCAACGAGTTGTTCGCCCCCTGACCGGGGGGCGCAGGAGGACGTCCGTGCTCGTCGCCCGCTCCATCGCGCTGTTCGCCGTCGCCGCCGTCCTGGAGATCGGGGGCGCCTGGCTGGTCTGGCAGGGCCTGCGCGAGCAGCGCGGATGGCTCTGGGTCGGGGCCGGCGCCGGCGCGCTCGGCCTGTACGGCTTCGCGGCCACGTTCCAGCCGGACGCCCATTTCGGCCGGGTCCTCGCCGCCTACGGCGGGGTCTTCGTCGCCGGGTCGATCCTGTGGGGCGCGGTCGCCGACGGGTACCGCCCGGACCGCTTCGACATCGCCGGCGCCCTCGTCTGCCTCGCCGGCATGGCCGTGATCATGTACGCCCCGCGCGGCCACTGACCCGTCCCTTCACGTGAAAGGCACCCCATGGCATCGGCGAACGTCCTGGTCACCGGCGCCTCGTCCGGGATCGGGCGGGCGACGGCGCTGCTGTTCGCCGAGCGCGGCGCGCGGGTGTTCGGGACGTCCCGGCGGGAGCGCCCGGACGAGGGCGGCGTGCGGATGCTCCGGCTGGACGTCCGCTCCGACGAGTCGGTGCGCGAATGCGTCGATGAGGTTCTCGCCCAGGCGGACGGCATCGACATCCTGATCAACAACGCGGGCGTCATGCTTGAGGGCTTCGCCGAGGAGACCGCACCGGACGAGGCCCGCGCGGTGTTCGAGACCAACTTCTTCGGCGCCGTCCGCCTCGTCGACGCGGTCCTGCCCGGCATGCGCGAGCGCCGGCGGGGCCGCATCGTCAACGTCGGGTCGCTGGCGGCGTGGATCGGGGAGCCGGGCGAGGGCTTCTACGCCGCGTCCAAGGCCGCCCTCGCCCGCTGCACCGAGTCCCTGCGCCACGAGGTGTGGCATCTGGGGATCAAGGTGTGCCTGGTCGAGCCGGGAGTGTTCGCCACCGAGGTCCTGGACACCGCCACCGCCGCAGGGGCCGCCATCGCCGACTACGACGGGCCGCGGGAGAGCGCCCGCGCCACCTTGCACGGGGCCCTGCGCAGGGGCGAGGATCCGCGCAAGGCGGCCCAGGTCGTCTGGAAGGCCGCGACCGCCCGCGCGCCGCGCGGACGCTACGGCGCCGGCGGGCAGAGCTTCGTGGTGCCCCGGCTCAGGACGCTGGCGCCGCAGCGGCTCGTCGACATCGCGCTCCGCCGCGCCTACGGCCTGCCGCGGAGGTAGTCGTCCTTCAGCCTGGCTTTGTGGATCTTGCCCACGGGGGTCAGCGGGACCTCGGAGGTGACGACGAACTGCCGGGGCACCTTGTAGTCGGCCAGGCGCTCGCGGCAGTAGGCGGTCAGCTCCTCCTCGGTGGGCGGTTCGGCGCCGGGGTGCGGCACGACGTAGAAGCGGCCGATCTCGCCCAGCACCTCGTCGGGGACGCCGATCCCTGCGGCCATCGCGACGCCGGGGTGGGCGGTGAGCACGTTCTCGATCTCGACCGGGTACACGTTGAAGCCGCCCTGGATGTACATCTCCTTCTTGCGGCCGCGCAGGACGAGGTGGCCGTCCGGCTCCATCTCGACCATGTCGCCGGTGGCGAGCCAGCCGCCGGGCAGGAACACCTCGGCGGTCTCGCCGGGCATGTCCCAGTAGCCGGCGGCGACGCAGCCGCCGCGGATCTGCAGCTCGCCGGTCTCGCCCGGCGGCAGGACGGCGCCGTCCGGGCCGGTCACCCGGGCCTCGAAGTCGCCGATGACCGCGCCGAGGGTGCGCGCGACGGTCTCGGGGCCGTCGTCCAGCGGCGACAGCACGCACGCGCCCGACGACTCCGACAGGCCGTACAGCCCGTAGAGCGGGGCGCCGGGGAAGCCGCGCAGGATCGACTCGACCAGCGCCGGCTCCACGTTCGACCCGCCCGCCATGCACAGCCGCACGGACGAGACGTCGTAGTCGGCGAAGTCGTCCCGGCCGAGCATCAGCACGTACATCGTGGGGACGGCGCCGAGGAACGTCACCCGGTGCCGTTCGACGGCGCGCAGCGCGCCGTCCGGGGAGAACGCGGGCAGCAGCGCCACCGACCCGCCGCTGACCAGCGCGGCCATGATGGTGCAGGTGATGCCGCCGACGTGGTTGAAGGGCAGATGCCCGAGCAGCACGTCCTCGTCGGTCATCGCGAAGTGGCCGGCCTGGGCCCGCGCCGACGCGAGGATGCTCCCGTGCGTGATCACCGCGCCCTTGGGCCGCCCGGTCGTCCCCGACGTGTAGAGGATCATCAGCGGGTCGCCGGGGGCCACGGCGCCGCGCGCCGCCTCCAGCGCGGCCGGGTCGGCGGGCGTCGCGGCCAGTTCGTCGAAGTCCGCGCCGAAGAAGAGGTAGTCGGTGACGCCGGGCGCCTGCGGGCGGAACTTCTCGAAGAAGCCCGCGAAGTCGAAACCCGGGACGGCGGGGGCGCTGACGACCGTCCGCGCGCCGCTCTGCCCGAGCATGTACGACAGCTCCCGCTCCCGGTACCGGACGTTGAGCGGGACGATGACGGCGCCGATCCGCGCCGCGCCGAAGAAGACGGCGAGCCATTGCGGGGTGTTGAGGCCGAGCAGCCCGATCCGGTCGCCGCGCCTGATCCCGCGCGCGAGCAGCCCGCCCGCGACGCGGTCGGTGAGCCGGTCGAACTCGGCGAACGTGAAGGTGTCGTCACCGTCGTGGAGGAACGCCTTGTCCCGCGCCGCGGCGTCCTCCAGCGCCGCCCCGACCGTGTCCGCCCGCATGCCGCCTCCCCGTCGTGGCCCGTCCCGCCTTAACGATCACGCATCCGGGACGTTCTGCCAATACCTCAGGGCTTGCGGCCCACACCCGCGTAGAACCAGACCGGGAGCGCCTCCTCCAGCGTGATGGACCGTTCCGGCCGCCAGAGCGGCGCCCACACGAGGCCCGGGTCGAGGAGCTCGAAGTCGCCGAAGAGGGCCGTGACCTGCTCCCTGGTGCGCGGGGTGCCGGGCGCGTTCGTCCGCTTGTAGACCTCCACGACCTTGGCGACCACGTCGGGGACGCCGTCGGCGGAGGCGTGGGTCAGCACGAGGTGGCTGCCCGAGGGGAGCGCGTCGCGCAGCTCGGCCATGATGCCCTGCGGGTCGTCCTCGTCCGGGATGAAGTGCAGCGTCGCGACCAGCAGCAGCGCGATCGGCCTGCCGAAGTCGAGCAGCCGCCGCACCTCGGGGTCGTCGAGGATCGCGCGGGGCTCGCGGACGTCGCCCACGATCATCCGCGTGCCCTCGGCGGCGGCGAGCAGCGCGCGGCCGTGCGCCACCACCTGCCCGTCGTAGTCGACGTAGGCGACGCGGGCCTTGGGATTCACCGCCTGCGCGATCTGGTGGACGTTCTGCTGCGTGGGCAGCCCGGTGCCGATGTCGAGGAACTGGTCGATGCCCTGCTCGGCAAGGTACCGCACCGCGCGGCCGAGGAAGGCGCGGTTCTCCCTGATCAGCGTGACCAGCGTCGGATCGGCCGCGATCGCCTCCTCGGCGCGTGCCCGGTCGGCCGCATAGTGGTCCTTGCCGCCGAGGTAGTAGTCGTACATCCGGGCGATGTTCGGGATGTTCGGATCGAACCCGCTGGGCTGCGACCGCTCAGCTGCCACCTTTTCTCCTCACAGCCGCGAGCACCGGCCCCCGGCTGCACCAGCGTACGCGATCAAGACCGTTTCGCGTCCGGATCCGGCCACATTCGATCTTGCTTCCGGATGCGGCGCCCGCCCGCGGCGGACGGCCCGGTCACATGTCGGCGGGGGCCGCCGGGATCTCGTCGAAGATGAGCCAGGTGCGGGTGGCGCGGACGCCTTCCACCGCGTGGATGCGGGCCAGGACGACGTCGCGGAGCGAGGCGTTGTCGGGGGTGCGGACGAGCATGACCAGGTCGACGTCCCCGCCGACGAACGCCAGGTGCTCGATGTGGGCGACCTTGCGGAGTTCGGCCGACACCTTGCGCCAGGAGTTCTGCTCGATGTTGACCAGGACGTAGGCCGCGGTGCCCAGCCCGGCGCGGACGGGGTCGACCTGCGCGGTGAACCCGGTGACGACGCCGTCGGCGATGAGCCGCTCCACCCGCGTGTAGGCGTTGGAGCGGGAGACGCTGACCTTCTCGGCGAGGGCGCGCATGGAGATGCGGCCGTCCGCGCGCAGCTCGCGGATGATCGCGTGGTCGAGGTCGTCGAGGGGCGCCGCCGAACGTCCGTCATGGCCCGCGAGTGGTGCGGGTTCTGGAGACAGATGGTCCATTGACGCTCCTCCGGTGAGCCGAATGTCCTGCGTTTTGGCCGTCTATTGAGACCTATGGCCGATCTGGTTCATATTCCTAGCACCGATCGAGTGCGGAGGTGGAGGCGTATGACGACGGGTCGGGTTGAGACGCTGCTCCCCTCGGCGGAGCCCGTGCGGTTCCTGACCGACGGCGGCGCGGCGGTACGCGGGAAGCAGCGCTACGCCGTGCCGGATCCGGAGCTGCTGCGGCGGGCGCACCGGGCGATGGTCGTCGGGCGGCGGTTCGACGCGCAGGCGACCGCGCTGACCAAGCAGGGCCGGCTGGCCGTGTACCCGTCCAGCCACGGGCAGGAGGCGTGCCAGATCGGCTCCGTGCTCGCGCTGGAGGACGGGGACTGGTTCTTCCCCACCTACCGGGAGTCGATGGCGCTGGTGGCGCGCGGCATCGACCCGGTCGAGGTGCTGTCGCTGCTCCGCGGCGACGCGCACTGCGGGTACGACCCGAACCTCCACCGCACGGCGCCGCAGTGCACGCCGCTCGGGACGCAGACCGTCCACGCGGCGGGCCTCGCGTACGCGGAGCGGCGCAAGGGGACGGGACGGGTCGCGCTGGTCTGCGTGGGCGACGGCGCCACCAGCGAGGGCGACTTCCACGAGGCGCTCAACTTCGCCGCCGTCTTCAAGGCGCCGGTGGTGTTCTTCATCCAGAACAACCAGTACGCCATCTCGGTGCCGCTGGAGCGGCAGACCGCCGCGCCGTCGCTGGCGCACAAGGGCATCGGATACGGGGTGCCCGCCGAGCGGGTGGACGGCAACGACCCGGTCGCCGTGCTGGCCGTGCTGCGGGCGGCCGTCGAGCACTCTCGGTCGGGGAATGGACCGTTCCTGGTCGAGGCGCACACGTACCGGCTGGAGTCGCACACGAACGCCGACGACGCGTCCCGCTACCGGACGGACGCGGAGGCCGACGAATGGCGCGGGCGCGACCCGATCGCGCGGCTGGAGTCCTACCTGCGGCGGCGCGGGCACCTCACGGACGAGGACGTCGCGGCGGCCGCCGCCGAGGCCGAGGAGTTCGCGGGACGGCTCCGGGACCGGATGAACGCCGACCCCGACCTCGCCCCGCTGGCGCTGTTCGACCACGTCTACGGCACCCCGGACCCGCAGCTCGACGAGCAGCGGGCGCAGCTGCGGACCGAGATCGAGGCCGAGGAGGCGCTGTCATGACGACGATGGCCCAGGCGCTGAACACGGCGCTCCGCGAAGCGATGGACGAGGACGAGCGGGTCCTCGTGTTCGGCGAGGACGTCGGCACGCTCGGCGGCGTCTTCCGCATCACCGACGGGCTGACCGCGAAGTTCGGCGACGACCGCTGCTTCGACACGCCGCTCGCCGAGGCCGGCATCGTCGGCTTCGCCGTCGGCATGGCGATGGGCGGGTTCCGGCCCGTCGTGGAGATGCAGTTCGACGCGTTCGCCTACCCGGCGTTCGAGCAGATCGCCTCGCACGTGGCGAAGATGCGGAACCGGACGGGCGGGCGGGTGAACCTCCCGATCGTCATCCGCATCCCCTACGCGGGCGGCATCGGCGGCGTCGAGCACCACTGCGACTCCAGCGAGGCGTACTACGCGCACACGCCCGGCCTGAAGGTCGTCACGCCGGCCACGGTCGAGGACGCGTACTCCCTGCTGCGGGAGGCGATCGACGACCCGGACCCGGTCGTGTTCATGGAGCCGAAGAAGCTGTATTGGTCGAAGTCGGACGTGGAGCACCTGGAGCGGACGGAGCCGTTCGGCCGCGCCGCCGTGCGCCGCCCCGGCCGCGACGCGACGGTCGTCGCCTACGGGCCGAGCGTCCCGGTCGCGCTGGAGGCCGCGGACGCCGCCGCCGCCGAGGGCTGGGACCTGGAGGTCGTCGACCTGCGGACGATCGTCCCGTTCGACGACCTGACGGTGGCGTCGTCGGTGCGCAGGACGGGCCGCTGCGTGGTCGTCAGCGAGGCCGCCGGGTTCGCGGGCGTCGGCGCGGAGATCGCCGCCCGCGTCCAGGAGCGCTGCTTCCACAGCCTGGAGGCGCCGGTGCTGCGCGTGTCGGGGTTCGACATCCCGTACCCGCCGCCGATGCTGGAGCACCACCACCTGCCGAGCGTCGACCGCGTCCTCGACGCCCTCGACCGCCTGCAGCGCGACGACCAGCCGGACACCAGGTACCTGGGCGGTGCGGCATGAGCGAAGCGAACCGGGGGGTGCGGGGGGTCGTCCCCCCGCAAGAGACACGCATGAAGGTGGCG
Organism: Spirillospora sp. NPDC127506; assembly: GCF_040302145.1. Taxonomy (NCBI): domain Bacteria; kingdom Bacillati; phylum Actinomycetota; class Actinomycetes; order Streptosporangiales; family Thermomonosporaceae; genus Spirillospora; species Spirillospora sp. NPDC127506. Next base: position 90,865 of record NZ_JBEORG010000015.1, on the reverse strand, counting down.
CAGCAGTCGGGCGCGACGGTCTTCAAGCTGCCCGACCTGGGCGAGGGCCTCACCGAGGCGGAGGTCCTGGAGTGGAAGGTCTCGGTCGGCGACACCGTCGCGGTCGACCAGATCATCGTCGAGGTGGAGACCGCGAAGGCCGCCGTGGACGTCCCGATCCCGGTCGCCGGCACGGTCACCGAGCTGTACGCCGAGCCCGGCGCCGTCGTGGACGTGGGCTCCCCCTTGATCGCGGTGACCGCCGTGGAGTCGGCGCCCGCCGAGAGCCCGGCGGCGGAGCGGTACCGGGAGGAGGAGCGCGCCGGTTCCGGGAACGTGCTCGTCGGCTACGGGACGTCCGGGAGCCGCCGGTCGCGGCGCCGCGCCGCCAAGCGGCCTCCGGCGCAGGCGGGGCCCCCGTCCCGCGAGGAGGTGCCGCGGGTCATCTCGCCCGTGGTGCGGCGCCTGGCGAAGGACCACGGGATCGACGTCGCCGCGGTGGCACCGACCGGTCCCGGCGGCGTCATCCTGCGGCGGGACGTGGAGAAGGCGATCGCCGCCGCCGCGCCGTCCGCCGGCGCGCCCCGCGAGGAGATCCGCGAGGAGATCCGCGAGGAGGCGGGCGCCGTGCGGGTCCCGCTCAAGGGCGTGCGGCGGGCGACGGCGGAGAAGCTGTCCCGCAGCCGCCGCGAGATCCCGGACGCGACCACCTGGGTGGACGTGGACGCGACCCGGCTGGTCAAGCTCAAGAGGAAGATCCAGGAGGCCGACCCGGACGCGGGCGTCGGGATGCTGGCCCTGTTCGCCGCCGTCTGCCTGACCGGCCTGCGGCGCTTCCCCGAGCTGAACGCCTACGTGGACGCGGAGCGGCAGGAGATCGTCCGGTTGCCGCACGTGCATCTCGGGTTCGCCGCGCAGACCGACCGGGGCCTGGTGGTGCCGGTGGTCCGCGACGCGCACGAGATGACGCTGGCCGAGCTCGCGGCCGCGCTGCGGGAGCGCACCGAGCAGGCCCGCGAGGGGCGCCTCGCGCCGGGCGACCTCACCGGCGGCACGTTCACGCTGAACAACTACGGCGTGTTCGGCGTGGACGGCTCGACCCCGATCATCAACCATCCCGAGGCGGCCATGCTCGGCGTCGGGCGGATCGCCGACAAGCCGTGGGCGCACAAGGGGAAGGTGCGGCTGCGCAAGGTGACGCAGCTGTCGTTCACGTTCGACCACCGGGTCTGCGACGGCGGCGTCGCCGGCGGTTTCCTCCGCTTCGTCGCCGACTGCGTGGAGCGTCCGGAAGTGCTGGTCACCCACCGCTAGCCGCCGCGCGGCGGCGCAGGCCGCGGGCCGCTCCGCAGGCCGTCGAACGCGACCTTGCAGAGCGCGTCGGCGATCTCTTCCCCGCTCGCGCCGCCGCGCGGCCTGTACCACTCGATCAGCGAGTTGACCAGGCCGAACAGCAGCCGGGCCGCGATCGCCGGGTCGATGTCGGGGCGGATGTCGCCGTCCGCCTCGGCCTCGGCGACCAGCCCGGACACCAGGTGGTCGAACTCGCGGCGGCGGGCCAGCGCCCGCTTCTCGACGGCGGTGTTGCCGCGCACCCGCAGCAGCAGGGTGACGAACGGCTGCTGCGCGACGAGGACGGCGACGCTGGCCCGGACGAGGTGCTCCAGCCGGTCGATGGCGCGCCCCTCGACGGCCGCGGTCTCCTCGGCGGCGGCGAACAGCCCGTCGAGCGCCCGGTCGACGGCGAGCTGGAGCAGCTCGTCCTTCCCGGCGACGTGGTGGTAGATCGCGGACTTGCTGATGCCGAGGCGCTTCGCCAGGTCGTCCATGCTGGTGCCGTCGTAGCCGCGCTCGTTGAACACCCGCACGGCGACGCGCAGCAGCGACTCCTTGTCGTAGCCGGGCCGTCCCCGCCGGTTCGCCCGCCCGCCGCCCGCATTGTTCACGGGGCTCATTATCGCAGCGCCGAAGCCGTCCCGGCTCTTCTCCCGGGCCCCGCCGGCGGGTTAATATCTGACTGAACGGACGGTCAGTAATTCGAGGAGGTCGGATGGCTCCGCTGCCCAGCTACGTGTCCGGTGCCTGGCATGTCCCACCGGACGAGGGCGCGCCGCTCACCGACGCCGTGACCGGCGAGGAGGTCGCGCGGATCTCCTCCGCCGGCATCGACATGGCCGCGGCGCTGGAGCACGGCCGCCGCACCGGCGGGCCGGCGCTGCGCGAGCTGACCTTCCACCAGCGCGCCGCGCTGCTCAAGGAGCTCGGGCTCCACCTGCGCGAGCACCGCGACGAGCTGTACGCGCTGTCGGCGCGCACCGGCGCGACCCTCGCCGACTCGAAGATCGACGTGGACGGCGGCATCGGCGTCCTGCTCGCCTACGCGAGCAAGGGCAAGCGCGAGCTGCCGAACGACACCGTGCTCGTCGACGGCGACGTGGAGCCGCTGAGCAAGGGCGGCACGTTCGCCGGACGGCACGTCTGCACGCCGCTGCAGGGCGTCGCCGTGCAGATCAACGCGTTCAACTTCCCCGTGTGGGGGCCGCTGGAGAAGCTCGCGCCCGCGTTCCTCGCCGGGATGCCGAGCCTGATCAAGCCCGCGCCGCAGACGGCGTACCTGTCCGCGCGGCTGGCCGAGCTGATCGTCGAGTCGGGCATCCTGCCGGAGGGGACGCTCCAGCTCGTCTGCGGCGACCCGCGCGACCTGCTGGACCACCTGACCGAGCAGGACGTCCTGGCGTTCACCGGGTCCGCCGCCACCGGGCGGCTGCTGCGCGGCCACCCCGTGGTGACCGGGCGGTCGGTGCGGTTCAACGCGGAGGCCGACTCGCTGAACTGCTCGATCCTCGGCCCCGACGCCCGTCCCGGAACGGCCGAGTTCGACCTGTTCGTGAAGCAGCTCGTCACCGAGATGACGGTGAAGGCCGGCCAGAAGTGCACGGCCATCCGGCGCGCCCTGGTGCCGTCCGAGCTGATGGACGACGTGGCCGAGGCGGCGGGCGAGCGGCTCGCGCGGGTGAAGATCGGCAACCCGTCCGACCCGGAGGTCCGGATGGGCGCGCTCGCCACCCTCGACCAGCGCGACGAGGTCCGCCGGCAGCTGAAGAAGCTTCTGGACGCGGGGCGCATCGTGTTCGGCGACCCCGAGAAGGTCGACGTCATCGGCGCCGACGCCGAGCGCGGCGCGTTCATGTCGCCGGTCCTGCTCCGCGTGGACGACGCCGAGCGCCCCGAACCCCACGAGGTGGAGGCGTTCGGCCCGGTCAGCACGCTGCTCCCGTACGACGGCGGCGCCGCGCACGCGGTCGCGCTCGCGGCCCGCGGGCTGGGCAGCCTGGTCGGCTCGGTCGTCACCGCCGACCCCGAGTTCGCGCGCCGCGTCGTGCTGGGCGCCGCGCCGTGGCACGGTCGGCTGCTCGTCCTGAACGAGGAGGACGCGAAGGAGTCCACCGGGCACGGCTCCCCCATGCCGGGCCTGGTGCACGGCGGCCCGGGGCGCGCGGGCGGCGGCGAGGAGATGGGCGGCATGCGCGGCGTCATGCACCACATGCAGCGCACCGCCGTCCAGGCCGGGCCGTCGATGCTGTCCGCGATCACCGGGCGCTGGACGCGGGGCGCCGCCCGCACCGAGAGCGGCGTCCACCCGTTCCGCAAGCACCTCGAAGAGCTGCGGATCGGCGACACGGTCGTCGCCGGCCCCCGCACCGTCACCCTCGACGACATCGAGCACTTCGCCGAGTTCACCGGCGACACCTTCTACGCCCACATGGACGAGGAGGCCGCCAAGGCGAACCCGTTCTTCGGCGGCCGCGTCGCGCACGGCTACCTGGTGGTCTCGTTCGCGGCGGGCCTGTTCGTGTCGCCCGAGCCCGGCCCCGTCCTCGCGAACTACGGGCTGGAGAACCTGCGGTTCCTCACCCCCGTCAAGCCGGGCGACGAGCTGACGGTGAAGCTCACCGCCAAGCAGATCACCCCGCGGGAGAACGCCGCCTACGGCGAGGTCCGCTGGGACACCGAGGTCACCAACCAGGAGGGCGCCGCGGTCGCGACGTACGACGTCCTGACCCTGGTGGCCAAGCGGGAGGCATCATGACGCAGGACACCGCGGAGACGCTGGAGCACTTCGAGCGGACGATCGAGCGCGACCAGCGGATCGAGCCGCGCGACTGGATGCCGGAGAAGTACCGGGCGACGCTGATCCGGCAGATCGCGCAGCACGCGCACTCCGAGATCATCGGGATGCAGCCGGAGGGCGCCTGGATCACCCGCGCGCCGTCGCTGCGCCGCAAGGCGATCCTGCTCGCCAAGGTGCAGGACGAGGCCGGCCACGGCCTGTACCTGTACTCGGCGGCGGAGACGCTCGGCGCCGACCGGTCCGACCTGACCGGCAAGCTGATCTCCGGGAAGCAGAAGTACTCGTCGATCTTCAACTACCCGACGCTGACGTTCGCGGACGTCGGCGTGATCGGCTGGCTGGTGGACGGCGCCGCGATCTGCAACCAGGTGCCGCTGTGCCGCAGCTCCTACGGCCCGTACGCGCGGGCGATGATCCGCATCTGCAAGGAGGAGTCGTTCCACCAGCGGCAGGGCTACGAGCTGCTCATGACCCTCATGCGCGGCACGGACGCGCAGCGGGAGATGGTGCGGGACGCCGTGAACCGCTGGTGGTGGCCGTCGCTGATGATGTTCGGCCCGCCGGACGCCGACTCCACGCACACCGCGCAGTCCATGGCCTGGAAGATCAAGCGGCACACCAACGACGAGCTGCGGCAGCGGTTCGTGGACATGACCGTCCCGCAGGCGGAGGCGCTCGGCGTCGCGCTCCCCGACCCGGACCTGCGCTGGAACGAGGAGCGCGGCCACTACGACTTCGGCGAGATCGACTGGTCGGAGCTGAAGCGCGTGATCAGCGGCGACGGCCCCTGCAACGCCGAGCGGATCGAGCGGCGCCGCAAGGCCCACGAGGACGGCGCCTGGGTGCGCGAGGCCGCCGCCGCGCACGCCGCGAAGCACGCCCGGAAGGAGGTCGCGTGATGGAGGGGAACTGGCCGCTCTACGAGGTGTTCGTCCGCGGCAAGCGCGGCCTGAACCACGTGCACGTCGGCTCGCTGCGCGCCCCCGACGCCGAGATGGCGCTGCGCAACGCCCGCGACCTGTACACGCGGCGGAACGAGGGCGTCAGCATCTGGGTGGTGAAGTCGGAGGACATCACCGCGTCCAGCCCGGACGAGAAGGACCCCTTCTTCGCGCCCAGCGGCGACAAGGTCTACCGGCACCCGACGTTCTACGAGATCCCCGAGAACGTCCCCCACATGTGAGGCTTCCGATGTCGTCCGACAACCCGTTCGAGGCCCTCTCCGAGCAGAGCGACGACACCCGCTGGGCGTTCGGCACCGGGTTCGAGGATCCGCTCGCCGGGATCGACCCGTCCGTCCCGGACGGCGTCGACCGCGCCGCGCTGGCCGCGTACTGCCTGATGCTCGGCGACGACGCCCTCGTCATGTCGCACCGCCTCCAGGAATGGTGCACGCACGCACCCGAGCTGGAGGAGGAGGTCGCGCTCGCCAACATCGCGCTCGACCTGCTGGGCCAGGCCCGGCTGCTGCTGGCGCGCGCCGGCGTCGCCGAGGACAAGGGCCGCGGCGAGGACGACCTCGCCTACTTCCGGGACGCGCCCGACTTCCGCAACGTCGGCCTGGCCGAGGTCGAGAACGGGGACTTCGCGTACTCGACCGTCCGGCTCCTCATGTTCGCGACGTGGCGCCTGGCGATCCTCGACCGCCTGACCTCCTCCCGCGACCCGGTCCTCGCCGCGATCGCCGCCAAGGGCGTCAAGGAGGTCGCCTACCACCGCGACCACGCCGCGCTCTGGACGATCAGGCTCGGCGACGGCACCGACGTGTCCCACGAGCGCGCCCAGCGGGCCCTGGACGACCTCTGGCCGCTGACCGGCGAGCTCTTCGCGACGCACGAGGTCGAGCGCCACCTGGCCGACGCCGGCGTCGGCGTCGACCCGTCCGACGTGCGCGCGGAGTTCGACGCCGTCCTCGACGAGGTCCTGTCCCGCGCCACGCTCGACCGGCCCGAGCCCGCCCCGTCCCACCTGGCCGGGCGGGACGGCGCGCACTCGCCCGCGCTCACCGGCCTGCTGGCGGAGATGCAGAGCCTGGCCCGCGCCCATCCGGGGGCGACATGGTGAGCGCCCGAGCCGTCGCCGAGGCGGTCACCGACCCCGAGCTGCCGATGCTCACGCTGGCCGAGCTGGGGGTCCTGCGCGACGTCACGGAGGAGTCCGGCCGCGTCGAGGTGACGATCACCCCGACCTACACCGGCTGCCCGGCCCTGGACACGATGCGCGCCGACCTCCGCAAGAGCCTCGCCGACGCCGGATACGGCGACGTGGAGATCCGCACGGTCCTCGATCCGCCCTGGACGAGCGACTGGATCAGCGACTCGGGGCGCCGCAAGCTCCGGGAGGCCGGGATAGCGCCGCCCGGTCCCGCGCCCCGCCGCGCCTCCGGCCCGATCCCCCTCGCGCTGGGCCCGACCCGGCGCGTCCGGTGCCCGCACTGCGGCTCCGCCGACACGGCCGAGGTGTCCCGGTTCGGCGCGACCGCCTGCAAGTCGCTGCGCCGCTGCGAGTCCTGCCGGGAACCGTTCGAGCACTTCAAGGAGATCTGAGTGACGCTCACCGAGGTCGCGCCGCGCCGCGCCGGGTTCCACGCGCTCCGCGTCGCGGGCGTCGAGCGCCTGTGCGACGACGCGGTCGCGGTCACCTTCGACGTGCCGCCGGACCTGGCGGACGCCTACCGCTTCCGCCCCGGCCAGTTCCTCACGCTGCGCCGCACGATCGGCGGCCGCGAGGAGCGCCGCTCCTACTCGATCTGCGCGCCGGCCGGGGCCGCGCCGCGCATCGGCGTCCGCGAGATCCCGGACGGCCTGTTCTCGTCCTGGCTGGTCCACGACGTGCGGCCGGGCGATGCCGTCGAGGTGCTGCCGCCGTCGGGCACGTTCACCCTCGGCGCCACCGCCGCCCACCACGTGCTGATCGCCGCGGGCTCGGGCATCACGCCCGTCCTGTCGATCGCCGCGTCCGCCCTCGCCGACCCCGCCGCCCGCGTCACCGTCCTCTACGGCAACCGGCGCAGCGGCACGGTGATGTTCGCCGACGAGCTCGCCGACCTGAAGGACGCCCACCCCGACCGGTTCGAACTCGTCCACGTCCTCTCCCGGGAGCCGCGCGAGGCGGAGCTGTTCACCGGACGCCTGGACGCCGCCAAGCTCCGCACGCTCCTCCCCCTGATCGTCCCGGTCGCCGACGTCGGCCATTGGTGGCTGTGCGGCCCGCTCGGCATGGTCACCGACGCCCGCGACGTCCTGCGGGGCTTCGGCGTGCCCCGCGACCGCGTCCACCAGGAGCTGTTCTACGTGGACGAGCCGCCCCCCGAGCCGAACCGGAAGGAGTCCGCCCCCACCGGCCCGGCCTGCGAGGTCACCGTCATCCTGGACGGCCGCTCCACGACCCTCACCCAGCCCCAGGACGCGCGGATCCTGGACTCCGCTCAGCGCGTCCGCCCGGACCTGCCGTTCGCCTGCAAGGGCGGCGTCTGCGGCACCTGCCGCGCCCGGGTCGTCGAAGGCGAAGCCGACATGCGCCGCAACTTCGCCCTGGAACCGTCCGAGGTGGACGCCGGCTACATCCTGACCTGCCAGTCGACCCCGTCCACCCCCCGCCTGACCGTCGACTACGACACCTGAGAGCCGGCCCGGCCGGTCATTCCGGGGCGCAGACGAGGTCGCGGGCGGGCGGGCGCCCGGTCGCGAGGTAGTCGTTCACCCGGTCCCGGACGCACAGGTTCGGGTACCCGCGCTGGTAGGGCGCGTGGACGTTCGCCCGCAGCGTGATCATGCGGGTGCCGGGCAGCATCCGGTGGGCGGTCAGGTTGCTCGCGTAGGTGGTGCGGGTGTCACCGGTCGCCGCCACCATCAGCGCGCGCAGGGGGCCGACGCCCCGGACCGGCGGCTCGGCGGGGCGCACCGGCCAGAACGCACACGGGCCGATGCCGCGGCCCACCGGCGCGAACAGGGGGCTTGCGGCGCGGTGCCGCCGCACGTCCCGCCAGTAGACCTCCGGGTCGCGCGGTGCCGCGGCGTCACCGCAGATGATGGCGCTCTGCCCGCTGCCGTACCGCGACTCCGCCCCGGTCAGCAGGAAGGCGAGTTCCTCGTCCAGGTCGGGGGTGGGCTGCGCGGGGCGCCCGGCCGCGGCGTCCGCCAGCACCCGCACCGACGCGGCGAGGCTCGCCCGCGCCGCGTCCTCGTCGGTGCCGAGGTTGTCGAACAGCACCACCGGCAGCATCGTGTCGTCCAGGCGGTACCTGCCGACGGCGAGCGGCGCGCGGGCGGACGCCGCGTAGATCCGCTCGACGGTGGCCAGGACCTCGCCGCGCGTCTCCCCGAGCCCGTACGTGGCGTGGCGCTCCGCCGCCCACGCCGCCCAGTCGCCGAGCGCCCGGTCGTTCGCCCGCGTCATGGTGGCGATGACGCGCGGCCCCCAGGACAGCGTGTCCTGCGAACTGTCGAGGACGACCCGGTCGAGGCGGCCCGGGAACATCGCCGCGTAGACCTGGCCGAGGTAGGTGCCGTAGGAGGCGCCGTTGTAGGACACCTTCCGCTCGCCGAGCGCGCCGCGGACGACGTCCATGTCGCGGGCGATGTTGCGGGTGCTGATGTACGGGAGGACATCGCCGTTCGTCCGCGCGCATCGCCGTGCCAGGTCCTCGGCGAACGCGACCGACCGGTCGAACGAGCGGCGGGTCGCGCCCGCGCCCTTGATCCATGTGGCGGCCGGCCAGCCGCAGTCGATTCCGCCGCTGCGGCCCAGGGAGCGCGGATCCATGCCGACGAGGTCGTAGCGCGGCCCCGCCGCGCCCATGAGGTCGCGCATGTAGGGCGGCATGTCGATCGACGGCCCCGGCCCGCCCCCGTTGAGGATCATCGTCCCGATGCGGTGCCCGGTGTCGGAGGCCTTGAGCCGGGAGATCGCGACGGTCATCGTCCGGCCGCCCGGCCGGGCGTAGTCGAGCGGGACGGTCACGTCGGCGCACCGCGCGCCGGCCCTGTCGAGTTCCGCGCCGACCTCGTCGTCCGGGCCGAGCGCGCACGCCTTCCAGGTGAGCCGCTGGTGGTAGAACCGGCCGAGGCCGCCTCCCGTTTCACCGGCGGCGCCGCGCTCCCCGGCCGGGGCCGCCCAAGCGGCGGGGGCGAGCAGTGCCAGCGCGGCGGCCGCTCCGGTCAGCGCCGCCGCCCGTCGGATCGTCTTCATGCGGTCTCCTCGCACAGGGCGGTCTGGACGAGGTCCAGTTCGCCGGTGAACGCTTCAAAGGTGGACGGGTTCTCGTTGAAGGCGACCGCGACGCGGCGCCCGGACGGCGCCGTGCCGGAGATCGCCGTGAAGCCGTCGATGTCGCCGGCGTGGCCCCACCAGGTGCCGCCGCAGCGCAGCGGCGTGCCGATAAGCCCGAGGCCGTACCGCGCGCCCTCCCACACGCGGTCGGGGTCGGCGGGGACGGTCCGCTTCATCTCCGCGAGCATCGCCGGAGGCAGCAGCCGCCCGCCCGTCAGCGCCCCGAAGAACGCGCTGACGTCGCGCGGGGTGGAGATGAGCGCGCCACCGGCCCCGCCCGCCGAGATGTTCATCTCGGTGTAGTCGGTGTACGAGCCGTCCTCCTCGCGGACGTAGCCGCGCGCATGCGGGCCGCGGATCCACGTCTCGTCACCGGGCCAGTAGGTGTCGTGGAGCCGCAGCGGCGTGATGATCCGGCGCGACACCTCGTCCTCCACCGCGTGCCCGGTGGCCTTCTCCACGATGAGCCCGGCGATCACATAGTTGGTGGTGGAGTAGTGCCATCCGGGCGCGGGACGGGGCAGGGTCAGCGCCCGCGCCACCAGCTCCTCCGGCTCGAAGTGCCGGAAGCGGAAGTCCTCGGTGCTCTCGAACGTGTCCATGTGGTCGGGCAGGCCGCTGGTGTGCCGCAGCAGGCTCCGGATGGTGATCTTCCGGCCGTCGTAGCCGTTCCGGTCGATCAGGCCGGGCAGGTAGCGCGCCACGGGCGCGTCCAGGCGGACGCGGCCCTCCGCCGCCAGCGCGAGAACCGTGGCGGCCGTGAACGTCTTTGTGATGCTGCCGATCCGCCCCCGCAGGCCAGAGGTCATCGGACGGCCCGTCCGCCGGTCGGCGACGCCGCTCGCGTGCGTCCACGTCCCGCAGCGCGGGTCGTCGACCCGCACCGCCGCACCCGTCAGGCCGTGGACGCGCGTCATGCGCTCCAGGGCCGCCCGCAGGGCGTGATGGTCGGCGCAGCGGGCCTGTCCGGCCCGCGCCGGCTCCGGCGCCGCCGCGGTGGCGGCGACCGCCGCGGCTCCCAGCAGCAACGCGATGATCCGCTGAATCTTGGTCATGTCACCTGGACGCTAGGCGGGCGCGCTCCCCCGGACACTGGTGTGCTCTCCCTGAACGGGGGTGGGGCCAGCCCCATCCCGCCCTCGGGGGGTTCCGGTGACCGGGACAGGGGTTGGACGGGGGTTCCGGCGCTCTTACGATCGGCGCACCCATGAGCCGCCTGCCGGCGGTGACGATCGGGCCGGGCGCGGGCCCTCGACTGGGGTCGTCCGCGCGTGCGCGGGCACCGGCGGAGAGGAAGACATGGACCAGACCGCTGACTACGTGGTGGTGGGGGCCGGGAGCGCGGGGTGCGTGCTGGCGCGGCGGCTCGCCGATTCGGGGGCGAGCGTCGTCCTGGTGGAGGCGGGCGGGCCGGACCGGACGCCGCTGGTCCGCAAGCCCGGCCTGATCGCCGTCTTCCACAACGTCCCGCAGCTGAAGAAGAAGCTGGACTGGGGGTTCTACAGCGCCCCGCAGGAGCACGCGCTGAACCGGAAGATCCCGCAGACGCGGGGGAAGGTGCTCGGCGGGTCCGGGTCGATCAACGGGATGCTGTTCGTGCGGGGGCACCGCAGGAACTACGACGACTGGGCCGCGGACGGCTGCGCCGGCTGGGGCTTCGACGACGTCCTCCCCAGCTACAAGCGCATGGAGAACTGGGAGGACGGCGCCGGCGAGCTGCGCGGCGCCGGCGGGCCGATCCAGGTGACCCGGCAGCGCGACCTCACGCCCGCGTCGGAGGCGTTCATCGAGGCGCTGATCGAGACGGCCGGGGTGAAGCGGAACGACGACTACAACGGCGAGGAGCAGGAGGGCGCGGGCGTCTTCCAGCAGAGCGTCGACAAGGGGCTGCGCTACAGCTCGTCCGTCGGCTACCTCGACGACCACGGGCTCGCGAACCTGACGGTGCTGACCGGTGCGCTGGTGGGGCGCGTGGTGATCGACAAGGGCCGGGCCACGGGCGTCGAGGTCGTCACGAAGAAGGGGACGTCGACGATCCGGGCGTCCAAGGAGGTCGTGCTGGCGGCCGGCGCGTTCGGGTCCCCGCAGCTGCTGATGCTGTCCGGGGTCGGCCCCGCCGCGCACCTGCGGGAGCACGGCATCGAGGTGCACGCCGACCTGCCCGTCGGCGACAACCTGCACGACCACATGTTCGTGCCGATGACGTTCGTCATGGACACGGCCCGGCACCGGGGCACCGCGCCGTACTTCGCGCGGGGCGTCGCCAAGGAGTGGACGAAGGGCGGGACGTGGGTGGCCCGCAGCGTGTTCGAGGCGGTCGGGTTCGTCCGCACCGGGCACGCCGGCGACATCCCCGACCTGCAGATCCACGCGCTGCCGTGGTCGTACCCGTTCCCGAACCAGGACGCCCCGGTGCGCCACAAGGTGGACAAGCGGCCCGCGCTGACGATCATGCCGACGCTGATCTACCCGAAGAGCCGCGGCACGGTCCGGCTCGGGTCGGCGGACCCGTCCGCCCCGCCGGTGATCGACCCCGGCTACCTGAGCGAGCCCGACGACGCCCGGCTGCTGCTGGACGGCATCGAGCTCGTCCGGGAGGTGATGGCGAACAAGGCGATCGCCGGGGACGTCAAGCTGGAGCTGTCCCCCGGCCCGTCCTTCCCGGACCGGGCCGCGCTGGCGAAGGAGCTGCCGAACCGCGCGACGACCGTCTACCACCCGGTGGGCAGCTGCCGCATGGGGTCGGACGAGCGGGCCGTCGTCGACCCCGCGCTGCGGGTGCGGGGCATCGAGGGCCTGCGGGTCGCGGACGCGTCGATCATGCCGAGCATCACCGGCGGCAACACCAACGCCCCCAGCATGATGATCGGCGAGCACGCCGCAACCCTGATCCTGGGCGCCTAGCCGCCTCGCCGGGGTCGTGGGTCCGTCGGGAAGCGCAGGACCCAGCGGCGCTGCCACGGGGTCTCCACGGCGCGCCGGTGGTAGTGCTCGCGCGCCCAGACGACCGCCTCGGACGGGTCCACCCCGGACAGGACGGCCAGGCACGCGATGACGGTGCCCGTGCGCCCGACGCCGCCGCCGCAGGCGACCTCCACCGCCTCACCGGCCACGGCCCGCTCGTGCAGGGCGCGGATCTGCCGGACGGCCTCGTCCCGGTCGCGGGGCAGCCGGAAGTCGGGCCAGTCGAGCCACGCCGACTCCCAGCGCAGCGCCGGCCCGTGGCGGCGGCGGAGCTTCGCCGAGCCCAGGTAGAGGCCGAAGTCCGGTTCGGGGCCGTCCGGCAGCGGGTCGCGCAGGCCGCGGCCCCTGATCCACGCGCCGTCCGGGAGCCGGATCGCGCCGGTGAGGGTCATCGGGCCGCCTCCCGCCTGCGGGCGCGGTGGTTGGCGACGTTCAGCCGGTTCCCGCACCGCTCCGGCATGCAGTAGCGGCGGCGCCCGGCGCGGCTGGCGTCGGCGAAGACGCCGCGGCAGCCGGGCGCGGCGCACGCGCGGAACCGGTCGTGGCCGAGCGCCCGGACGAGCCCGAGCAGCGCGACGCCGAGCACGGCGGCCAGTTCGCCCGCGAGGGACGCGTCCCGGGCGGTCGGGACGTACCACTGCCACCGGCCGGACGGGTCGCGGCGCAGCACGGGCGCCAGCCCGGCGTGCCCGGCGAGCAGCGACGCGCCCTCCACCGCCCGCTCGGCGGTCCCGGCCTCCATGACGGCGCGCACCTCGCGGCGGAGCAGGCGCACCTGCTCGACGTCCGCGGCGGTGGGCGTCCGGACGTCGTACGCCGCGAGGAGGGCGGCCAGCTCGGCGGGGCCGGTGAGCGCCTCGGCGCCCCGCACGTCCGGCGACGTGGCGACCAGGTCGTTCGCGACCTCGACACCCGCCGCGTAGTCGGCGAGGGGAATGAGCACACGTCCTCCTGTAAGGGTTGCAGGAGGACTGTAGCCCTTACCCGGTGCTGACGTCGAACTGCAGGCCGCCGTTCGCGGCGGAGACCTCCACGTGCCGGCCGTGCTCCAGGTCGCCGGACAGCAGCAGGTCGGCGAGCTGGTCGTCCACCTCCCGCTGGATCGTGCGGCGCAGCGGCCGGGCGCCGAACTCCGGCTGGTAGCCGCGCTCGGCGAGCCAGTCGACGGCCTCGGGGGTGAAGTCGACGTCGACGTCCTGGGCGCGGAGGCGGCGGCGCGTCTCGTCCAGCAGCAGGTCGGTGATCTGCCGCAGCTGGCCCGCCTCCAGCCGCCGGAACACGATGATCTCGTCGATCCGGTTGAGGAACTCGGGCCGGAACGACTCGCGCAGCCGCCGCATGATCCGGTCGCTGAGCGCGCCCCCCTCGCCGTCGCGCCCGCCGAAGCCGATCTCGTTGGTGCCGCTGATCAGCTCGGAGCCCAGGTTGGACGTCATGATCACGACGGTGTTGCGGAAGTCGACGGTGCGGCCCTGCGCGTCGGTCAGCCGGCCGTCGTCGAGGAGCTGGAGCAGGACGTTGAACACGTCCTGGTGCGCCTTCTCGATCTCGTCCAGCAGGATCACCGAGTACGGCTGCCGCCGCACGGCGTCGGTCAGCTGCCCGGCCTCCTCGTATCCGACGTAGCCGGGCGGGGCGCCCATCAGCCGGCTGACGGTGTGCCGCTCCTGGAACTCGCTCATGTCGAACCGGATCATCCGGTCCTGGCTGCCGAACAGGGCCTCCGCCAGGGCCTTCGCCAGCTCGGTCTTGCCGACGCCGGTCGGGCCGAGGAAGAGGAACCCGCCGATCGGGCGGTCCGGGTCGCCCATGCCGGCGCGGGACCGCCGGACGGCCCGCGCCACCGCCTCCACCGCGTCCTCCTGCCCGATGACGCGCTGGTGCAGGTGCTCCTCCAGCCGGGTGAGCCGCTCCTTCTCGGCCTGCGTGAGCTGCGTGACCGGCACCCCGGAGATCCGGGAGACGACCTCGGCGACGTCCTCGACGGCCACCTCGGGGACGGTCGCGGGCGCGTCATCGTCGCGGGCGGTCTCCAGGTCCTTCTCCAGCCGGGCGATCTCGTCGCGCAGCTCGGACGCCTTCTCGTAGTCCTCGTCCGCGACGGCCTGGTCCTTCTCCCGGCGCCGCCGGTCGAGCCGCTGCTCCAGCTCGCGCCTGCCGCCGTCCCGCGTGCCCGCGCGCAGCCGGACGCGGGCGCCCGCCTGGTCGATCAGGTCGATCGCCTTGTCCGGCAGGAACCGGTCGGTCAGGTACCGGCTGGACAGGTCCACGGCCGCGACCAGCGCCTCGTCGTTGTACCGCACCGAATGGTGCGCCTCGTAGCGGTCGCGGAGGCCGCGCAGGATCTCGATGCTGTCGTCGGGGCTCGGCTCCGACACCAGGATCGGCTGGAACCGGCGCTCCAGCGCCGCGTCCTTCTCGATGTTGCGGCGGTACTCGTCGATGGTGGTCGCGCCGACGACGTTCAGCTCGCCCCGCGACAGCGGGGGCTTCAGCATGTTCCCCGCGGACATCGCGCCCTCGGCGCTGCCCGCGCCCACGATCGTGTGGATCTCGTCGATGAACACGACCAGCTCGTCGGCGTGCTCGCGGATCTCGTCCACGACCTTCTTCAGCCGCTCCTCGAAGTCGCCCCGGTACCGGGTGCCGGCGACGACCCCGCCGAGGTCGAGCTGGACGAGCCGCTTCCCGCGCAGCGTCTCCGGCACCTCGTCGTCGACGATCCGCTGCGCGAGGCCCTCGGCGATCGCGGTCTTCCCGACCCCCGGGTCGCCGATCAGCACCGGGTTGTTCTTGGTGCGCCGCGACAGCACCTCGACGGTCTCCTCGATCTCCCGCTCCCGCCCGATCACCGGGTCGATCCGGCCCTCCCGCGCCAGCGCGGTCAGGTCGCGGCCGAACTCGTCCAGCGTCGGCGTCTCGGACGGCTGCCCGCCGCCCCCGCCGCCCGGCGGCTGCCCCGGCCCGCCGCCCGTCGCCGCCTGCTGGAGCGTGTCGGGCGTCACGTGCTCGTGGTCGAGGATGCGCCCCGCGCTGGACCCCCGGTCGAGCGCCAGCGCGAACAGCAGATGCTCGGGCCCGATGTAGGACGACCCGAGCGCCCGCGAGACCTGGTGCGAATCCAGCAGCGCCCGCTTGGCGGACGGCGTCAGCTCCGGCGGCACGTCCCGCGGCTCGCCCCGCCGGGCATGGCTCTCGATCTCGTCCTTGATCTTGTCGGGGTCGGCACCGGCCCGCACGATCCACTGCCGGGTGCCCTGCTGCCGGGTCGCCGCCCACAGCAGGTGGTCGGTGTCCAGATCGACGCTGCCCCACCGGGCCGCCTGGGCCGCCGCGTCCCGCACCAGTTCGCGCGCGGGCTCGCTCATCAGCCGGGCGATGCTGATCCGCTCCTGCGGGCGCCGGTGCGCCCGCGAGCCGAAGAAGCGGGCGAGCATCTCCTCGAACGGGTCCATCCCCCCGGCCCCGTACCACCCCGCGGTCATCTTCGAAACCCCCCGGTCGAAGGACACGTCTTAGCAATGGTGACTCACGTGCCCGTGCCTTGGCCCGGGAAACCCGCGTCCCGCGGCCGTGCCGCCGGTGAAGACGATCTTGTCCGCCGCCTCGGCGAGCACGCTCGCGGTCGGCGGCGCGTGCGCCGTCCAGGAGCCCATGCCGCCGCCGATGTGACCACGCCGACATTTGAACGCGTTCAAAACTCCGCTAGGCTCGCCCCGAGGAAAGGGTGACGCCATGAAGGTTGTGATCCCCGGGGGAACCGGACAGGTGGGCACGATCCTGGACCGCGCCCTGACGGCGGCAGGACACGAGGTCGTCGTCCTGACCAGGAGGCCCGCGCACGAACGCCAGGTCCATTGGGACGGGCGGACGCTCGGACCGTGGGCCGACGTGATCGACGGCGGCGACGTCGTGATCAACCTGGCAGGCCGCAGCGTCAGCTGCCGGTACACGCCGGCGAACCTGCAGGAGATGATGGATTCGCGCGTGCTGTCCGCACGCGCCGTCGGCCAGGCGATCGCGGCCGCCGCGAAGCCCCCGCGGGTGTGGCTGCAGATGAGCACCGCCACGATCTACGCGCACCGGTTCGACGCGCCCAACGACGAGGCGACCGGCGTGATCGGCGGCCGCGAGCCCGGCGTGCCGGGCTACTGGGAGTACAGCGTCCGGATCGCCCGGAACTGGGAACGGGAGCAGGACCGTGCCGCGACCCCGCACACCCGCAAGGTCGCCCTGCGCGCGGCCATGGTGATGAGCCCGGACCGCGGCGGGGTGTTCGACGTCCTGTCATGGCTGGCGCGCCTCGGCCTGGGCGGCCCGGTCGCGGGCGGCGCGCAGTACGTGTCCTGGATCCACGATGAGGACTTCGTCCGAGCGGTCGAGTTCCTGATCGACCGGGACGACTTCACCGGCCCGGTGAACCTGGCCGCCCCGGAGCCCCTGCCGCACCGATCGTTCATGCGCGCCCTGCGAACCGCCTGGCGCATGCCGGTGGGCCTCCCCGCGACCGCATGGATGGCGGAGCTCGGAGCACTGGCAATCCGCTCAGACACCGAACTGCTCCTGAAAAGCCGCCGCGTAATCCCCGGCCGCCTCACAGAAGCCGGCTTCACCTTCGACCACCCGCGATGGCCGGAGGCAGCCGCCGACCTGGCGCACCGCCGCCGCGCGACCAACCCGCAGCGGTCACACGAAACCTCGCCCACCTGAGGGCCTTGACTTTGGAGGGGCGGCACCGTACGCAGCGCCACCCCCACCACCAATTCGTCGAACAACCAATACGGTTCGATACCTCTGACCGCGTGGGGGGAGGCGGCTAAAGGTCGAGGTCACCGGCCTTGATCCGGTTGACCAGAGCCGCTAGTTCGCCAGGCTCCAGGGCCAGCCGCGGCCCCTCCGGATCCTTGGAGTCCCGAATCAGACGGATCGAGGTGTCGGTCGAGACCTCGACGCACTCGCCCTGGCCGCCGCCCTGGCTGTGGCTGCTCTTACGCCAGCGGATCATCTTGCATCGTCTCCATCGTCTTCCGAATCAGGTCCCGCGTGCCCTCCTCGGACAGCGCATGGCACCTGATCTCGTCGAACCGAATGCCCAGCCGGGTGACCTCGGCCGGATCTTCGATCAGTCTCCCACCGAATTGGGCTTCTACATACCCGATGCGGCACCTATCCGCCTTGGTGAGCATGACCACCGGTCCGTCCAGCCCAGGGTGCCATCCTGCACACATCTTCACTGCCTGGATGTGTATATGCGGCAACTCTCCGACATCGAGCAGATGCTGAAGTTGCTCGCGCATGACACTTCCATCCGGCCAGTTGCGGAGGACCACCGCTTGGTCGAGGACGACGAAGAGGTGGGGACGGTTCTCGACCCGGGTTATGATGTCCCGGCGCGCAAGTCGCTGCGCGATGAGTTCCTCATTTACCTGGCCCTTGTACGCGGTAGCGCGCATGTAACCCTCGGTCTGCAGTAGACCGGGGATGTAGAGCGGCTGGAAGGTGCGAATCTCGGTCGCCTCGTTCTCGTGAGCGATATACGCCTCGAACCACTCATTGAGGTGCTCGCGCTTGGCGTGATGCCAGAGGCCCTGAAACATCTCACCGGTTCCGAAGAACTCGTCCAGCTTCTTGCAGAAGTCCTCGTCAGGGCGGTTCCGGCGGCTCTCGTAGGCGGCGATGGTCTCGCGGGTCGCGTACATCTCCTTCGCCAGGTCGTTCTGGCTCATGCTTCTCGCCTCGCGCATCAGCCGCAGTGTGTAGGCCAACTGGGCTCTCATGCTGTGGCGGGGATCTATGGGGACAGATGGGGGCATGTCTGACCCTCCACGGTTGGTATAACTCGAAGTACCAAGCATTCATATAGTCACCTCCCATCGGAGGCGTCAATCTGTGGGTCGGAATTCACAGGCGCAGCGAAAGCGAACCGATGAGTACGACCCCCGAAGAAACCAAGATCACCTCACTCGCGTCGGCACTGCGGACGGAGCGGGACCGGAGGTTCACCTTCACCTGCCTCGCGACGCCGGCGAGTGTAGGAATTGCCCGAAAAGCCGCTAAGCAGGCCGCGCTCGCGCTGGGTTGCACGGAAGAAATAGCCGAAAATGTCTGCCTTGTCGTGTCCGAACTGGTCACCAACTCGGTTCGTGCGGCCGCGCACACCGGAATCCGGGTGACGGTCGCCGAGGACGTCCCCGGCCACATCACGGTCGAAGTGTGGGACCAGTCTCCCGGCCTGCCGCAGAGAAGACCGGCCGGCCCCCTGGACCTCAACGGACGAGGGCTCGGGATCGTCGCGGCGCTGGCCGTCCACTGCGGGGTGCGGCAGGAAAACGGCGGAAAGGCCGTCTACGCCGTCCTATGAACCATGGCCTGAAACCCACAGGCCCCGACGGACGACGGCGGCGGTCCGTAGCGGCTATGGGCTGTCGCCGTGGCCGTGGCGTTCGACGCCTCTGCGCATCGCGTCGATCAGGACCTTCACGACCAACCCGAGGAAGACCAGGTCACCGATCATCTGGACCATGGTGAGCACCCGCGCCCCCTGCGACCGCGGCGCGATATCTCCGAACCCGACCGATGAGAAGACGGTCATGGTGAAGTACAGCGCGTCGACATGCGTCAGCGGCTCGGAGAAGGCGTCCGGCGCACTGTTCTCCATCAGGCAGTAGCCCGCGGCGAACACGATGAGGAACACGGGGAGGGACGTCGCGATGGCCTCGACGGTGCGCAGCCGGGGCATGGACGAGCGCGCGATCGCCCGTGCCTGCCAGCTGACCAGACCGCCCAGCGCGGCGAGCGCACAGATCAGCACCACCCCGGTCATCGTCGTGAACGGCCTGGTCAACGGCGCGGCGAAGTAGGCGATCAGCAGGCACAGCGTGATCGAAGACGTGCGCAGGACCATCCGGAGCACAAGCCTGCGACGGTCTCTCCCTGCCTGGATCTCCACTCCACGTCCATGCCCCGCGCGACGGGAAAATCGCCGAGGCGAGGCAAGGCGTCAGCGGGGGTGAGGGGCGATCCGGACGTGGCGGGATCACGGGCGCAAAAGAGAAGAGTGTGCGCGAAGTCGGGGTTCGGGGAACTGGGAGGTCGGGGAGGCGGCCGAGTGGGTGGGCCTTCGTCGTTGAAAGCACCGGCGGCCGGAGCGGGCGGGGCCCTCGCCGTTGAAGGCGCCCGTCCCGGGAAGGGGCAGGTGAAGCAGAGCTTCGGTTCGGGTCAGATGAGGCCCTGGGCGAGCATGGCGTCGGCGACGCGCTCGAAGCCCGCGATGTTGGCGCCGACGACGTAGTCGCCGGGGGCGCCGTAGCGTTCGGCGGTCTCGTAGCAGGTCTCGTGGATGTTCGTCATGATCGTCGACAGTTCCTCCTCCACGCGGGAGAAGGACCAGGAGGCGCGGCTCGCGTTCTGCCGCATCTCCAGCGCGCTGACCGCGACACCGCCGGCGTTGGCGGCCTTGCCGGGGCCGAACGCGACGCCCGCGTCCTGGAAGATGTGCACCGCCTCCGGCGTGGTCGGCATGTTGGCGCCCTCGGACACCGCCTTCACGCCGTTGCGGACGAGGATCCGCGCGGCCTCCGCGTCCAGCTCGTTCTGCGTGGCGGACGGCAGCGCGATGTCGGCCGGGACGTCCCATACTCGCCCGCCGGGGATGTACCGGGCGGACCCGCCGCGCTTCTCGGCGTAGTCGGACACGCGGCCCCGCTCGACCTCCTTCACCTGCTTGAGCAGGTCGAGGTCGATGCCCTTCTCGTCCACCACGTAGCCGCCGGAGTCGGACACGGTGATCACGTTGGCGCCGAGCTGCTGCGCCTTCTCGATCGTGTAGATCGCGACGTTCCCGGAGCCGGACACGACGATCTGCTGGCCGTCGAGGTCCTCGTTGCGGCGGCGGAGCATCTCGGCGGTGAACATGACGTTGCCGTAGCCGGTCGCCTCCGTCCGGCAGGCGGAGCCGCCCCACAGGGCGCCCTTGCCGGTCAGCATGCCCGCCTCCCAGCGGTTCGTGACGCGGCGGTACTGCCCGAACAGGTAGCCGACCTCGCGGGCGCCGACGCCGATGTCCCCGGCCGGGACGTCGGTGTGCTCGCCGACGTGGCGGTACAGCTCGGTCATGAACGACTGGCAGAACCGCATGACCTCCTCGTCGGAGCGGCCGTGCGGGTCGAAGTCGCTGCCGCCCTTGCCGCCGCCGATGCCGAGCCCGGTCAGCGCGTTCTTGAAGATCTGCTCGAAGCCGAGGAACTTGACGATGCCGAGGTTGACGGTCGGGTGGAAGCGGAGCCCGCCCTTGTACGGGCCCAGCGCGCCGTTGAACTCGACACGGAAGCCGCGGTTGACGTGGATCTCGCCGTTGTCGTCCTGCCAGGGCACCCGGAACATGATCTGCCGCTCCGGCTCGATCAGCCGCTCGACCATCTTGGCGGCGGCCAGCCCGGGCCGGGCCGCCAGCACCGGGCCGAGCGATTCGAGAACCTCGTGGACGGCCTGGTGGAATTCCGGTTCGCCGGGGTCCCGCCGGAGGACCCTGTCGTAGGACTCTTCCAGGAGGGCCAGGGTCTCGGGCGGCGCCGGCAGACGGGGGGCCAGTGGCATGGTCGGGTTCCTTCCTTCAGACCCCTCCACTGTAAAACCTGCGTTTCACCGCCTGAGACAGGGTGACCGCAGGTCGGAACCCGTCTATGACTGACAACAGACCTTTCACCGACCCGCTCACAACACTGCCCCGGACGAACAATGGACTGAGTCGGCGTCCGTCCTAGCGCGGCGCCGGCCCCCAGAGGCGGCACGGTCCCGGACACGATGCCGGGCCGCGTCCTTCCCTGGGCGGGGACGCGGCCCGGCTGGAGCGGGGGCGTGTCGTCAGCCCGGGCACTTCTTCCACGCGAAGTGGTAGGTGGTCTTGACGCCGCCGTCGGCCGAGTCGAAGGCCATGAAGCTGGTCTCCGACGCGTCCGAGCTGCCCTGGTACACGCGCAGCTCGGTGTTGATGTTGAAGTTGCGGTCCTCGCCGCACGGCTTGAACACCAGCTCGGTGACGGGCGTCCGGTCGGAGAACTGCCAGTTGTCCGAGTACGCGCCCTTGATCGTGTGGCTGACCGGCGTGGTCTGCGCCATGCCCTGGTGGTAGTAGTTCGCCTTCTCCATGCCGGTCGCGCCGGCGGCGAGATAGGCGAAGCCGCGGTAGTCGGCGCCGGCGATCGCATAGGTGAACCCTTGCGGGACGTGCACCCGCAGGTTGATCTGGCAGTTCTTGCGGAAGTCCGTCGGGTTGGAGTTCCCGCCGGCCTGCGCCAGGTAGTCGCTGTAGGTGACGGTGAACGCGGTGTTGTCGCTCGCCGTCGCCACCGCGGCGGTGCCGGGCGAGCAGCCGGACCCGTTCACCGTGAGGACGTCGATGACGATCCGGTCGGGGGGCGGCGGGTCGGCGGGGGCGGCGGACGCGGCGGGGGCCGCGGACAGCGGCAGCGCCAGGGCGGCCGCGCAGGCCGCCGGAACGGTCAGTCCTTTGCGCATCGGTCGTTACTCCTTTACTCGGGGCGGCTCAACGGGGGGCTCCAGGCGTCACCGGGGTGCTCGCCACCACGGCGGGCACTGCTTCCAGGCGAAGTGATAGGTGGTCTTGATCGTGCCGTCGGTCGAGTCCATGGAGATGAAGCTCGTCTTGGCCGGATCGGAGGTGCCCCTGAGCACCCGCAGCTCCGTGTTGATGTTGAAATTGCGCTCCTCGCCGCACGGCTTGTAGACGAGCTGCGCGACGTCATTGGTGTCGGTGAACTGCCAGTTGTCGGCGTACTCGCCCTTGATGTTGTGCGAGATGGCGGAGGTCTGCGGCATGCCCTGGAAGTAGTAGCTGGCCTTCTCGATGGCGCTGGCGCCGGGCTCCAGCCAGGCAAACCCGCGGTAGTCGGCCGACGCGATGGCGTAGGTGAACCCCTGCGGGACGTGCACCTTCATGTTGATCTGGCAGTTCTTCCGGAAGTCGGTCGGCGCCGAGGAGCCGCCCGTCTGCGCCATGTAGTCGCTGTAGGTGACGGTGAACGCCTCCTTGTCGTCCGAGACGGCGACGGCGGCGGTCCCGGCCGGGCACCCGGACCCGTTGACGGTCGCGATCTCGATCGTCACCCCGTCCGGGCCGCGGCGGAGCGGGGCGGCGGAGGCCGGCGCGGCGAGCCCGGCCGCGACGGCGATCCCGGAAATTGCGGCGGCAGCGGAAACGGCAATCCCTTTACGCATGCGATTCCTCCTCGCTGGAGCCTGCGCAAAGGGAGCGTAAACTTCCCAGTTCAGAGGGGTCAATCAGCGGTTTTCAACAGCCCATCGGCATAATGGAGCGAGCCAATCGAAAGCAGGCCGGCACCCGAGCAGCGACATTGGACCGTCCATGAAACTCGCCCGTTAAAAGGGATCGTTCCATTAAGACCGCAAGTGAATTCAACCACCCGTCAAGAAGCCCTCGAAGGCGGGTCGCCGGGGCGCACGTCCCGGGCGGCCGCTTCGCCCGGCCTCGGAGGCGCCCGGCGGGCCGCGGCAATCCGCGCCGCGGTCGGCCGGAGTCGCGGTCGGCCGGAGTCGCGGTCAGCCGGAGTCGCGGTCAGCCGGAGTCGCGGAGGCGGGCGGCGAGGACGGCGGCCTGGCTGTGGTCGATGTCCTTGGTGGCGGTGAGCAGGGTGATCGTGCCGTCGCCGGCGAGTTCGCGGAGCCGGTCGAAGGCGGCGGCGCGTTCGGGGTCGCGCAGCTCCGCGTCGTAGCGGTCGGTGAACTCGTCGAACTTGTCCACGTCGTGGCCGTACCACTTGCGCAGCTCGGTCGAGGGGGCGACGTCCTTCTCCCACGCGTCCAGCCGGGCCTTGTCCTTGGACAGCCCGCGCGGCCACACGCGATCGACCAGCACCCGCTTGCCGTCCTCGGACGAGGCGGGCTCGTACACCCTGCGCAGCTTGACCTCCATGCTTCCTCAATACCCGGCTCGGCGGCGCCATGCGCGGGTTTTGTCGGTGCCGGGACGTACGCTCGCCTCGTCCGACCGACGGGGAGGTCGCATGACGGAGCCACGACCGCCGTTATGGCGGCTCAGTCCGGCCCAGCGGCTGCTCGAAGGCGGCGCGCTGCTGAACTCTCTCGCGTTCTTCGCGGCGATGCCGTTCGCGCCGCTGTACCTGAGCGAGCACACGAGCCTGGGCAAGCCCTCGGTGGGCGCCGTCGTCGGGGCGGTGGCGCTCATCGCCGCGTTCGGCGGGCTGCTCGGCGGGATGATCGTCGACCGGCTCGGCGCGGTACCGCTGATGCGGGCCGGGCTGGTCTGCCACGTCGCCGTGTACGTGCTGCTGGCCGCGGTCCGCGGGCCGGCGGCCATCGTGGTGCTGTTCCTGCTGCTGGGCGGGGCGCGCCTGATGGTGGAGCCGGGCGCGAAGAAGCTGCTGTCCCATGCGGCGGACGAGTCTCCCGGGCACGCGGAGGGCCGCATGTTCCGCGTCCGGTACATGACGCTGTGCGCGGGCGCCATCGGCGGCCCGGCGATCGGCGGCGCGCTCTACCACGCCGGCCCGGTGGCGTTCTTCGCGGTCCCCGCGTTCTTCTACGCGGCGTACCTGCTCCTGGTACTGGTGCGGAACCGGGACCTGGTGGCGCTTCAGCCGCCGCGCGCCAAGGAGGCCGGGGCGTCCCCGCGCGAGTCGATCAGGGCCACGCTCCGCGACCGGCGGCTGCTCGCGGTCGTCACCGGCGGCATCGTGGTCTTCTTCGTCTTCTCCCAGCTGGAGTCGATGATCCCGCTCTACATGAAGGGCCAGTACGGCGACAGCACCGAGGCTTACTTCGCCGTCCTCTTCATCACCAACGCCGTCCTCGCCCTGGCCCTGCAACTGCCGATCGACCGCGTGTCGGGCCGGCTCGGCCGCACCACCATGATCGTGCTGGGCGCCGCGAACTTCACGATCGCGTTCGCGTGCTTCTGGGCGAGCCCGTCCGGCCTGGCCTGGCTCTACGCGGGCATCGTGTTCTGGACGATCGGTGAGGGCATCCTGCTGCCGATGCCGGACATGGCCGTCCACGAGATGGCGTCCGGCGAGCACAAGGGCGCCTACTTCGGCCTGTCGGAGGTCCGGCAGCTCGGCTTCTTCCTGGGCCCCTTCGCCGGGGGCTTCCTCCTGGACGCGGGCAACGCGCCGTACTTCATCGTCATGGGCACGTTCATCTTCCTCTGCGTCCCCCTCCTGATGCGCCGCACGACCCTCGCGCCGGTCGCCACCGCCCGAGAGCCCGCCGAACCGGCACCCGCCATCTGACCCCCGAACAGGTCATGGAGGACCGCGCGGCGGGTCATACCGGGCCGGGAGGACCGGGCCGACCGTCGCGCCAGGCTCCAGAGTCGGGCGGATGGTCGCTGCGCGGCGGAAGGGCGGTCGCGGTCCGGTCGGCGAACTCGGTGGCGGCGGTGCGCCGGGCGAACTCGGCGGCGACGGCGCGGCCGAGGACCTCGTCGTCGGGCCGGTGCCGCTCCAAGTATCCGAGAGCGTCGACGAGTTCGGCGGCGGTCAGCCAGCACACCGGTTTACCGGCCCAACGCGGAACCCACCGGCCACCGGCCCCCGCACCAGGTCCCACGGCGGACCACGCGGCATGCCCACCGCCAGACCCGGCAGCCGACCCGCCAGCAGACCCCGCACCAGGGGCGACGCCGGACCGCGCGGCATGCCCGCCGGCAGATCCAGCCGCCGGCCCACCGGCAGACCCCGCACCAGATCCCACGGCAGACCACGCGGCACGCCCGCCGCCAGATCCAGCCGCCGGCCCACCGGCGGACCACGCACCAGGGGCGACGCCGGGTCCGGCTGCGGGCCGGGCGGATTCGGCGGCGGGTTCGGCGGCGGGTTCGGCCGCGGGTTTCGTGACGGGGTCGGCCGCGGGTCTCGTGACGGGGTCGGCCGCGGGTTCTGCGGCGGGGTCGGGAGTGGATGCGGTGTGGGGACGGCCTCGGTTCACGGGTCTGGCCCTTTCCATTCCGGTGTCGGTAATGCGGCGGCGCGGCGGCGGTGGCCGCATTCGCCGCTCGAATAGGATCGCCGCGTGCATTGGTGGAGCCAGCAGGCGTGCGACGCGGCCGCGGAGGCGCAGGCCGCCGATCCGTCGCCGGGGAATCTCATGGCGGCCGCCCAGGTGCAGGCGCTCGTGTCGCTGGCGGAGGCACTGCACCGTATCGCGGCGACCCTGGAAGAGCGGGACGAAAGCGATATCGTCCGGCCGAAATAGTGCCCCTTCCGCGAAAATACCGGTGCGCCCGGAAATGGGACGCACCGGTATTTCTCCGGGTGTCAGACGTCGCTGAACGACTTGCGCTCCGTGCGGGCGGAGGTGCTCGCGGCGAGGCGGGAGGTCTTGGCGACGGGCGGGCGGGGCGGCGGCACGGTGTCCACGAGGTGGTCGGTGTCCGGCGCCGGGGCGCGCTCCTCGGACACGGCGGGCCGGGGTTCGTCCCGGGGGCGGTCCCGCAGCCGCCGCGCCGCCTGCCGCAGGGCGCGCTCGCCGACGAGGCGGGTCAGCTCCAGGCCCCAGCAGTCCAGCTTGTCGGCGTCGGTGAGGTCGTCGCGGTGGCTGAGCTCGGCGGCGAGCCCGCCGAGCCGCTGCGCCTCGGACAGGTCGAACTCGCGCATGAGGTGGCAGCACAGTTCGGCGAGGGCGGCGTGGTCGCGTTCGAACGACAGCCCCGACAGGTCGTTGTGCGACAGCCTGCTCAGCGCGCGCTTGCGCTCCAGTTCGCCGTCCGCGAGCCGGAGGATGCCGTTGAGGAGGGTGATGGGGCCGGTCCCGGCGGCCTTGCTGTGCGCGGGGGCGAACGACATCCGCAGGATGGCCGCGGACCCGATGCCGGCGGCGATCACCCGGACGACCATGAGGCTCGCCGGGGGCGTGGCGGGGGGCAGCCCGAACGTCCAGCCGGCGGCGGTCACCGCGATCAGCGCGACGATGGACGCGCTGGCGTTGACGAAGATGAACAGCAGGCCGCCCGGAGACAGCAGGGCGCCGACGGGCTTGTCGCGGTAGCGCGCGACGAGCTCGGCGAGGCCGATCGCGCCGCCGATCACGGCGGCGAGAAGCATCTCGATGGTCATGACTTCCTTTACGCGCTGCGGGCGGTCAGCCGGCCGAACGGGGACTCCTCGCGCCGGTCGCGCCGGGTGAGCAGGGTGGCGGGACGCTGCCGGGCGGCGAGCTCGGTGCGCTCGACCTCCAGGAAGACCAGCAGCCATTCCGCGGGGCCCGCGGCGAGACCGGTGTGGGTGCGCAGCGCCTGCTCGCGGGCGCCGAGAAAGGCCAGCAGCCAGCCGGTGGGCCCGGCCGACCCGGCGGCTCGAATTCGTGAATACATGGGGACGACCTTTGCGCAGGCGGCATCGGAAGTCGACTTCCGCCGGGTCAAGTTTTCGCGCCGGACGACGGTTGACGTGCCATTACCGTTTCGCCGGTAACGTCCGATCGATCCTGCCGATCTCCGCCTTATTGAAAGGCAAACCTTGCTCGTTTGGGCGGGCCGGGAGATTCTTTTGCAAAGAATTCCGGTTCGGGGCGGGGACGTCCGCCGCGGGGAGATCTATTTTCGCCGCCGGGCCTCCGGGCGGCGGGCTCCGCCGGGGCGTACCGCGGCCCGGTGCAGGCCCGCCGCGACACGCCGTGCGGCCGGCCGGCGGCTGTCAGCGGGGTGACAATCACGGGCCGTCGAAACTTTCCGTGGCCGTCTATCGAAGAGGCGTCCCCCAACCGGAGGCTGAGAGGAGTCGTCGGCCCTAGGGCCGTCGCCGGGGTCGGCACGGCTGTGCCTGGGAGCGAGTCACTCGTGTCCGGGACGGACACGGTCGTGCCCGGGGACGACGCGCGGCCGTTCGCGGGTCCGGGGGAGCCGTGCCCCGGGGGCGGACCGGCCGGGGGCGACGCGCGGCCGTGGCCGGAGTGGGACGCACGTGCTCGGCGACGGGGCCGGGTGCGGGGGACCGTGCGACGCGTCGGCAGCGGCGTGCTCGGAAGCGACGCGGCGTGGTCGTGCCCGGGAGTGACACGCGTACCCCGGGAGTGAGGGGGTCGCGTCCGGGGCGGGGCGCTCGTGCTCGGCGGTGCGGCCGGGCCTGGGGGCCGTGCCGGGAGCGGCGCGGTCCGGGAACTGGGCGCTCCCGGCCGGAGCACCACGTCCGTACGAGGTCGGTGTGGAGGAGCAGGAGGGTGCATGAGCCGGAACAGGTCGTCCGCTGCCGCGGACTTTCCGCTTTCCGAGGTCCCGGCGGAGTTCGCCGAGCCGATGCTTCCGTACCTGGAGGCCGCGGCCGTCGAGATGGTCCAGGAGATCCAGGCGCTCGTCCCGGAGTACGCGCGGCCGCCGGAGAGCCGGTACGGCCGGCGGATGCGGTGGGCCGTCGAGGAGTCCGTCCGGCAGTTCGTGGACGCGATCGGCCGCCCTGACATGGACTGGGAGAAGGTCACCGGGATCTTCGAGGGCATCGGCGCGTACGAGGCGCGGCAGGGGCGGAGCCTGGACGGGCTGCAGACGGCGATCCGGGTGAGCGGGCAGGTCGCGTGCCGCCGGTTCATCAAGGACGCGCGCCGGCTCGGCTGGTCGCTGGACACCCTCGGGCAGATCACCGAGTCGCTGTTCGTGTTCCTGGAGCGCATCGCGGGCGCGGCGGGGCAGGGCTACGCGCGGGCGCAGGGCGAGATCGCGGGCGAGCGGGAGCGGTTCCGGCGGCGGCTCCGCGACCTGCTGGTGGTGGAGCCGCCGGCCAGCGCGGAGGCGATCGGGGAGGTGGCGCGGTCGGCGGGCTGGCCGGTGCCGCGGACGCTCGCCGCCGTCGCGGTCCGGCCGGGTCCGGGCCAGGCGGCCCCGGTGCTGCCGCCGATCTTCCTCGCCGACTGGGACGCCGCCGAGCCGTACGTGATCTGCCCGGACCCGGACGGCCCGGGCCGCGACCGGATGCTCGCCGCGCTCAAGGGCACGCGGTCGGCGGCGATCGGCCCGGCGGTCCCGCCGTCCCGCGCGGCGCTGTCGCTGCGCTGGGCGCGGCGGGGCCTCGCGCTGGTCGAGCGGGGCGTCCTGCCGGGCAAGGAGCCGCTGCGCTGCCTCGACCACCTGCCCAGCCTGGTGGCGGCGCAGAGCGAGGAGCTGCTCGACGTGGCGCTCGGCGACCGGCTCGCACCGCTGATGAAGCTGCCGCCGCACCGGCGGGACGCGCTGTCGCGGACGCTGCTCACCTACATGGAGTGCCGCGACAACGCGGTGGCGGCGTCGGAGCGGCTGCTGGTGCACGAGCAGACCGTCCGGTACCGGATCCGGCGGCTGGAGGAGACGCTCGGCGGTGTCCTGCTCGACCCGGACCGGCGCATCGAGCTGCTGCTCCTGCTGCACCATCTGGTCCGCCTGGACCCGGGCGACCGGCGGCTGTCCCCGGCGGAGGACGGGTGAGGACGGTGGCGGCGGCCGGGGCGCCGGCCGCCGCCACCGTCCGGACCGGAGTCAGCCGGTGGGGCAGGTGCCCTCGTAGGCGGCGACGGCGTTGTCCGGCCGAGGCTCCGGGCAGAGGAACTGTTCATACCGGACGTCGTCGTCGACGAACCGCTTCATCCACGCGATGGCGTATTTGGCGATGGTCGTGTTGGGGGAATTGAAGGTCATGTGCCCGGCGTTCCGCAGTTCCAAGTACGCCTTTTCGGGCGCACCGGTGAGGCCCGTGTAATAGGAGTGCGCCATGGAGTCCGCGGGAGCGATGAGGTCGTTGTCCGCGCCCATGATCATGGTCGGGGTCCGGACGCTCTTCCAGTCGTAGTTCAGGTCCCACGGCGCGAGCGGCACGGCGGCCCGCAGCGAGGTCCGCTTCTTCTCCGCCTCCAGCGTCCCGCCGCCGCCCATGGAGTGGCCCATGACGGCGAGGCGGGACGCGTCGATGCGGTCCCTGACCCTGCTCTTGCCGGTCAGGTAGTCGAGGGCGGCGAGGAGCTGGTCGCCGCGGGCGGCGGGCTGGTCGAACAGGCTGTTGGTCTCCAGCGTCATCACGACGAAGCCCTGGGAGGCGAGGCGCGGCCCGTACCAGTCGATCAGGGCCTGCGGGGAGACGAAGCCGGGCGAGACGGCGATGGCGCCGAAGGTGCCCTGGCTGAGGTCGGTCGGCGCGTAGACGGTGCCCTTGTTGAAGCCGGCGCCGCTGCCGGCCGGGACGTCGATCTTCTCGATGGCGAACGGGCCCCGCTCCGCGGTGATGCTCGCCTCGGTCGGCGCGGGCCCGCGCTCGTAGGGGCCGGCGGCGAACTGGACGGCGGGGACGGCGGCGGGGACGGCGGGGACGGCGGCGTGCGCGGCGGGCGCCAGCGCGGCGCCCGCGGCCAGCACGGCGGCCGCGGGGAGCATTCTGAACGCATTCGTCAGATGCCTGTTCATCGGGCGCACCCTTCACTAGGCGGACCGCGAAAGGGAGCAATTCGCGGTTGCCTGAATTGTGAGACGCCCCGGAGCCATTTGCTTCTCAGCCGGCTCCACGTTCTCGCCGTAAGTCTTATAGTCAACTTATAAATGCGTGAACCCGTGGAAACGGGCGGAGGGGCCACTCCCCCCCGAAGTGACCCCTCTCTCCCCGTTCCGCCGCGCCGGCCCCCGGGTGCGCTCACAGGACCGGCCGCTCCCCCCGGAGCGGCTCGCACCGGCCGTCCGGCGGACGTGGAGAAGGTAGCGGGGCGGCCGCGGCCGGATCGAGGGCTCGGCCCCGTCCCGTCGACGAGCGGGCGGCCGTGTGCGACGAGCGGGGCACGCTCCGCGGCCGGGGACGCGTGGTGTAATCAGCGTGGGAGGGAGTGGTGATGGTGGGACGCGTGCGGCCGATCACGCTGGTGGGGACGCCCGTCCTGCACCGGCCGTGCCGGCCCGTCGACGACTTCGGCCCGGCGCTGCGGGAGCTGGCCGACGACATGTTCGCCAGCATGTACGAGGCGCAGGGCGTCGGCCTGGCCGCGAACCAGATCGGCGTCGACCTGTGCGTCTTCGTCTACGACTGCCCGGACGCGGACGGCGAGCGGCGCAAGGGCGCCGTCGTCAACCCCGTCCTGGAGCTGCCGGCGCTGGAGGACCGGCGGCTGGACGACGACGAGGAAGGCTGCCTTTCCGTGCCGGGGCCGCACGCGCGGCTGGCGCGTCCTGACCGTGCGACCGTGCGCGGCTTCGACGTCGACGGAAACGAGGTCACGGTGGAGGGGACGGGGCTGCTCGCCCGCTGCCTCCAGCACGAGACCGACCACCTTGAGGGCAGGCTCTACATCGACCGCCTCTCGGCCAGGGCGCGCAAGAGGGTGCTCAAGGAGTACGAGGCCCTGCGCGCGGAGAGCGAAGCGAGCTAGCCGTCCCAGACCGGGAGGTGGACGGCGGACGGGTGGTCCTCGTCGCGGAGGATCTCGAAGCGGGTGCGGCGGGACGCGACGGCCCGCCCGGCGGGTTCCCCGGTGCCGTGGTTGCGGGCGAATCTCGGGAACGCGCCGCCCGCCAGCATGACGCGCACCCGGTGGCCGCGCAGGAAGCGGTACGCGGTCGGGTGCATCTCGATCTCGGCCCGCACCACCCCTTCGGACCTGATGCGCAGGACGCCGTCGGTGACGTTGCGGGAGACCCCGTCGCGGTCGACGTCGCAGAGGCGGATGAACAGGTCGCCCTGCCCGGTGCTCGTCCGCGCGTGGACGGTCGCCGATACCGGCCCGATGAGGTCGAGGTCGCCGTCCAGCGGGGCGCCCGTCAGGACGACCACGTCGCCGCGGCGTTCGATCGGTGTGTTGTCCCGCTGCCCGCCCTTGCCGGGTGAGAGGAGCGGCCCGCCCACGGACGGGGTGGGGTCGAGAGGCTCGTAGGTGAACGTGGCCGGTTCCGCGTCCGGCGGCCCGTCCCAGAGAAGGCTCCGGCCCAGGTAGAGCGGCGTGGGCTTGGTCTCGGGCGGGGGCCATTGGTCGAAGTCCAGCCAGCGGCCGGCCTTCTGCAGGTGGAGCCTCACCGGGGCCTGGCGGAGCTGGGCCTTGTCGCCGTTCAGATGGGCGTTCAGCCAGGACACCTGGTCGGAGACCATCGCGCGGAGCGCTTTCGTGTCGTGCCCCCATGGGCCGATGGTGATGCGCACCTGGCGTCCGGCCTCGTGCAGGGCGGTGAAGTCGCGCAACTGGCCGCGCAGGAAGAGGTCCCACCAGCCCGTCACCATCGTGGTCGGCGTGGCCGTGTCCGGGACGGCGGCGCTGTGGTCGGTCGCCTGCCAGAAGTCGTCGCCGGGTTCGGCGTGGGCAGTGACGTCGCGGAGGAACGATTCGGGGCGTCCGATGGCCGCGATGTCCGCTTCCCCTACCGGGAGGTGGCGCATCGCCTGCCGGACACGTCTGTTGTGGAGCGGCCGCCTCTTCTCGCCCTGCGTGCCCATCAACGACGACCACACGAGCGTGTTGTGGAGGGCGAGCGCACCACCCGGATAGAAGGAACTCACGAACTCGGACGCCGTGATGCCGAGCCCCATCGCTTCCAGAGAAGGGTCTGCGTAGGGCGCGAGGGCCCATTCGGTGTATCCGAGGTAGCTCGCACCCACCATGGCGACCCTGCCGTCACACCACGGCCGGCCGCGAACCCACGCGAGCGTCGCGAGCCCGTCGTCCTTCTCGTTGTGGAAGGCGTGGAACTCGCCGCCCGAGCCGAGGACGCCCCGCACATTCTGCACGACGACCTGGAACCCGCGCCTCGCCAGAACCCCCGCGTACAGCCGCATCACGGGTTGCCGCTTGCCGTACGGGGTGCGAATCAGCACGGCGGGCATCGGCCCGGCCCCGCGCGGGCGGTACAGGTCGGCAATGAGCACGACTCCGTCCGGCATGGGCACGCGCAAGTCGCGCCTTATCTGGACGTCCGGTGCGGGCGCCTCGGGTAGGCCGAAGAGGCGGTCCACCGCTCGCCCGAGGGTCCGTCCCAGCACCGCCATGCACGCCCCCTTCGACTGGCTACGAGGTTACGAGACGCCCGTGCTGATAAGGCGCTCGTACTCGTAGAGGACACCGGCGAACTCGCCCGTCGGCATCTCGCAGTTGTGGCCGGGCAGCCACAGGTGCTCCAGCCGGACGGTCTGCACGTCGACCCGCAGATGGCAGGCGTTCCCCGTGTGCTCCCAGCCGGGACGCGCCGCACGCACGACCTCCAGGTGGTGGCGATGGCTCTGCACGTCATGGAGCAGGAACGCCATCAGGACGTGGCGCGGCCCGTTCACGGCATTGGCGATCGCCACCGCGGAGGACGCTGCCGCCTCCAGATCGACCCCGGAGTCGGCCAGCTCCGGGAAGAACACCCGCACGTGCCGGACGACGCCCTCGATCTCGATGGGCATGCAGGGCAGCCGCAGCACGGCGTCCGGGTCGACGTAGCCGTGCACCGGGACACCGGCGACGACCCCGGACCACGCCCCCGGGATGCCGCCGAGGAAACGGGCCGACGTGAGGGTGTTCCCAAGCTCCGCCATAAGGCGTTCTGGGTCGATGCCACGCGGCATGAACGTCTTCGTGCCGCCGCGTAGGCGCGTACCGCTCTCGTCCAGGACGGCGAGGTCGGCCCAGCAGGCGCCCGAGCCGGTCTCCAGCACGCCGTGCGGGAGGCAGCCGTCCGGGTGCGGGGTCAGCCCGGCGATGTCCTCCAGCATGGCGCGCGGCGCCTGGATGAGCCCCCAGCCCTGCGTCCGGTGGGACACGGACCCGAGCGCCAGGGAACTCGCCACCGGCTCGCCGTTGCGCGGCTTGCCCAGCACCCGTTCGAGGCTACGGCGGCTCCGCAGCGCGCCGATCTCGTTGAGGTACTCGTCCAGGCATTGGCGCAGGACGGCCGGGTCGAGGTCGCAGGACGCCCACCCGCCGACGTCCCGCACGCGGACGGTGGTGCCGTCGAATTCGAGGCGGTGGTAGCGGTAGTCCTCCCGCCAGGGGCCGGACGAGCCGCCGCCCAGCCGCCCCTGGGCGCGCGCGATCGCGGAGACGTCCTCGCCCAGGTCGTTGATGAGAAAGTCGCGCAGCGGGGCGTGCAGGGGGTCGGTCTCCACCGCCACCCGCCCGCCATCGCTGCGGAACCGCACCGGAAGCGACACTGCCATTCGCGTGATTATGCCGATAAGCGAAGATCATCACTGGAATGGCGGAATGTTCGTTCCGACGGGCGTCCCGATCAGGCGGTCCCCCCGGCCGTCTACGCGGGCTCGTCGGCCAGGTACGGGGGCGCGGGCTCGTACTGGATGTAGCGGCGGACCGCCCGCGCGTGGTCGCGGCCGTGGATGCGCCCGATCAGCCAGAGGGCCATGTCGATGCCCGCGGACACGCCCTGGCTGGTGACGAGGTTGCCGTCCACGACGTAGCGCGCGTCGCGTACGACGGTCACGTCGCCGCGAGCCTCCAGGGCGTCCTCCGACGCCCAGTGGGTCGCGACCCTGTGCCCCCTGGCGGGGCCTGCGGCGTGCAGCAGGATCGAGCCGGTGCACACGCTCGTCACCCAGTCGGCCTGTTCGGCGGTCTTCGCTATCCAGCCCGTGACGGACGGGTTGTGCGGCTGGGTCTCCCTTGCGCCGCGTCCACCGGGCACTAGGAGCACGTCCAGCTTCGGGTGGTCTTCCAGGGTGTGGTCTGGGACGACCCGGAGCCCTTTGGCGCAGCGCACCGGCTCCAACTGCTCGGCGACCAGCACCGCCTTGTCCGGTTCCGCCCCACCCTTCTGCTCGCGCATCATCGCCGACGCCGTGAACACCTCCCAGGGGCCCACGAAGTCCAGTTCCTCCGCGTCCTCGAACACCAGCAGCCCGTACGTGGTCATGCGTACTCCCTCGTCTCTCTGGGGCGGCACGCCGTCGAAGATCAGGAACGCGACGCGCATGCCTCCAGGCTGGGCCCGCCCCGCTCATGGCGTCAACGACGGGCGCCCCACGGATTGCGCCATCCGCACACCCCGCCGCGCCGCCCCGCCGACGACCGGGAAATTAATGGGTTGACACCGGCCGGAACCTATGGCTAACTCTTGGACATGATCCTTTGATCCTCTTCCGGTTGAGCCGCTCCCGGCATCGCCGCGAGCCCGCTCCCGTTCTCTTCCCAAGCGCACTTCCTCTCGCCGACAAGTCCTGTGACCTGCTGCGCGAGCCGTGCGCACAGCTTTCCATTTCGTCGGCCCCATTGCGGCCGAATTCACGCCTGCCCGGAGGTGACGCCTTTATGCGCGCCATTGACAGCCTCGGATCCGCGCCCTTCGCCAACGCCAAGAAGAAGGGCGCCCGAAAGAAGTCCGAATTCCGCTCCGCCAATCTCGTGAACCAGCGCCGCAACGCCCGGCGGATGCCGGCCCGGCAGCTCCAGCGCGGCCGGTGACCGGCCGTTCCCGGCCCCGGCCCGCTACTCGGCGGCCGGGGCCGGGAACTCCGCCCACACCACCGTGCGCGCCCCTTCCGCCCGGAACCCCCACCGCGCCGAGAGCGCTTCCACGATCCGCATCCCGCGGCCGGTCTCCGCCTCGGCCTCGGCCTTCACGTGCGGCCGCCCGCCCGCCGCCCCGTCGTCGGAGACCTCCAGCCGGTACACCCCGTCCCCCGCCGTGAGGACGACCGTCACCCGCCCGCCCGCCAGCCCCGACGCCGTGTGCGTGACCGCGTTCGCGACCGTCTCGCTCACCACCACGACCAAGTCGTCCACCGCGGGCGCGCCGGCCGCCAGTTCCCGAACGAAGCCCCGGGCGACCCCGACGGACCGCCGCACCCCCGGCAGCGTGATCTCGCCGAGCACCACGCGGCCCCGCGCTTCGCCCACAGCACCGCCTCCCCCGAGCCGGGCGGACCCGGCCACGGCAGTTCGCACCGCGTCCTCGACACCCACGCGACGGCTCCCTTCACGTCCGGAAAGTCGCCCGTCACCCCCGCTGTACGGTTCGGCCCCCGCCACCCGTTCACGCCCGCGGCCGCCCGCAACCCGTTGACTACTCTGAGCAGTGGGAAGTGACCAGGAGTAGCGCACGGGGGGTGAGCTGTGACGACGGAGCGACGGGACCGCGCCCGCCGGTGGCGGGAACGGATGCTGTTCTCCGTCCGCGGCCGCGCCACGGTCCTCAGCGCCGGGGTGTCCGCGCTGATCCTGACCCTGGTGTTCGTCCTGATGCTGCTCCTCGCGCGGGACTGGGCGGCGAACAGGGTCGCCCGGGAGGCCCAGCTGACGGTCGAGCGCATCGCGTTCAGCCTCGCCACCGGCGAGAACCGGGGCGAGCTCGCCCCGAGATCGCGCGAGGCGCCCCTGGTGCAGGTCGTGAACCAAGATGGGCAGGTCCTGGCGGCCAGCAAGGACGCCGTGGGGCTCCCGCCTCTCGTGCAGGAGGAACTCCAGCAGCGCCTGGTGCTCATCGACGAGCAGAAATGCCCGGACTTCCTGGACGAGTGCGTGTGGGTGTTCGGCCTGCGCGTGCGGGAGTCGCCGTGGGGGGCGGGCGTGGTGATCGTCGCGGCCGCCCCGCTGCCGACCCTGCTGAGCGCGTGGCTGCTGCCGCTGACCATCGCCGCCGTCCTGAGCGCGCTCCTCGCCCTGATCACCTGGTGGACGTGGCGCACGGTCGGGCGGACGCTCGACCCGGTCGTCCGCCTCCGCAGAGAGCTCGCGGAGGTCGGCGCCCAGGGCCTGGACCGGCGCGTCTCCGTCCCGCCGACCGCCGACGAGATCCAGGGGCTCGCCGAGACGGTGAACGCCACGCTCGAGCGCCTGGAGGAGGCGTCCAACCGGGAGCACCGGTTCGTCTCGGACGCCTCGCACGACCTGCGGAACCCGATCACCGCCCTGCGGACGCGGCTGGAGGTCGCGCTGGACGAACCGGACGGCTACCCGTGGAAGACGATGGTCCGGTCCGCGCTGGCGGACGTGCAGCGGCTGAACGACATCGTCGCCGACCTGCTGGAGCTGTCCCGCCTCGACGCCCGCACCCCGCAGCCGGTCGAGCGGCTCGACCTCGCCGAGCTGGCGCGCCGCGAGCTGCCGCTGCACGGCGGCCGCGTCCCCATCGACGCCCGGCTGGAGCCGGGCGTCACCGTCACCGGGAACGGGGTGCGGCTGCACCGGGTGCTCGGCAACCTGCTGAACAACGCCGAACGGCACGCCCGGTCGCAGGTCACGGTGACCGTGCGGCGGGACGCCGGCGACGCGGTCCTGGAGGTCGAGGACGACGGCCCGGGCGTCCCCGCGGAGGCCCGCGAGCGGGTCTTCGAACGCTTCGCGCGGCTCCCGGAGTCGCGCGCCCTCGACCCGCACGGCACCGGGCTCGGCCTGCCCATCACCCGCGAGATCGCCGAGATCCACGGCGGGTCGCTGCGCATCGCCGACAGCCCGCGCGGCAGCCGGTTCGTCCTCCGCCTTCCGCTCAGCTGAAACCCGCCGGGAGGATCTCGGCCGCGTCGGGTGTTATCTCGTTCATAAGTGAGAGGGAGCCATGAGCGAGGATCTGGGCTACGGGTGGGAGAGCGAACTGCTGGATCTGCCCGCGTACCTGAAGCGGACCGGATATGACGGCACTCTGGAGCCGACCGCGGCGACGCTGCGGGCGCTGCATCGTGCGCACGTCACGTCCATCCCGTTCGAGAACCTGGAGATCATGCTCGGCCGGCCGGTCGAGCTGTCGCTGGACGCCGTCCAGGCGAAGCTGGTCCAGCGGCCGCGCGGCGGCTACTGCTTCGAGCACAACCGGCTGTTCGCGGCGGTGCTGGAGAAGCTCGGGTTCGAGGTGACGGCGCTGCTCGGGCGGGTCATGCTGGGCGCGGCGAGCCTCCGGCCGACGACGCACTCGCTGCTGCACGTCCGCGCGCCCGGCGAGCCGCGCGACGAGCCCGGCTGGATGTGCGACGTGGGGTTCGGCGCCGGGCCGTTGGAGCCGCTCCGGTTCGTCGACGGCGCGGAGGCCGTCCAGGACGGCTGGGGCTTCCGGCTCCGGCGCGGCCGCACCATCCGGACGTGGAGCCCCCACACCGCCGGCTGGGAACTGCACCAGACCTCGGAGAACGGCTGGGTCCGGCGGCACATGTTCGCGATGAACGAGGCGCTCCGCATCGACTTCGACGCGCTCAACCACTTCGTCTCCACCAGCCCCCGGTCGCCGTTCACGGCCCGCCCGCTCACGCAGAAGTTCTCGTCCGACGCCCTCCGCGTGCTGGACGGGACGACGCTGACCGTCACCCGCCCCGGCGGCTCCCGCCACACGCGCGCGCTCAAGCCCGAAGAGCTGCCGGAAGTGCTGGCGAGGGACTTCGAGATCGTCCTGGACGGCGAGGACCCCGCCCGCCTCGTCGCGTTCGTCCGCGCCCGAACGGAGGGTTGAACCCCGCCGGCCGGGTATCGCCCCAGTTCGAGCCGTGACGGGTTCGAGCCGTGAGGGGTTCGAGCCGTGACGGGTTCGAGCCGTGATGAGGAGGATGCCGATGACCGAGCCGGACGCCGGCCGGAACGAGGCCGACAAGCCGCTCGCCGACCGGCGGGCCGAGGCGGGCGCGCCGCAGGACGCGGACGCCGACTTCGCCGACGAGCACACCCCGAGCCCGACCGACCCGGCGATCGCCGAGGCCGAGACCCCGGGCGGCGAGGACGAGGGCTACAGCCCGCAGACCGAGGTCCCCTGACGGCTCACTCCTCGTCGTCCTTCTCGGAGCCGACCGTGACGCCGATGACGTCGTCCAGCTCGCTCAGGTGCGCGGTGAGGTCCGGGATGGAGCCCGTGCCCTCCAGCACCACCGACACCACCGCGTTGCCGGGACGGCGCCGCTCGGGCGGTTCGCGCCGGTCGCGGCGCTCGTCCCGGCCGCGGTCGGAGTCGTCCGGCAGGTAGTCGCGGTCGACGTTGACCTCCAGGATCACGAACCCGCGCTGCGTGCACTCCATCAGGACCCGCCGCAGCGCACCCCGCCCGTCCCGGTAGACGAGCCGCATCCGGGCGATGCCCGCCGGGCGGAACCGGTGCAGCGGCAGCCGCCGCGTCACGGCGCTCAGCCCGTAGACGACGAGGAAGTGCATCGCCGTCACCGCGACCGCCAGCACCCACAGCCCGCCGCCCGCCGCCATGCCGACCGCCGCCGTCACCCACACGACCGCCGCGGTCGTCAGCCCGCGCACCGCGTCCCGCCGGACGAAGATCAGCCCGCCGCCGATGAACCCGATGCCGGACACGATCTGCGCCGCCACCCGCGACGGGTCGAGCGACACGTTCCCCGGGACGTTCTCGAACCCGTACTTGCTGACCAGCATGAACAGTGCCGCGCCGACGCCGACGAGGGTGTGCGTGCGCAGCCCCGCGCTCTTGTTCCGCAGCCCCCGCTCCAGGCCGATGGCGGCGGACAGCACCATCGCCAGCAGCAGTTCGCCTATCTCGACGAGTCCCTGGCCCGGCGACAGCTCGATCACTACTTGTCCCTACCCTCCCGCCGCGTCCCACAAGCCACGCATGTGCGGGCCGCCCCGGTCTGCCCCGGAGCGG
Source organism: Spirillospora sp. NPDC127506 (assembly GCF_040302145.1). NCBI lineage: Bacteria > Bacillati > Actinomycetota > Actinomycetes > Streptosporangiales > Thermomonosporaceae > Spirillospora > Spirillospora sp. NPDC127506. Next base: position 52,016 of record NZ_JBEORG010000015.1, on the reverse strand, counting down.
CCCGCGAGCCTTCCGCCTAGTCGGGGTTCGGCGTGCGGTCGCCTCCTAGGCGCTGGACGGCTGGGGACGCAGCGGGTCGTGCCCCACGCTCATCAGCGCGTGCCGCCACTGCTCGTCCCGCTCCGCGTTCGGCGGGCGGTTCTCCAGGCGGTCCTCCACGAAGTCGACGACCTCCGCCATGAGCTCGGTGTCGCTCTCGGTCAGGTCGACCTTGCGCTTGCGCAGGATGTCGACCACGCGGGCGCCGAGCTCGTTGACCCCCGGGCCGGGACCGTCCGCGGGGAACGCCTCCTCGCCGGAGGCGTCCGTGAGCAGCCACGTCCGCAGCTCGTCGGAGGTCATGTTGACGAGCCGGTGGAAGTCCTCCCAGGCCAGCTCCGCCTCGGCCGGTATGCGATCGTTCATGGTAGCTCCCTGTCGGCTGTACACGCCCGCCCTACCCGGTCACCGGCGCCGCATTCGTACCCGCCCGGCATCCCGGCCGTGCTGCCCGGCGAGCGGACCACCGCGCCCGTCGTGGACTACCTGCGCACCGGCGTCGACGGCGGCACGGTCATCCCGGACGGAGCGGACCCGGCGGTGAAGACGATGCGGGTGCTGATCGAGGACTTATGTAGTCCTCCAGGCGCGCGACGGCGAAGCCCTGCTTCCCGATGCGCTTGAGCATGTGGGCGAACATCTCGGTCATCGTCTCGCCCTTGAGCTGCTCCGGCCCCCTGAAGTGGGCCAGCAGGATGTCACCGGGGTGCAGTTTCTTGTTGGCGTCGTCGTACTGCATGTCGTGGATCTGCATGGACGCGCGCCACATGACGATCCCGTCGATGCCGCACTCGCGGGCCGCCTGCTGCATGGCCCAGTTCCACCGGCCGTAGGGCGGCCTCAACAGGGTGGGTTCCGTCCCGTACTGCTTGGTCAGCGCCTCCTGCGCCCCGCAGATTTCGTGCTTCTGACCGTCCAACCCGAGCAGCGGCAGGACGGGATGGGTCAGCGTGTGGTTCTGGACGTGATTGCCAAGCGCCTGCAAGGGCTTGAAGTACGCGTAGTCGTCCCGGACGACGTCATCGGTGAGGAACATGGTGACCGGCACCTTGAGGTCGGTCAGCATCTGCACGAACCTGGGGTCCTTCTCCTGCCCGTCGTCGATCGTGATGAAGACGACCCGCTCCTCCGTCGGAACCCGGTCGAAGACCTTCACCGGCCCCTTCCCGCCGAGCTTGAGGGGCTTGTCCTCCGGCGGGGCGGGCGCCGGCGGCAGCGGCTTGAGCCCCCACCCGCGCCACACTGCGGCCTCGTCCCGCACGACGGGAGTCACGCTGGGCGCGGGCCGCGCGGGCGGCGCGGGCCGGGCCGCCCTGCCCTCGACGGCCGGCCGGCAACCCCCGAACGCCGCCACCAAGACGGCGACCGCCGCCACACGAACCGCCCGCACCCCGAAACCCTCCCCCGCCCGGCTGATCAAAACCTATCGGCCCTCGTGAGGCGGCCGGACACCGCTGTGCCAGACTCCTATCCGGCAGCCGAGACGAGGAGCGACATGGAGCTGATCCACTCCGGGAAGGTGCGGGACGTCTACGCGGACGGCGACGAGCTGATCCTGGTGGCGTCCGACCGGGTGAGCGTCTACGACGTCGTGCTCCCCACGGAGATCCCCGACAAAGGCAAGATCCTGACGCAGCTCTCCCTCTGGTGGTTCGAGCAGTTCGCCGACATCATCCCGAACCATGTCATCTCCGAGGACGTCCCCGCCGAATGGGCCGGCCGCGCCATCCGCTGCCGCCGGCTCTCCATGATCCCCGTCGAGTGGATCGCCCGCGGCTACCTGACCGGCCTCGGCCTCAAGGAGTACCAGAAGGACGGCACCGTCTCCGGCATCTCCCTGCCCCCCGGCCTGGTCGACGCCTCCCGCCTCCCGGAGCCGATCTTCACCCCGACCACCAAGGCCGCCGAGGGCCACGACGAGTTCATCACCTACGCCGACGTCGTGGCCGAGATCGGCGCCGACACCGCCGCCCGCCTCAAGGACGTCACGCTGGAGATCTACAAGCGCGGCGCCGCCCTCGCCGCCGAGCGCGGCATCATCATCGCCGACACCAAGCTGGAGTTCGGCCGCGCCGCCGACGGCACCCTCGTCCTGGGCGACGAGGTCCTCACCCCCGACTCGTCCCGCTTCTGGCCCGCCGACGAGTGGGAGCCCGGCCGCCCCCAGCACTCCCTCGACAAGCAGTTCGTCCGCGACTGGAGCAGCACCCTCGACTGGGACCGCACCCCGCCCGGCCCCGCCATCCCCCAGGACGTCGTGGACGCCACCCGGGCCCGCTACATCGAGGTCTACGAACGCCTGACCGGCACCCCCTGGCCCTCCTGACGGCGGACGGTTCCGGCGCCGCCGGCGGTCAGAAGCGGGCGGGGTCGCTGGAGGAGACGATGTCGTGGCCGAGCGGGGTCAGCGAGATCGGGATCAGCTTGAAGTTCGCGATGCCGAACGGGATGCCGATGATCGTGAGGCAGAGCAGGACCCCGGTGACGAGGTGGCCGAGGGCCAGCCACCAGCCCGCGACGATGATCCAGATGACGTTGCCGATGAGGGAGCCGACGCCCGCGCCGCGCTTGGGGACGGTCGTGCGGCCGAACGGCCAGAGCGCGAAGGCCGCGATGCGGAACGACGCGATGCCGAACGGGATCGTGATGATGAGGACGCAGCAGATGATCCCGGCGAACACGTAGCTCAGCGCCAGCCAGAACCCCGCCAGAACCAGCCAGATGACGTTCAGCAACGTCCGCACGAGGGCCCTCCCGACACCGGCGCCATTGACGTCGAGCATAGATCGCCGGGCGGGAGGGCCGTCGCCGATCCGATCAAGTCCGCCGGGGCGTCAGAAATGGCCGTCCAGGGCGGCGAGGAGGGCGCGCTTGGGCTTGGCGCCGACGATCTGCCGGACGACCTCGCCGCCGCGGTAGAGGTTGAGCGTGGGGAAGCCCAGGACGCCGTAGCGGGTCACGATGTCGGGGTTCTCGTCGCCGTTGAGCTTCGCGACGGTCAGCCGGTCGCCGTGCTCCGCGTCGATCTGGTCAAGGATCGGCGCGATCATTTTGCAGGGCGGGCACCAGTCCGCCCAGAATTCGACCAGTACCGGCTTGTCGGCGCGGAGCACCTGCTCGTCGAAGTTCGCGCCGGTCAATGTGATCATTCGTCGCCTCCGTGGAGAGGGCGCAGCCCGGGCAGGCCCGCGCCAGCTGGCCGGCCACGTCCGCGCGCAGGCGGATCAGCGCGCGGATCTCGGCGTCGATCTCCGCGAGCCTGCGCTGGTAGACCGCGACGGACTCGGGGCAGGACGCCCCGTCGGCATGGCCCGCGCGCAGGCAGTCGACGAACGGGCGGGTGTCGTCCAGCGTGAACCCGGCCGCCAGCAGCGACCTGATCTCCTCGACGAGCCGGACGTCCGACTCCTCGTACTGCCGGTACCCGTTGGACGCGCGCCGCGCCGGCAGCAGCCCCTGCTGCTCGTAGTAGCGCAGCGTGCGGGTGCTGACGCCCGCGCGCGCGGCGAGTTCCCCGATCCGCATCCGTCCCTCCCTGTGGCCGTTTTCGACGCTACGCCTTCACACCGGCGTCAAGGTCAAGCCCGGTTCCCGGGGGCGGCCCGGCGCCGGGCCGCCCCCGGACCGTCACCGGCCCTGCAGGCCGCGGACGTTGTCGCCGAACGTCCAGCCCTTCGAGCCGTCCCAGTTGATGGACCAGGTCATCAGACCCTTCAACTGCCCGTTGAAGTGGTTCCATGCCTGCCCGACGAGGCCCGTCGACATGTAACCGCCGCCGGCGCCGGGCTGCGCGGGCAGACCCGGGACCTGCTTGTCGTACGGCACCCGGATGGTCGTGCCCTGGATGACGAGGCCGTTGTTCAGGCATTCGGTCTGCTTCACGAAGCCCTCGACCGTCCCGGCGGAGTAGGAGTCACCGGAGCACCCGTACATGCTGCCGTTGTAGTACTGCATGTTCAGCCACCACAGCCGGCCGTTGTCGGCGTACTTCTTGATGATCGGCAGGTAGGCGCCCCAGATGGAGCCGTAGGTGACGCTGCCGCCGGTCACGTACGCGGTCTCGGGCGCCATCGTGAGCCCGAAGTTGGACGGCATCTGCGCGAGCACGCCGTCGATGATGCGGATCAGGTTCGCCTGGGACGTCGACAGCCGATTGATGTCGCCGCTGCCCGACAGCCCCGTCTCGATGTCGATGTCGATGCCGTCGAAGTTGTACTTCTTCAGGATCGGGACGATCGTCTGGACGAAACGGTCCGCGACGCTGCTGGAGCTGAGGTCGATGCCCGCGGTCGCACCGCCGATCGACATCAGGATGGTGGCGCCCGCCGCCTTGGCCGCGCACATCTCAGCGGGGGTGGCGACCTTGACGGTCGAGTCCATGCCGTCCTCCCACAGGACGGTGCCGTCCGACCGGATGACGGGGAACGCAGCGTTGATCACGTTGTAGCCGTGCTGCCTGATGACGGGGTTGTCGATCGGAGTCCAGCCGAACGGCGGGTGGACGCCATTGGACGACCCGTCCCAGTTCTCCCAGTACCCCTGCAACACCTTGCCGCTGGGCCTCGACTTCACGGCACAGGTGCCGTCCCCGGGCGGCTGGGTGGTCGGCGGGGTCGTGGTAGGCGTTGTCGGGGGCGTGGTGGGCGGCGTGGTTGGCGGCGTGGACCCGTCACACGCCCCGAGGTCGCGCCACAGCGTCGGCGTGGACGCGGGGTTCCAGTTGGCGCCAGGCCACGCGGTGTGGGCGACGATCGCCTCGTAGCCGTGTCCGCTGTAGGTGACCTTGTCGCCGACCTTGTAGCTGTTGCCCTCGGCCCAAGCGGGATAGCCGCAGGCGACCAGAACGGTGGACTGAGCGGACGACGGCGCGGAAAGCACCACCATCGCACCCAGTGACAGGGCCAGCGCCGCCAAGGCCGAAGCCAACGCGGCGATGGCAGGGGACCATCGCTTGTACGTGATTCTCACGGGGACGACTCCTCCAGAACGGGGACAGAGGAGCCGGTGCAAGAGCCGAACAAGTCCCGCGAACGGAACTCTCCCAGGCGCAAGGCGCAAACGACCGGCATGGACGCCACCTGAAGAGTAACCGCGCCGCCCTACGCCCGGAAGCCCCCGCCCCAACCGGCGCCCCCACGCGTACGCACGTGCCGGTCGCCGTGCCGGCCCGCGAGCCAGCGGGCGGGGGGAACTCCCGGCTCACGGCGGGCCGGCCCGCTCGCGTCGGGCAGACCGGGCACCAAGGCGAGCGAGGCCGGCGACACCGCCGCCCCGGCGATGAACACTGTGCCGTAGCCCAGGCGGGTGCTCAGCCATACGCCCAGCGGCATGGCCACGACGGCGGGGACCCCGACGGCGACGCCGTACAGCCCGAGGGCCTCACCGCGTCGACTCTGCCGGCGTGGACGTGGCCGGCCAGGTGTCGGCGGTAGAACGTCGTCTTTCCGGACGCCTGGAGGCCGATCAGGATGGCCGATTCGGGCATCAGCGTGGCGTCAGGGCGCGTACCAGGTCGGCGGCGGGGGCTTCGGTTGTCCTGTGGAAGGACTCGCCTGCCCACAGGTTGACGCCTTCCGGGTCGCCTTGCGCGACGGAAGCCTTGCGCAGCGGCGATGTCACGTAGTGGACATCCGGGTAGGCGGCCGGTGCGTGCGGTGAATGTTCCGTGAGGAAGCGGTTGACCAGGCCGCGGGCGAGGCGTCCGCTGAAGGCCCGGGTCAGTGCGGTGGAGGTGAAGCGCGGGTCGGACAGGGCGGCCTTGTGGACGGCGTTGGCGCCGCTCTCCGGGCAGCGGACGAAGGCCGTCCCGAGCTGGGCCGCGGCGGCGCCCAGCCCGAGTACCTCGCCGACGTCGGCGGACGTCGCGAGGCCGCCGGCGGCGATGAGGGGCTGGGACGTCATCGCGCGCACGGAGTGCAGCAGGACGCGCAGCGGCAGCGGCTCGTCAGCGGTGTTCGTGAACGACCCCCGGTGCCCGCCCGCCTCGGAACCCTGCAGGCAGAGCGCGTCGGCGGACGCCGCTTGGCGGGCCTCGTCCACGGACGTCACGGTGACGATCACCACGGTTCCGCGGGCCTGGAACGCCTGGATGACGTCCGAAGACGGGCAGCCGAAGGTGAAGCTCACGAAGGCGGGCGGATCGGACAGCAGGTCGGCGATCTTCGCCTCGTAGGCGTCGTCGCGGGGGCCCGGGGTGCCGGGGGCGACGCCGAGGCGTTCGGCCTCGGGCGCGAGGCGGTCGCGGTAGGTGGCGACTTCGGCGGCGTCGATCTCGTCCAGGGACGGCATGAAGACGTTCATCCCGAACGGGCGGGACGTCAGCCTCCGGGTCGCGGCGATGTCGGCGCGCATGGCCTCGGGCGTCTTGTAGCCGGCGGCGAGGAAGCCGAGGCCGCCCGCCTCCGACACGGCGGCGGCCAGTTCGGGCGTCGACGGGCCGCCCGCCATCGGCGCCTGCACGATCGGGGCGTCCGTCCACATCGCGTCACCTCGCCTCCGGTCGGGTGGGCGCTCCGAGCAGCCACCGCCAGCGCGGCTGTTCGAGGACGACGACGCCGAGGCAGAGAGCCGTCACGACGATCGCGACCGGCGCCGGCCAGGCCGCCCAGGACGCGGCCACCGCGGCGGCGAGTTGCAGCAGGACCAGCGCGATCGTGACGATCCCCGGCACCGCGACGACCGTGCGGGCCTTGTCGCCGGGTGTCGAGAACACGGTCGGCAGGCCGATCAGCACCACGACCGAAGCGACCGCCAGCGGGACGGAGTGCGGCGCCAGCGCCCACGGCGTCGCGATCCAGGCGATGAGCTCGGCTAGGAAACGCAGGGCGGACGCCGTCCGGCCATCCGGGGCCGCTCCCCCGGGACTCGTTCTCATGGTCCGCACGATAATCCGGTGGGAAGATCGGGCGCCGACCCGGGGTTCCACGAACGGACGGAAGGGGACGGCATGCGGGTGCTGCTGCACTATGACATGGACCATGAGGAGCCCGGCCTCGACATCGTGAGCTGCTCCGAGCAGGACGACGCCCGGTTCGCGGAGCTGCTGCCGGACACCGAGGTCATCTGGCACGTGCTGCGCCCCCTCACCGCCGCCGACATGGACCGGGCGCCGAAGCTCAAGCTGATCCAGAAGCTCGGCACCGGCGTGAACACGATCGATCTGGACGCGGCGAAGGAGCGGGGCATCGCGGTCGCGAACATGCCGGGGCAGAACGCGCAGGCGGTCGCGGAGACGTCCCTGCTGCTGATGCTGGCGGCGCTGCGCAGGGTCGTCGCGTTCGACGCGCGGACGCGGCGCGGCGAGGGCTGGCCCGCCGACCGCTCCCTGGTGGGCGGGGAGATCGCCGGGCGGACGGTCGGGCTGCTCGGCGGTGGCGAGATCGCCACTCTGCTGAGAGGCATGCTGGAGGCGATCGGGGCGAACGTCCTCTACACGTCCCGGCGTCCGCGCCGCGACGACCCGGCCTGGCGGGAGCTGGACGATCTGCTGCGGGCGAGCGACATCGTGTCGGTGCACGTCCCGCTGACCGGCGAGACCCGCCATCTGCTGGACGCCGGGCGGCTCGCGCTGCTGCCGGACGGCGCGATCGTGGTGAACACGGCGCGCGGCGCGGTCATCGACGAGGCGGCGCTGGTGGCGGAGCTGCGGTCGGGCCGGCTGGGCGGCGCCGGCCTCGACGTGTTCGAGCGGGAGCCGGCGGACGCGTCCAACCCGCTGCTCGCCCTGGACAACGTCGTCGTCATGCCGCACGTCGCCTGGCTGACCCGCGAGACCTGGGACCGCTACTTCGCGGTCGCGGCGGAGAACTGCCGCCGCCTGGCCCGCGGCGACGGCCTCCTCCACCGCGTCGTCTAGGGGACCAGGACGGGCTTCACGACCTTCCCGGACGCGGTGTCCTGCTCGGCCTGGTTGATCTGGTCGAGCGGGTAGGCGGTGATGAGCCGGTCGAACGGGAACCGGCCCTGCCGCCACAGCTCGATCAGCTTCGGGATGAACGTCTGCGGGACGGCGTCGCCTTCGATGATGCCCTTCACCGTCCGGCCCATGAGCAGGAGGTTCGCGTCGAGGGTGTACTCGGCGGCGCCGACGCCGACGAGGCCGCAGACGCCGGTGGTGCGCAGCGACGCGACCGCCGTCGAGACGACCGCGGGGACGGCGGTGGTGTCGAACGAGTACTGCACGCCCTCGCCGCCGGAGATCGCCCGGATCTGCCCGGCGATGTCGTCGTCCGCCCCGTTCAGCGCGTGCGTCGCGCCCAGCTCGCGGGCCAGGTCGAGCCGCGACTCGTGCAGGTCGACGGCGACGATCGTGGCGGCGCCCGCGACCCGCGCCGCCATCACGGCGGCCAGCCCGACCGCGCCGGTCCCGAAGACGGCGATGCTGTCGCCGGCGCGGACGCCGAGGGAGATCAGCACCGAGCCGGCGCCCGTCTGGATGCCGCAGCCGAGCGGCCCGAGCCGCTCGATCGGCACGTCGCGGGTCACCGGCACGACGTTGCGGGCGGTGCCGAGCGCGTGGCTCGCGAACGACGACTGCCCGAACCAGCGCGTGTGGACGGCCTCGCCGTCGCCGGTCGTGGCGCGCGGCGTGCCGTCCAGCGGCGCCGCGAACATGTTGAGCGCCATCATCTGCGGGCAGGCGCCGGGGTTCCCGGCGCGGCAGTTGTCGCACGTCCCGCACGAGTCGAACGACATGACCACGTGGTCGCCGACGGTGACGCCGGTGACGTCCGGGCCGACCGCCTCGACCACGCCCGCCCCCTCGTGGCCGAGCACGACCGGCTTCGCGACGAGGTCGCCGGGGACGCGGCCGAGCATGTCGGTGTGGCACATCCCGGTACCCGCGATCTTGACGAGGACCTCGCCGGGGCCGGGGTCGGCCAGGTCGAGCCGCTCGACCGTGTACGGGGCGTCTGCGGCGCGCAGCACCGCGGCGTTGATCTGCACCGGTGGTTCCTCCGGGCTCAGGCGATGGAGTACCGGATCGGAAGGCGCTTCAGGCCCCCGACGAAGGTGGTGGCGAGGCTCTCCGGCGTCCCGGCGAGTTCGATGGAGTGGAGGCGGGGCAGCAGTTCCTCGAAGAACGCGCGGATCTCCATGCGGGCGAGTGCCGCGCCGAGGCAGTAGTGGACGCCGAAACCGAACGCCAGGTGCTTGTTCGGGTCGCGTCCGGCGTCGAAGCGGAACGGCTCGTCGAAGACGTCCTCGTCCCGGTTCGCGGACGGGTAGGAGAGCAGCACCGCTTGGCCCTCGCGAATGGTGACGCCGCGCAGTTCGTAGTCCTGCGCGGCGGTGCGCATGAACTCCTTGACGGGCGTCACCCAGCGGATCATCTCGTCCACCGCGAAGGGCATCAGCTCCGGCTTGTCGCGGAGGCGTTCGAGCTGGTCGGGGTGCTCGATGAGGGCATGCAGGCCGCCGGAGATCGTCGCGCTGGTGGTGTCGTGCCCGGCCGTCGCGATGATGACGTAGTAGGAGGCGGTGTCGAAGTCGTTGAGCGGCTCCCCGTCGACCCGCGCGTTCGCGATGGCGGACGCGAGGTCGTCGGTCGGGTTCTTGCGGCGCGCCTGCGTCAGCTCCTGGAAATAGGCGAAGAAGTCGAGGAGGACCTGCAGTTTCTCCTCGTTGGTGGTGCCGCGTTGGAACTCCGCGTCATCGCCGCCGAAAAGCTCCTGCGTCAGCTTCAGCATGCGGCCGAAGTCGCTTTCGGGGAGCCCGAGCAGCGACAGGATCACGTACAGCGGGAAATGGACGGCGATCTCCTGCGCGAAGTCGCATTCGCCGCCGAGGTCGACCATCCGGTCGACGTACCGCTTCGCGAGTTCCCTGATGCGCGGCTCCAGCGCCCGCATCGCGCGCGGCCGGAACCAGTCCGCGCCGATCGCCCGGATGACCCGGTGGTCGGGGTCGTCCATGTGGATCAGCGTGCGCAGCGCGATGCCCTGCTCGGCGCGCTGCCGGTTCATCTCGTCGAACTCGGTGGTGCCGAGCAGCGGGCGCGGCGCGTTGAGGAAGATCTGGTGGTTGCGCTCGATCTCCAGGACGTCCTCGTGCCGGGTGATCGCCCAGAAGGGGGTGTAGCCGGGGGCGTCCACCCAGTGCACCGGCGACTCGCGGCGCAGCAGGGCGAGCGACGCGTGGAACCGCCGGTCGTCCGCGTAGGCCATCGGGTCGGCGAGGTCCAGCCCCGCGCGTTCCACGGTGAGCGTCATCGCTCTGCTCCTCGGTCGTGACTGCCGCCACACGAGAACCTACGGGACCGAATCTGATTCGGTCAACGTTTTTCGAACGTTCCGGCGCGCGGGATGCGGCGCCTCCCGCCCCGGCGTACGGACGTCCTGCGCGCGGACCTCCGGACGCGGACGTCCGGACGCCCGGCGCGCGGGGTCAGATGTCGGTGAAGTCGCCGTGGCGGCCGCGGCCGTCCGCGAACCGGGCGGCGCCCTCGGCGGCCTCGGCCAGCGAGCCGATCCCGTACCGGTACTCGACGGCGATCGCCTCGTCCTCGGGGCGCCCCTCCGCCTCCAGCAGCGACATGCGGTCGTTGCGCAGGCACGCCTGCGGGAACGCGGACAGCTCCGCGGCGAGCCTCTCGGCGGCCTCCCGGGACGCGCCCGGCGGGACGAGCCGGTTCACCAGCCCGATCTCGAACGCCTCCTTCGCGGGCACCGGGCGCCCGGTGAGGATCAGGTCCATCGCGCGGCTCGCGCCGATCAGCCGGGGCAGCCGGAACGTCCCGCCGTCCACGAGCGGGACGCCCCAGCGGCGGCAGTAGACGCCGAACGTCGCGTCCTCCTCGGCGACCCGGAGGTCGCACCAGAGGGCCAGCTCCAGCCCGCCGGCGACCGCGTGGCCCGCGACCGCCGCGATCACCGGCTTGGACAGCCGCATCCGCGTGCAGCCGAGCGGGCCGTCCGCGGGGGGCGGGTCGACGCGGGGGCTGCGCCCGGTGCCGATCGACTTGAGGTCGGCGCCGGAGCAGAACGTCCCGCCCTCGCCCCACAGGACGGCGACGGCGGCGGACCCGTCCGCGTCGAACGCGCGGAACGCCTCGGCCAGCTCGCGCGCCGTCGCCCCGTCCACGGCGTTCCGGGTCTCCGGACGCGACATGATCACTGTCGTGACCGGCCCGTCCCGCTCAACACGTACTCCCACGCGTCCTCCTCACCTCGTCGACTTGCGGCGTGTTGCCCCTATGAGCGCGCCGATAAGGCCAACACGCCGCGTGTCAACGCACCTGGTGAACGCTAGTCCGCGGTGAACGCGCCGTCGGCCAGGTCCTTGAAGCGTTCGAGGTCCTCGGCCGGGGCGTCGATCCCGCGCAGCGGGCCGGTGTCGGCGAGGTGCGTCCGAGCGTAGAGGCGGGCGACGAGCGCCTTGCGGTCGGCCCCGGAATCCTTATGCTCCCAGCCCGCCTGCTCAAGCAGGAGCGCCGCCGCGTAGACGTCCGCCATGTACTGGGCGAGCGGGAAGAGCCGCGCCTCGGCGACGGTCCGGTCAAGGCCGCGCCATACTTCTATGGTCTCGCGGAGCTGCTCGATGCGCTGCGCGACCAGGGCGGCGGTCGCGTCGTCCCCGGGCGGCGCCTTCTGGACGGCCTGGGTCAGCCGGTCGAGGAACGGCTCGTGCGCGTCCTGCCGCTCGATGGCCCGGCGGACGTCCAGGCACAGGATGTTGTCGCCGCCCTCCCAGATGGGGTTGACCTGCGCGTCCCGCAGGATGCGCGCCACCGGCCACTGCTCGATGTATCCGTTGCCGCCGTGGATCTCGATGGCGTCGCTCGCCGCCGTCACGCCGAGCCGGGACGCCCGCAGCTTGATCAGCGCGGCGCCCATGCGCAGCCTGGGCCGGCCCAGGTACCCGTCGAACACCAGCGCCTGGACGGCCTCGGTCTCCACGATCAGCTCGGCCAGCTTGCGCCGCATGAGCGGCTGATCGATGAGCGCGGCCCCGAACGCCTCCCTCGCCCGCGCGTAGCACAGCGACTCGACCAGCGCCCTGCGCGCGCACCCGAGCCCCATCATCGAGATGCCGAGGCGCGCGCCGTTCGTCAGCTCCATCATGCGGGCGAGGCCCTTGCCGTCCCCGCCCTGGCCGGCGCTCGCGGCCGGGGCCAGCAGGAACGCCTCCGCGTCCGTGAACTCGATCTCCGCCGACGCGACCGACCGCGTGCCGAGCTTGTCCTTGAGCCGCCGGACGCGGACGCCGTTGCGCGACCCGTCCCGCCGCTCCTTCAGGACGAGGAACGGCGCGATGCCCCGCACCCCGTCGGCCGCGCCCTCCGACTTCGCCAGCACCACGAACGCCGACCCGTTGGCGTTGGACGCGAACCACTTGAGCCCGTTGAGCCGCCAGGCGTCCCCGTCCTTGGACGCCGTCGACTCCAGCGCGCCCAGATCGGACCCGCCCGACCGCTCCGTGAGCATCTGCGCGGCCTCGCCGGACATCTCCCCGGCGGCGAACAGCTCCCGCACCCGCTCCTTCACGTCCTCGGGCGCGAACATCTCGGTCAGCCGGACGACCATGTCGCCGCCGGTGCCGAGCGCGCACGCCATCCCGATGTCGGCCTGGTCGAGCAGGTAGCTCCACGCCACGCCCAGCGGCGCGGGATCGACCCCGTTCGCCTTCGCCTCCGCGACGAAGTCGGGCCGCGTGAACGACGTCGCGACGAGATCCCTCCTGGCCGCCTCGAACGACGGCGGCATGACGACCTCGCTGATGTCGCGCCCCCACCGGTCGTACTTCTCCAGGCGCGGCGGGTTCCGGTCGGTCTCCTCGGCCCGCTCGGCGATCGGCCCGCCCATCAGCGCGCCCATCTCCTTCAGCCGCGGCTCGGCCCAGCCGAACCCGTCCCCGAGGTACCGCCGCATGAGGAACCGCAGTGTGGGGTCGCAGTCGTACCAGTTGCGGCCCACCGCGCCCTGGTAGCGCTCGGTCGCGTACCGGCGCGCCTTCTCCGCGCCGCCGAACGGAAGCCGGTCGAACGGCTCGATCAGATAGGACGTCATGCCCCCGACATTACGCTTTTCGGTCACATGATGGAAGACTGTAATCCCGGTAGGGTCGTAACCAGCCATGGACAGCCCGGAGATCCGCCCGCTCACCGCCCGCTCAGTCGTGCTGAGCACGCTGCTCGGCGTCCACCCGCCCCGCCTGCCGGCCCGCCACCTCGTCCGCGTCGGCGACCTGTTCGGCATCGCCGAGGGCACGATCCGGGTGGCGCTGTCCCGCATGGTGGCAGCGGGCGACCTCGTCCAGTCCGGCGGCGCGTACGCGCTCACCGAGCGCCTCCTCGCCCGCCAGGCCCGCCAGGACGAGGCCCGCCTCCCCCCGACCCGCCCGTGGGACGGCGCCTGGGAGATCGCCGTCATCACCGCCGAACGCCGCCCCGCCGCCGACCGCGCCGCGCTGCGCCAGGCCATGTCCGCCCTCCGCCTCGCCGAACTGCGCGAGGGCACCTGGCTGCGCCCCGCCAACCTGACCCGCGCCCGCCCGGACCCGGTCGTCCGCCAGTGCACGTTCCTGACGGGCCGCCCCGAAGAGGACCCGGCCCTCCTCGCCGCCACCCTCTGGGACCTGGACGCCTGGACGGAGAAGGCCGAGGCCCTCCGCACGGCCCTGACGTCCGCCACGGAGATGGCCGACCGCTTCACCCTGGCCGCCGCCGTCCTGCGCCACCTGCTGAACGACCCGCTCCTCCCCCCGTCCCTCCTCCCGCCCACCTGGCCCGGCCCCGCGCTACGCACCCTCTACGAGGCATTCGAGAAAGACTTCGAGCAACTCCTGACGACCCAGGTACTGACCTGAATGGCCGCCTTCGACAAAACCGATCTTACGAACGCCAAGATCACCGGAATGGCGGGCAGCGTGGTGGGCTCCATCCTCCTCGCCACCGAATAACGCCCGACCACGGCAATTGCCGGGTGGCGGGTCGGGTGGGTCAGGTATAGGAGCCGGTGCGGAGGTCGGTCAGGAGGGGCGGGGCGGTCGGGCGCCAGTCATAGTTCGTTTCCGCGCGGGTCGGGTCCAAGGGGGACGAGCGGGTCAGGACGTCGGCGAAGGGGCCGAGGAGGTCGCGGGCCTCGGTGCGGGTCAGAGAGATCGCTTCGGCGCCGGCCGTGTCCGCCACGGCGGCGGCGATGTCGCGCATCGGGGTGCGGGTCCGCGAGGCCGCGTTGATGATCGTCCGGCCGGACGGGCGGGCCGCCGCGGCGGCGTAGAGGGACGCCAGGTCGTCGACGTGGACGGAGGACCACTCGTTCGCGCCGTCCTCGACGTAGACGGTCACGCCGTTCTGCCGGGCGGACGCGAACATGCCCTCCAGGAGACCGGAGCCGCCCCGGCCGTAGATCAGCGCGGCGCGGATCACGGTGGCGTTCTCGGCCTGGAGCGCCTGGCGTTCGCCCAGCACCTTCCAGGGCTGCGGGGACGTCTCCGGATCGGTCGGGGTGTCCTCGGTGACCGGCTCCCCGCCGGTGTCCGGGTAGACGAGGCCGGTGCTCGTGTAGATCAGGGGCCTGGCGGCGGCGAGGAACGCGTCCAGGGCGGCCTCTTCGATCTCGCGCATGCGCGGGTTCATGTAGTCCACGGCGGTGTGGATGACCGTGTCCGACGAGCGGGCCGCCTCGCGCAGGGCGTCGACGGAGGTCAGGTCGCCGCGGACGGCCTTGGCCCCCAGGGCGGTGACGCGGGCCTCGGAGGCGTCCGAGCGGGCCAGTGCGGAGACCTCGTGGCCCGCCTTGATGAGGTGTTCGGCGACCACGCCGCCCAGGTAGCCGCTGGCGCCCGTCATGAAGATGTGCATTGCCGTTCCCTTCGGTGCTCGGCGTCCACGCTGCCCGCGCGGGTCGGGAGCGGCCAGGGACTGAGAGTGCCAGGCTGAGCGGGAAGGACCCGCCGTACTGTGGACGGCATGGACAAGCGCGCGCTTGCGGAGTTCCTGCGGGCCAGGCGGGAGCGGATCCGGCCCGAGGACGTCGGGCTGCCGCACGGGCCGCGGCGAAGGACCCCCGGGCTGCGCCGCGAGGAGGTGGCGCAGCTCGCGCACATCTCCGTCGACCACTACAGCCGGCTGGAGCAGGGACGGGGACGCAACCCGTCGCGGCAGGTGCTGCACGGCATCGCGCGGGCGCTGCGGCTGTCCGACCAGGAGCGGGCCCACCTGTTCGAGCTCGCCGGGGAGCGCGAGCGGGACCGCGTGGACGGCCCGTCCCGCGAGGTGGCGCCGGGCACGCGGAGCCTGCTCGGCCGGCTCACCGACGCGCCCGCCTTCGTGGTGGACGACACGTGCCGCGTGCTGGCCTGGAACCCGCTCGCCGCCGCCCTGTTCGGGGACTTCGCCCAGATGGGCGGGCCCGACCGGAACCTGCTGCGCCGGTACTTCCTCGACCCCGCCCGCCGTGTGGCCGACCGTTCCGAGTTCGTGGTCACGTCCGTCAGCTACCTGCGGGTGGCGATGGCCCGGTATCCGCGGAACCGGGAGATCCGGGCGCTGGTGGACGAGCTGGTGGAGGGCAGCGAGGAGTTCGCGCGCCTGTGGAAGTCGCAGGAGCTGCGGATCGAGCACCACGCACGGGAGCGGTTCGAGCATCCGCAGGTGGGCGAGGTCGCACTCGACTTCGACATCCTCACCATCCCCGGCCAGGACCAGCAGCTGATCATCTTCACGGCGGAGCCGGGGTCTCGGGAGTACGAGACCCTGCGGCTGCTCAAGGTCATCGGGACGCAATCCATGGACGTCCCCGCCTGACCATGCCGAGGGCCGCTCCCGCTCTCGTCGAGACGCGGGTTCCGGCCCGGGCGGTCGCGGTCAAGCGGGGGTTTCCGCGGTTGCTGTGAGGACGGCTCAGTCGCCGGTGAAAGTGATCAGCTGGCGGACGGCTTGGGCGGTGTGGAGGGTGTCGAAGCCCTCGTTGATGTCGTCCAGTGGGAGGCGGCCGGAGAGCAGGGCGTCCACGGGAAGGGCGCCGTTGCGGTACATGGCGATGAAGCGCGGGACGTCGCGGCGCGGCACGCACGACCCCAGGTAGCTGCCCCGAAGGGTCTTCTCCTCCGCCACCAGGGTGAGTGCGGGGAGAGTCAGCGGGACGCCGGGCGCGGGCAGGCCGACGGTGACCGTTGTCCCGCCCGCACGGGTGGCGGCGTACGCCTGCTCCAGGACGGGGACCACGCCGGTCGTGTCGATGACCTTCTCCGCGCCGCCGGAGGTCAGGTCGCGGAGGGCTTCGGTGGCGTCCGCGCCGCCCTCGACAGGGTGCGCGCCCAGCTTCTCCGCGAGGTCGAGTTTGTCCGGGACGAGGTCGATCGCGTAGACCGTCGCGGCTCCGGCGGCCTTGGCGGCGAGGACGGCGGAAAGCCCGACGCCGCCCAAGCCGAACACGGCGACCGTGTCGCCCGGAACGACGGCGGCGCTGTAGAGAGCGGCACCGGCGCCGGTCAGCACGGCGCAGCCGAACAGCGCGGCGATGTCGAACGGCAGGTCGGGGTCGATCTTCACGGCGGAGCGGGACGACACGACGGTGTACTCGGAGAACGCCGACACGCCCAGATGGTGGTGTGGACGGCCGCCGTCCGGGGCGATGAAGCGCCTCCCGCCGCCGAGGAGGGTGCCCGCGCCGTTGGCCGCCGCACCCGGGCCGCACAGCGCGGGACGTCCGGCGACACAACGCTCGCAGTGGCCGCACGCCGGGACGAACGCGAGAACGACATGGTCACCCGGGACGAATTCGGTCCCCGGCCCGGTCTCGATCACCTCACCGGCGGCCTCGTGGCCGAGCGCCATCGGGAGCGGGCGCGGGCGGGAGCCGTTGATGACGGACAGGTCGGAGTGGCACAGCCCGGCGGCCCCGATCCGCACCAGCAGCTCGCCGGGGCCGGGCGGGTCGAGGCGCAGGCCGGCGATCTCCAGCGGGCGGGAGGCGGCGTACGGGGCGGGCCGCCCCGACTCGACGAGGACGGCGGCGCGGGTCTCGATCATGGGGTGAGCAGCTTCTCCATCTCGGTGCGGACGGCGCCCGCGATCTCCACGGGGCGGCGGGTGCGCCGGTCGACGAAGACGTGCACGAAGTGGCCCTCGGCGATGAGCGCCCCGTCGGACGCGCGGAACATGCCGATCTCCCAGCGCACGCTGGACCGGCCGAGCCTGCCGATGCGCAGGCCGACCCTGATCGCGTCCGGGAACGACACCTCGGCCTTGTACTCGCAGTGCGACTCGACGCACAGGCCGATGGCGGCGGACTCCGCGGGGTCGAAACCGGCCGTCCGGATCATCCACTCGTTGATGACGGTGTCCATGAGCGAGTAGTGGACGACGTTGTTGACGTGCCCGTAGACGTCGTTGTCCTTCCACCGCGTGGGGACGGTCTCCCAGTGCTGGTACTCGCCGGTCATGAAGGGCAGCCTATGGGCGTCCCGGCCCCGGCGCCGCACCGGCTCGGCAGGACGGTGACCACGCAAAACGGCGGGCGGGGTCGCCAGTGCCCCCGCCCAATCGGGAACCCGCCGCCGGCCCGCGAGAAGGCCCGCCCCGGAAGGCGGGACGGGCCTCGCAAGCGGGGGCGTCAGCGGCGGCGGCCGCCGCCGCCTCGGAATCGGGCCAGCAGGCCGCGCATTTTGGCCTGCGTGCGCGGGTCGCGGGCGTAGCGTTCGGCCTTCGCCCGCATCCGGCGGGCCTGCGGGCTCCGGGCGTACCTCATGATCCGGTTGACGACGGAAGGCATGCGTCCTCCTCGGCCTAGGTCTCCGTTCAACGAGTGCCCAGCCGCGGAAGTTCGGAACGCCCGGTCGGGAGCGGAGCCGGCCCCGGATTCGCCTGGGGTCCGCTCTTACGACGCCCCCGCCGCGGACGGCGGGGGCGTACCAGCACGGGATTGAAACCCTACATCTAGTCGGCGATCTATGTGCAACCCCAAGATGTTGGGCGTGTCGGCGAGTTGGTGGGGGCGGCTGCACGGCCGGCGACCGTGGTGGCACGATGGTGCCGTCATGTCCGAGCGTCCCCGCAGGCCCTGGTTCCGGACCGCACGCGCGGTGGTCTTCGCCACCGTGTGCGTCGCGCTGGCCATCCTCGGGCACGTCCTCGCAGGCGGGGCCGCGGTTCCGCCGTGGGCCGGGGCGACCGGGTTCTGCGCGGTCCTCGGCGTCACGATGATGCTGGCGGGCCACGAGCGCTCGCTGGCCACGATCCTGGGCGGGCTCCTCGGCGGGCAGTTCGCGCTGCACGCGCTGTTCACCAACGCGTCGGCGGCGCACCCCGTGCCCGCGGTCGCGCCCCCCGGCGCCACAGCGGCGCACATGCCCGCGATGGCGGACCACACGCCCGCCATGCACGCGGCCATGGCGGACGGTGCGCAGACGATGGCGGCGCACGGCGGCGGCAACGGCCTGATCATGATGCTCGCGCACTGCGTGGCCGCGCTGGTCGCCGCATTGTGGCTGCGGCGCGGCGAGCGGGCCACGTGGACGATGGCCCGCTGGGTCGCGGCCGCGGCCGACCGCCCCATCGGGCTGTTGCTCGCCCTGCTGACCATCGAGGAGGCGGCGCCCCCGCGGCCGGTCCCGGTGGTCCCGGCCGCACCGGTCGGCGAGGCCGTCGGCCGGGTGCTGCGGCACCAGGTCGTCCGGCGGGGTCCCCCGCCCCGTTCGAGGGCGCTCGCACACCTCTGAGGCTCTGAGCCGCTGAGGCGGGCGCCGTACGCCACCCCGGACGCCGATCCGCGTCCGGTGATCCCCCGTACGACTCGAACGGAGTTCCCTCATGCCCTTCTTCCCGCATGCGCGCCGGATCGGCGCCATCGCGTCCCTGGCCGCCCTGTCCGTCGCGGGGCTCGCGACGGCCGCGTCCGCCCACGTCACCGCCAACCCGAAGTCCGCCGAGCAGGGCTCGTACGCCAAGGTGTCGTTCCGGGTCCCGAACGAGCGCGACGGCGCCGCCACCACGAAGGTGGTGGTGCACCTGCCCGTCGAGCACCCGCTGGCGTCGGTGTCGGTCCGTCCCACCCCCGGCTGGAAGGTGAAGGCGGAGAAGTCGAAGCTGCCGAAGCCGGTCAAGTCCCACGGCGGCGAGCTGACCGAGGCGGTCACCACGATCACCTGGTCCGGCGGCGAGATCGAGCCGGGCCAGTTCCAGGAGTTCGAGGTGTCGATGGGCCCGCTCCCGGACGACACCGACCAGTTGATGTTCAAGGCCGACCAGACGTACTCGAACGGCGAGGTCGTCAAGTGGGAGGAGGAGCCGGCCGAGGGCGCCGCCGAACCGGAGCATCCCGCGCCGACGCTCAAGCTCACCCCGAAGGACGCCGCGCCGACGGCCGGCCTGACCGCCCAGCGGGAGCCGGCCGAGAAGGCCGCGGCGTCTACCGATGACGGGACGGCGCGGCTGCTCGGCGGGATCGGCATCGCGGTCGGCGCGGTCGGTCTCGGCCTCGGCGGCTACGGCCTGAGCCGCGCGCGGAGCCGGGCATGATGCGGCGGCTCGCGGCGGGCGCCCTGGCGGTCGGCACGGCCCTCGCCCTGACGGCGGCCCCGGCCTCCGCCCACACCTCGCTCACGTCGGCCAGCCCGGCGAAGGACGCGGCGGTCGCGGCGCCGTCCCAGATCGTCCTCACCTACGCCGATCCGGTGCGGCTGCCGCGCGTCGTCGTGATGGACGCGTCCAAGAAGCAGTACCAGTCGGGGCCGGCGAAGGCGGTCGACAACAAGGTCACGCAGGCGGTCGGCGGCGCGCTGCCGAACGGCGAGTACACGGTGGGCTGGCGCGTCGTGTCCTCGGACGGGCATCCGGTCGAGGGCACCTACACGTTCACCGTGAAGGGGTCGTCCGCCACCGCGCAGGACCCGGCCCCGGCCTCGTCGCCGGCCGCCGCCCCGGCGGCCGGGAAGTCGTCCGGCTCGTCCGGCTGGCTCTGGATCGGCCTGATCGTGCTGGTCATCGCGCTGGCCGCCGGAGCGGTCGCCTGGCTGCGCCGCTCCTCCGCCGCCAAGGGCTGATCGCCGGGCTTCCGGCCGGGTGATCGGGCAGCACGCCGATCACCCGGCCGGGCGCCCCCGGCTGCTTCACCGCACCGCCGGTGATGCCGGACCGGATGCCCGGCACGGCGCCCCCGGCGAGGAGTCTCCGGCCGCAACGGTGGACTCTCACCGCCACTCGTGAACTTCCCCCAGCTCACCGTCAAATGAGCACAAACGCGCTTCCGAGCGGGTGATTACAGCATTACAGTGATTACCTGACCCGGAAGCACCCTTGGGGGCGTCGTGATCGTCGAGTACATCCGCTACCGCATCGACCCGCAGCGGGCCGACGAGTTCGAGGCGGCCTACGCCCGGGCCTCCGTCCCGCTCTCCGCCGCACCGCAGTGCGTGGACTACGAGCTGACCCGCTGCGTCGACGAACCCTCGTCGTACATCCTGCGCATCGGCTGGACTTCCGCCGACGACCACATGCGGGGCTTCCGCGGCGGCGAGCACTTCCCCGCCTTCTTCGCCGAGATCAAGCCGTACGTCCAGCAGATCGAGGAGATGCGGCACTACGAGCCGACGCCCGTGCGCGGCGCCGGCTCGTCCGTCCCGACGATGTACGACTGGGCGGGCGGACGCGAAGCCTTCGAGCGCCTCACCGAGGTCTTCTACACGAACGTCCTCAAGGACGACCTGCTCCTCCCCCTGTTCGAGCACATGGCGCACGACCACCCGAAATGGGTCGCGGCCTGGCTGAGCGAGGTCTTCGGCGGCCCCGAGCGCTACAGCGAGGAGCGCGGCGGCTACCACCACATGGTCCGGCAGCACCTCGGCCGCGGCATCACCGAGCAGCAGCGCCGCCGCTGGGTCTCCCTCCTGATGGACGCGGCGGACGAGGTGGGCCTCCCCGACGACCCGGAGTTCCGCGCCGCCTTCGCGTCCTACATCGAGTGGGGCACCCGCATAGCCCTGGCCAACTCCCAGCCGGACGCGACCCCGCCCCTGGAGGCCCCCATGCCCCACTGGGGATGGGGCGTGGCCCCGCCGTACATCCCTTCCAGCTAGGCGTCGCGGGCGGAGCGACCGCTAGACGACCGTGCCTTGTACCGCCCAAACCCTCGCAGTGAGTGAGATCGAAGCGGCGGAGCATGGCCATGCCTCGTTCCACAACGCGGCCTCAGGCCGGGCGGGAGAGGTCGGTGATGATCCGCGAGATCTCGCCGAGGGCGAACGAGGCGATCCGGCGCTGCGCGGCCTCGGCGTCCTCGCGGGTCTCCTCCAGGTCGCCGAGGACGATGATGTTCTCGTCGTTCAGCGTCGTGGCCGGGGCGGTGTAGTTGAAGCTGCCCGCGATCACGAGGCGCTCGTCGCTCACCATGAGCTTGTGGTGGACCTTCCGGACGCCGGTGCCGGGCTTGTTCGCGAACAACTCCACCCCCGCGGCCTTCAAAGGGTCGGTCGCGGCCCACGCCTGCGCGCCCTGGCCGCGGTCCAGGACGCCGCGGATGCGCGCCAGCGACGGCGCGAGCCGGATCATCGTGTCGTCGATGCCGGACGACCTGGCGAAGGTGAACATCGCGAAGTCCACGCTCGCGGCCGCCTTCAGCATCTGCTTCATGATCTCCATCTCCGGCCCGTGCCGCGGCGCGAACAGCGGCTTGACGCGGACCTGCCCCAGCCGGAACTCCGCCGGGCGCGGCTCGACCCGCTCGTGCATGGCCCCGAACGTGCCCGAGCGCATCCGGAGGAACTCCTCCAGGTAGAGGGCGGCGGCGCGGCGGCCGTGCAGCACCAGGACGTGGTTGAGGTTGTTGCCCGCCTTCGCCGCCGAGCCGCCGGCCGGGTTGGTGCCGGTGTCGGTGAGCGTGAAGTTCGCCGACCCGGTCAGCACCGCCGCCGTCGACTCGCCGGAGTCGCGCACGATGAACTTCTGGTGGAAGATCGCGGGGTTCAGGTCCGTGACGACGTCCACCCCCGCTCGCAGCAGCGCGGCGTGGATGAGGCGGTTCTCCTCGTTGGCCCCCGCCGGCGCCCACGGGTCGGCAGGGGACCGGTCCTCCCGCAGGTAGTCGCCTTCGAGGATGACCTGCACGCGGACGCCGCGCGCCCGCGCCGCGAGGATCGCCTGCGCGATCGGCCGGGAGTCCAGCTCCTGCACGGCGACGCGCAGCGTGTGGCGCGCGCCGCCGACGAACTCGCGGATCACCGCGTCCAGGTCGTCGGGCCCGCCCAGCAGCGCGGGTCCCGCGTGCAACTCGATCCCACCGGCCCGTACCGGCATGACGCCCCCCACCTCACCGCCGCCATCTCCCTTCATTTCCGCACAAAACGGGACGATCCGCCAGAGCAGCGCCCGGGGGACGCTTCCCCACGCTCCCGGGGCATCGGAACCCCTCCCACCTGGGCAGATGCGATCGCCCGAAAAAATCTTGAAGAAAAATCCGGCGGGATGTCGATCCGGGCGAGGGCCGTGCGACGCGTCAGTGAAAGGCCGATGAGACGCACCGCACGGAAGGACCACCGCCATGACCGCTCAGACCGCCCGCACCGCCCCGTCCGCCACCGCCGTCCGCGGCACGCGCCGCAAGGCGCTGTGGGTCGCGCAGATCCTGCTCGCGGCGTTCCTGCTGATCGCCTCCGGGCTCCCCAAGCTGATGGGCCAGGCCGACGCCGTCGAGTCCTTCGAGCAGATCGGCTGGGGCCAGTGGTTCCGCTACGTCACCGGCGTCGTCGAGGTCGCCGGCGCGATCGGCCTGCTGATCCCGCGCCTGGCCGGCCTCGCCGCGGCCGGGCTGATCGGGTTGATGGCCGGCGCGATCCTCACCCAGATCCTGGTGCTGGACCCGGCCTGGAGCGCGATGCCCGCCGCCTTCGCCGTCGTGTTCGCCGCCATCGCGTGGGACCGCCGCGCCGAGACCCGCGAGCTGCTGCGCTCCCTGAAGCGCTGACCGGACCGGCGAGCCCCCGGCCGCACCCGCGGCCGGGGGCTCGCGCATGCCCGGGTCAGGCCGCGAGCGCGGCGATCTTGCGGTGGTGGGCGGTCGCGTCCTCGGCGGCCGTCTCGGTGATGAGCTCGGCGGTGGCCGCGACGGCGCGGTCGACGGCCTGGGCGGCGAGGCCGAAGCCGTGGCGCGCCGCGAGGCTGACGGCGCCAGCCCGGTCCGTCCCGTAGGCGTCGGCCAGGACGGTCCGCATCCACGGCGCCTGCTCGACGCACAGCTCCTCGAACTCCGGCGCCCAGTCCGGGACCCGCGCCCGAACCGCCTCATCGGCGTGCAGGCGCAGCACATGGGCGCCGTGGAACGCCCAGTACGCCGACACCGGCGAGAAGACGTTCCCTCCGCTGGTGTAGGAGGCGGGAAGCTCCCGCGTCACGCTGTAGAGCGGGACGTACGGTGCGCCGAGCGGCGTGCTCACCGCCTGCCAGATGAGGGCGGCGAGCTCGGGCGGCATGGCCGGGTCGAGCGTGATGATGTGGCTCTCCGCCGTCTTCTCGTAGCCGATGGGACGCTCGGCCACGCCGTCCAGCACGGTGCCCTTGTACGTCGCCCGGAGCACGCGCATCACGTCGGTGACCCGCATGGGCGCGTCGGGGCGGAGGAACAGCGGATACCGCGGGAGCCGCGGGCGCTGGTGGAGCGAGGGGGTCAGGATGGACTGCGCGAGCCAGATCCGGTCGACGTTGTAGGGGACGCCGGGAATCCCGAACGCCTGCGCGAAATCGAAGGAATGCCGGTCGGGATGCGCGAGGAGGCGGTTGTCGCGCACCCAGTCGAAGAGCCCGGCCGAATGGAGCGTGCCGTCGGCGTCCAGATCGACGCCGTGGACGCGCATGCCGTTGGCGACCGCGATGTAGGCGTCGCCGGGGACCCGGACCGCTATCCAGTGGTGGCCCGAGCCGATCTCGACGTACCAGCATTCGTCGAGATCGGCGATCAGGACGCCGTTCGGCTCCTGCGCGCCCCTCTCCTCGACGTAGGAGCCGAGAAGTCGCACGCCGTGGCGCGCGGTGTGCGCCTGCGGCAGGATCAGCGTGGGGATGACGGACTCCGCGACCCCCGGCGACACGAACGGGTCCGCCTGCTCGGCACGCTCGTTGGACGTCATGGAGTTGGTCGCGGAGACGGCGACGTTGCGCCCGTTGACACCGCGCTCCTCGAAGTAGAAGCCGTCGCCGATGCCGCTGCTCGCCTCGCTCGCGCCCGCCGCGTCGGGCATGGCGCTGTAGGGATGCGCCGCCTCGGGCACCGGCACCGCCAGGCCGTTGCCGAGCGTCCACACCCCGCCGGCGACCGACGGCGTGCCGGGGACCTTGTACTGCGGCAGAGGTCGGTAGGTGAGGTACTTGTTCCAGTTGTTGCGGACGAAGTCCTCGTTCCTGGAGACGATCGCCACGCCGCCGGCCGTCGCTTCCTTGCCGGCCATGATGCTCGTGCACATGGCGCCTGTTCCTTTCAGCGGGGTGCGGGCGGGCTTCCCGTCGCGCGGTTCAGGCCGGCACCTGGGCGCGCGACCAGGCGTCGATGACGTCCCTGGGCACGCCGTGGGTGCGGCAGTGCAGGGCGTCGGTGCCGAGCCACGGCGTGTCCGGCTTGCTGGGGATCCCGACGATCTCGTGGTCGGGAAGGGCCTTCCGGTAGGCGTCCAGCGCCGCCTGGTCGTTCTCCTCGTGCGGATGCCCGGCGAGCGGCACGTACACGTGGTCGTTGAGGATCAGGCTGTTGGTGTAGGCGGCCGTCGTCGCCGCCTGGTCCGGGGTGACCTGCGGGATGTACACGTCCTGGCACATGACCCGGGTGACGTCGAAGCCGTTCTTCTGGAAGAACGCGCATATCTCGGCGAACTTGGCGCTGATGTCGGGATCCTCGGAGTCGGCGATGAGGATCTTCCCGGGGGCGAGGAACTTCCCCCAGCAGTCGATGTGGCCGATGTAGGTTCCGGTCGGGTCCTGGGCCGCGTAGTAGGTGTGCGAGCCCATGAACCGGTTGAACTGGTCGAGGATGTACTTCATCCGCTCGGCGAGGACCTCGGCGCTCGGCGGGCCGTCGGACGGCCCCTTGCCGGCGACCGGCAGCTCGTTCTGCGTGGCGACCAGGTAGGTGGACGCGACGGCGTCGCCGTCGGTCACCATGTAGTTCCCGCCGACCTCCAGCAGCCCGGTGCAGTACCAGTCGTGCGGCGGTATCGGGGCCAGCTTCTTCTGATGCCCGTCCCCGCCCCAGTGCGCCGCGTTCCAGGCGCGTATCGGCGCGTTGAGGTAGTCGGAGAACTTGGCGGCGCCGGAGTCGTCGTTGGGCCGGAAGATGCCGAGGCCCTCGCGCGCGGTGACGTGCTCCGCGCCCTCCACCAGGCCGACGGAGCCGCCGCCGAGGCTGGTGTAGATGTGCTTGGCGATGCCGTAGCGGCCGCTGTCCTCGTTCTTCACCCACCAGGGGCCGTAGTCGCGCGTCCAGTACGTGTCGGTGTCCCAGGGCACGAAGTGGATGAGGTCCGGGTCGTAGGGCAGGTCCATCGTCTCCGCGACGCGGCCCAGCCTCTCGCGGACCGCCGGGAGCTCGGCCGCGTCGTCGCACAGGACGAAGATGTGCACGGGCCGCTCGGCGTCCGCCTGCTGCATCCGGATGATGAGCTCGTCGGGGATCCCGAAGGTCCGGGGTCCCGTCGGCGGCAGCTGGATGTGCGAGGTCGGCTGCGCGACGGTGCCGGGGTAGGCGATGAGGACGCCGCCCATGTCGGCGAACTCGGGTACCGCGTGGACCGGCGACGGCGTGTCGTTCCGGTAGGTCGCCGACGGCGGCGGTTCGTACTTCCTGCCCGTCTGCCGTTCGAACAGCTCGGCCAGCAGCGCGGGCGGGCGGCTCCGCACCCGGTGGCGCGGGTTCGCGGCCGGCGGGTTCGCGGCCGGCGGGTTCGCGGCCATCCGGTTCGTCATGGTGCGGTTCATGAGCGGACCACCCTTCCGATCGCCGAGTTCACGAAGATGTTCTTGGCGTGCAGGCTCGGCCGCTGGCCGTGGAAGTCGAAGCGGATGTTCGTCTGCGGGCGGAAGATCAGGCAGTGGGTGGACCCGCCGAAGTGGAACATCCCGAGCTGGTCGCCCTTCCGCACCCGCTGGCCCTCGTACACCGTGATCTCGCAGGTGGAGACCTCGGCCATGCCGACCGGCAGGAAGCACATGAGCCCGATCTCCGGGTTGTCCGCCTCGATGAAGATCATCGCGCGGGTGGCGACCTCCGTGATGTACCCCTGCGAGTCGTTCGGCGCCGCGGGGTCGAAGCCCTCCGCGGGCGTCTCGGAGTAGTACGTGCCGTCCTGGACGTAGGCCTTGACGACCCGGCCGTCGACGGGGCTGTGCCACCGGTGGTAGCTGAAGGCGCTCAGGAACGCCTGGTAGACGGTGCCGCCGGCGAACTCGTCCACCAGCGGGTCGTTCGCGAGCATGTGCGCCAGCGAGTACGGCTGGCCCTTCACCCAGAAGTCGTCGTGCCTGCGCACCCCCGTGCTGAGGCGGTACGGCGCGGACTCGCACGCGTTCACGATGACGTCCTGGTCCGCCGGGTCGGCGACCGGCCGGACGCCTTCGCGGAAACGCCTCGTGAAGAAATCGTCCCACGAGGTGAACCCGTAGTGCGGCTGCGACGGGTCGCACACGAACTCCTCGGCGAATTTCGGCATCTTCTTCTTCGCGTGCGGACCGAACCAGCCGTGCTCCGAGGTGTTGAGCACCGACGTCGAGTCGGGGGACTTCAGGAACCTCCCCCACTCGTTCAGCATCTTCTTGAACTGCGCGTTGACCTTGTCGTTGAGGAACGCGGCGAATCCGGCGTGCGTCCCCATCGCCCAGTCGAGGATCGCGTTGATCGGGAATCCGACGAGACCGCTCTCGTTGAACTCCGGAGCGTGCGTCATGATGTGGTTGAACAGCTTGAGCATCTGCTCGACCGTCTTGACCTGCGGATCCCCGGTCGGGGTGTGCTTCCTCGTCACCTGGGTGAGCATGAAGGTGAAGAGCATGTAGACCTCGGGGTCGTCCTCGATCAGCCGCCGGAAGTCCGCCACGACGGGCAGCAGCGGGACGTCGCCCTGCGCCTCCACCCGCTCGATGAGATCGTCGAGCCATTCGCCGAGAAATTGCGAGTCGGACGGAAGCCATTCGCCGACGCGGAAGGGAGCGGCCGCTTTCGCGGTGGCCATAGTCATGATCTCTTCCTTTCCCCTGGCGTGCCGCGGTGGGCGATGTCCCGCTCACCAGGAAAAACGCTACCTTCCACCGCTCCGGCACGCCCGGCGCCGGCGCACCAAGCTTTAAAAAATCATCCTTGACTGGCATTCCTTGAATTTTCATGAATTCGGCGGCGGCCGTCGCGGACGGGACGGGCACGGGTGGGACGGGCGCGGGCTCGCCGAGGAAGCCGGGGCGGGCGCGGTCGGCGCACGTGGCGGGCGGGTAGGACCGTCTCTACTACCCCCGTTCGGGGGTGGCGCAGGTCACTCGAATGGCCAACCATCCTTGTGACCGGGTGTCCGTGCGGCTACGAGGAGAGACCATGCCCGCAGTCGAGTTCCGCGCGGCGCGCGACTTCCTGCTCGCGCATCGCGACGACTACGCGACCGCGTACGAGAAGTTCCGCTGGCCGGTGCTGACCGGGTTCAACTGGGCGCTGGACTGGTTCGACAAGATCGCCGAGGGCAACGACTCGCCCGCGCTGTGGATCGTCGAGGAGGACGGCTCCGAGGCGAAGTACTCCTTCCTCCAGTTGTCGCGGCGGTCCAACCAGGTCGCGAACATGCTGCGCCGGGCGGGCGTGCGGCGCGGCGACCGGGTCATCCTGATGCTCGGCAACCAGGTGGAGCTGTGGGAGACCGTGCTGGCGACGATGAAGATCGGCGCCGTCATGATCCCGTGCACGCCGCTGCTGGGCACGGCCGACCTGCAGGACCGGATCACCCGGGGCAAGGCGCGGCACGTGGTCGTCGGCTCGGCCGACACCGGCAAGTTCGACGGGGTCGAGGGCGACTACACGAAGATCGCCGTGGGCGAGCCCGTCGAGGGGTGGGTCGCCTACGGGGACGCCTACGAGGAGGCCGAGGGGTTCACCCCGTACGGGCTGACCATGTCGCAGGACACGCTGCTGCTGTACTTCACGTCCGGGACGACGGCGCAGCCGAAGCTGGTCGAGCACACGCACGCGTCCTACCCGGCCGGGCACCTGTCCACGATGTACTGGATCGGGCTGCGGCCCGGGGACGTCCACCTGAACATCTCGTCGCCCGGCTGGGCGAAGCACGCGTGGAGCAACATCTTCGCGCCGTGGGACGCCGAGGCGTGCGTGTTCATCTTCAACTACACGCGCTTCGACCCCGACCGGCTGCTCGACACGCTGGACCGGTGCGGGGTGAGCAGCTTCTGCGCGCCGCCGACCGTGTGGCGGATGCTGATCCAGGCCGACCTCGGCCGGCTCGCCGCCCCGCCGCGCGAGGTCGTCGCGGCAGGCGAGCCGCTGAACCCCGAGGTCATCGAGCGGGTGAAGGCGGCCTGGGGCCGCACGATCCGGGACGGCTTCGGGCAGACCGAGACGACCGCCCAGATCGCCAACACGCCCGGCCAGCCGGTCAAGCCGGGATCGATGGGGCGTGCGCTGCCCGGCTACCGGGTCGCGCTGATCGACCCGCTGACCGGCGAGCCCGGGGACGAGGGCGAGATCTGCCTCGAACTGGAGGACCGCCCGCTCGGGCTGATGACCGGCTACCACGGCGACGAGGCCCGCACCGACGAGGCGATGGCGGGCGGCTACTACCACACCGGCGACATCGGCTCCCGCGACGAGGACGGCTACATCACCTACGTCGGGCGCGCCGACGACGTGTTCAAGGCGTCCGACTACAAGATCTCGCCGTTCGAGCTGGAGAGCGTGCTGATCGAGCACGAGGCGGTGGCGGAGGCCGCCGTCGTCCCGTCGCCCGACCCGGTCCGGGCGGCCGTCCCGAAGGCGTACGTGACGCTGGCGAACGGCTGGGAGCCGACCGCCGAGACCGCGCGGGCGATCTTCGCGCACAGCCGGGCGCAGCTGTCCCCGTACAAGCGGATCCGGCTGCTGGAGTTCGCCGAGCTGCCGAAGACGATCTCCGGCAAGATCCGCCGGGTCGAGCTGCGCGCCAGCGAGATCGACAAGCACCCCGGCGCGGGCGACCGCCCGGAGGGCGAGTTCCGGGAGGAGGACCTGCGATGACACTCTCCTACGCATCCGGCGTTTCGGCTACGCCGCTGCTCGGTGACACCATCGGCGCGAACCTCGACAAGACGGTCGCCGCCTATTCCGAGCGGGACGTGCTCGTCGACAGGACGTCCGGCCGGCGCTGGACGTACGAGCAGTTCGCCGACGACGTGGAGGCGGTCGCGCTCGGCCTGCGCGACCTTGGCGTCGTCAAGGGCGACCGGGTCGGGATCTGGGCGCCGAACTGCGCCGAGTGGATGCTCGTCCAGTACGCGACGGCGAAGCTGGGCGCGATCCTCGTCAACATCAACCCCGCCTACCGGGTGCACGAACTTGAGTTCGTCCTCAACCAGGCGGGCATCCGGACGCTGGTGTCGGCGTCGTCGTTCAAGACGTCCGACTATGCGGCGATGGTGGACGAGGTCAGGCCGAAGTGCGCCGCCCTACGCGACGTCATCTTCATCGGCACGCCCGGCTGGGACGCCCTCATCGAGGCGGGGCGCGCCTCCGACCCGGCCGTCCTCACCGACATCGCCCGGACGCTCACCGCCGACGACCCCATCAACATCCAGTACACGTCCGGGACGACGGGCTTCCCCAAGGGCGCGACGCTGTCGCACCACAACATCCTCAACAACGGCTACTTCGTCGGCGAGCTGTGCGGCTACGACGAAGAGGACCGCGTGTGCGTCCCCGTGCCCTTCTACCACTGCTTCGGCATGGTGATGGGAAACCTCGCGGCGACCAGCCACGGCGCGTGCGTCGTGATCCCGGCGCCGGCGTTCGACCCGAAGGCGACCCTGGAAGCGGTCGCGGCCGAGCGCTGCACGTCGCTGTACGGGGTGCCGACGATGTTCATCGCCGTCCTGAACGAGCCCTCGCTGGACGGCCTCGACCTCTCCACGCTCCGCACCGGGATCATGGCCGGGTCGCCGTGCCCGGTGGAGGTGATGAAGCAGGTCATCGAGCGGCTCGGGATGAGCGAGGTCGCGATCTGCTACGGCATGACCGAGACGTCCCCGGTCTCGACGCAGACCCGGGCGGGCGACTCGCTCGACCGGCGCGTCTCCACGGTCGGCACCGTCCTGCCGCACCTGGAGATCAAGATCATCGACCCGGAGACCGGTGTGACCGTCCCGCGCGGCACCCCCGGCGAGTTCTGCACGCGCGGCTACTCGGTGATGCTCGGCTACTGGGAGGAACCGGACAAGACGGCCGAGGCCATCGACGCCGCCCGGTGGATGCACACCGGCGACCTCGCCGTGATGGACGACGACGGCTACGTCAACATCACCGGCCGCATCAAGGACATGGTGATCCGCGGCGGCGAGAACATCTACCCGCGGGAGATCGAGGAGTTCCTCTACACCCACCCCGACATCGTGGACGCGCAGGTCATCGGCGTCCCCGACGAGAAGTACGGCGAGGAGCTGATGGCGTGGGTGCGCCTCCGCGAGGGCGTGCCCGGCCTGACCGCCGGGGAGCTGCGCGCGTTCTGCGAGGGCAAGCTCGCCCACTACAAGATCCCCCGCTACGTGCACGTCGTGGACGAGTTCCCGATGACGGTCACCGGGAAGATCCGCAAGGTGCAGATGAGGGCCGAGGCCATCGACATCCTGGGCCTGGAGGACGTCGCCTCGGCCAGGCACGCGTGAGTTTCTGAGCGGGTGACCTTTCGTGACGGCGCGTGGCAGGGCATGCTCGGGAGCATGGATGCGCCTGCACTGGGAGGCACGGGGAGTCGCCCCGGAATGACGCGCGACGACGCGGGAGCCGTCCGGGCCGCGGTGCTGACCCTGCACCGCACGACCGGCCTGCCCATGGTGTTCGGCGGCGCGCTGAGCGGCCAGGACAGGCTGCGCATCACCGAGCTCGTCGGGAACACGACCGACTCGCTGGACGGCCTCGTCGTGCGGCAGGGCAACGGGCTCGGCGGCAAGGCGATGGCGCTGGGACGGCCCCTCTGGGTCAGTAACTATCCGTGCGCGGCGTCGATCAGCCACGACTACGACAAGCCCGTCGGGCGCGAGGGCCTGCTGTCGATCGTCGCGGTCCCGGTCGTCGTCCGCCGCCGCGTCCGCGGGGTCATCTACGGCGCGCTGCGCGAGCCGCTGGGCCTCGCCGACCGGGTCGTGGGCGCGGCCGTCCAGGTGGCCCGCGACCTCGAACAGGACCTCGCCGTCCGCGACCGGGCCGACGACGCGCTGGCCCGCGCCGAGCCCTGCACGTCCACGGCGCGCTGGGAGGAGGTGCGGGCCGTCCACGCGGAGCTGCGGGCGCTGGCCGAGCAGGTCGACGACCTGCCGACCCGCGACCGGCTGCGCCGGGCGTCGCTGCGCCTCGCCGCCGCCGGGCTGGACGAGTCGCGCACCGCGCCGCGCCCGGTGCTGTCGCCGCGCGAGCTGGACGTCCTGTCGTACGTGGCGATCGGCTGCACGAACGCGGAGGCCGCCGAGCGCCTCGGCCTGCTGCCCGAGACGGTGAAGAGCTACCTCCGCTCCGCGATGCGGAAGCTGGACAGCCACACCCGGCTGGAGGCGGTGACCGCCGCCCGCCGCGCCGGCCTGCTCCCCTGACGCCCGCGCCGCCCGGGACTGGGGGGAGGCCATGGGTCGACCCCGGCGACCGCCGATGGGTTGCGGGGGGAGCCGGGAAGGCGGGTGGGGACCGCGGGGCCGCGCGGTGTTCCCTTGCGATCGGGGTTCGTCGATCGGGCCCGGCGACGGGGTCAGCGCCGCGCCGTGGACGTCGTCCAGTGCAGATCGGCCCCCGCGGCGCACTGCCTGGACGGAACGTTCACCAACGCCGGCTGCGCCGGGCCGTGATCGCACGGCCGTCCCACCTGTACCGGCAGGGACGTCCGGCCCCCGATTGCACACAGAACCGTAACACTACGGCGAACACGGTTGTTCGCAGTAAAGGGATTTTCCTCGGAAAACCCGAACTCGTTGGTAGCTTGTGCGGGTGGAGTCCGACGGCCCGACCCCGCTGCCGCGC
Organism: Spirillospora sp. NPDC127506; assembly: GCF_040302145.1. Classification (NCBI taxonomy): domain Bacteria; kingdom Bacillati; phylum Actinomycetota; class Actinomycetes; order Streptosporangiales; family Thermomonosporaceae; genus Spirillospora; species Spirillospora sp. NPDC127506. The sequence continues at coordinate 19,812 of NZ_JBEORG010000015.1, read as the reverse complement.
GGACGCCATCACCTGACCCGCGAGCAGGTGTCGGCGTCCCAGCGGGAACGGCTGCTGCGGGGCATGACCCAGGCGGTCGGCGAGAAGGGGTACGCCGAGACGACGGTCGCGGACGTGCTGAAGCGGGCGCACGTGTCGCGGGAGACCTTCTACCAGCACTTCGCCGACAAGCAGGCGTGCTTCCTCGCGGCGTACGAGGCGGCCGCGACCCGGATCATGGGCGTCGTCGACGACGCGCTGGCGGCCGGCGGCGGCCCGGTGATGCAGCGGCTCGAACGGGCGCTGCGCGCCTACCTGCGGGAACTGGCCGCCGACACCGGGGCCGCCCGCACGTTCCTGCTGGAGATCTACGCGGCGGGCCCGGCCGCGGCGGCGCTGCGGTACCGGATGCAGCGCGGCTTCATGGAGATCATCGACGCGCTGCTGACCGAGGACGAGCGGTTCCGCGCGCTCCCCGATCCGCAGTTCGCCTGCCGGATGCTCGTCGGCGGCGTCGCGTCCCTCGTCACCGGCAAGGTCGCGATGGGCGAGACCGCCGGGCTGCCGAAGCTGTGCGCCCCGATCCTGGCGCACGTGAGCGCGCTGCTCGAACGCTAGAGGCGGTCACGCGGGCGCGGGCGCGCCGCGCTCATCCGCCGCCCAATAGGCCCGATTGTGATGCCATAGCGCACTCCTACCCGGTTAAAACCTCGATAGCGTGGGACTTGTGGAGGTTGATGAGTCAGGTGGGACATCCCGCCGCAAAGCACTCTGGCTGCTCGGCGCGGCCGCCGGACTCACCGCGCTCGGCGCGGACGCCGCACGCTCCCCGGGCGGTTCCCCGGCCGCGGCCTCGCCCGCGGCGACGCCCCGCGCGAGACCGGTGATCCATCCGACGCCGACCCCGACGCCGACCCCCACCCCGCGGCCCGCGTCCTGGACGCCCGGCAAGCTCGCGGCCCTCGACAAGCCCGTCCGCGAACTCTCCGACCTGGCGCCGCCCGCGCCCCCGAAGTCGATCGCCCTCACGATCGACGACGGCCCCAGCCCCACCTGGACCCCGAGGATGCTCGACCTCCTGGCCGAGCACGAGGTCCGCGCGACCTTCTTCATCATCGGCGAGCAGGTGAAGGAGCACCCGGGCCTCACCCGCCGCATCGCCGACGCCGGCCACCAGATCTGCAACCACACCGAGACCCACCCGATCACCATCGCGAACCTGTCGAAGAAGCGCGTCCGCAAGGAGATCGTCGAGGCCCGCGACCGGATCGCGGACGTCACCGGCGTCGTCCCCCAGTTCTTCCGCTCCCCCGGCGGCGCGTGGTCGAAGACGGTGCTCGACCTCGTCGCCGAGCACGGCATGCTCCCCGTCGACTGGGCCGTGGACCCCCGCGACTGGGCCCGCCCCGGCGTCGGCCACATCCGCCGCGCCCTCCTGAAGGGCAAGGAGAACAGCATCCTCCTCTGCCACGACGGCGGCGGCGACCGCAGCCAGACCATCAAGGCTCTGAAGACCGTCATCCCGAAACTGAAGAAGCGCGGCCTCACCTTCGTCGCGCTGTAGAGGCTCCGCGGCCGCCCGTCGGCGGGGGCCGCGGAGCCTATCTCGTTCGCGGTCAGCGGGTGACGCGCAGGTTGGCGTCCTCCGCCTTCTCCACCGCGTCCCGGATCGCCGGTAGCGGCTCGCCGGACTCCCGCAACGTGAACTGGACGATGACGTGGCGCCCGTCCTTCGACACCAGGTCCGGGCGCATGTCCGTGATCGCGCCGGTGGCCCGGACGTTCGCCCGGACGTCCGCCACCGCCCGCCTCATCTCGGGCGAGTCCGCGGCGGCGCCCCAGAGGAGCACGGTCTCGTGGTCGGGGTCGTCGACGCCGGCCTCGGCGATGATCTGCTCGGCCCGCGCCGACTGCCCGGTGCCCTGCTCGTGGTCGGCCATCGTCACCTGGCCTGCCGCGCCGCCGAGCACCGTGGCCAGGACGACGAACAGCAGCCAGCCGAGGATGGCCGCCGTACGGTGCCGCGCGCTCCAGCCGCCGAGCGTCGCCGCGATGTTTCGTTTCATGGGGTCCCCTGGTCGAAGTGGTCTGCGGGGTGACACCCAACGACGCTAGGAAGCGCGCACCCGGGCCGACATGGCTCTAACCGGCGTCCCGGGGTGGACATAGGTACACCCCCTCTCGGGTTGCGGGCACACTGTGGACGTGAGGGCGCGCCAGAAGACTGGACTCCGGATGGCAGGCAGACCACGGAGGATCCGGTGAGCGGTGGATTGGTGAAAGAGGCACGCTGGCTGCGCCACGCGAAGGCGCCCTGGCGCGGGCTGGCGCTGTGGCTGCTGGCCTTCCCGGCGACGCTCGTCGGGCTGTGGTTCATCACGGTCGTCTCGATGATCACGAGCTTCATCGGGGTGCTGCTGTTCCCGTCCGCGGTGATGCTGCTGCGCACGCAGCTGGACGCGTACCGGGAGCGCATCAACAAGTGGACGGACGCGAACATCCAGCGGCCGTACCTGCCCGAGCCGGAGGACGAGCCCGGCCTGCACGGCATGTTCAAGCGGTTCATCGCGCTGATCTCGGACCCGGCCACCTGGCGGGACTACCTGTGGGTCGTCGCCGACCCCTTCGTCGCGCTGTTCACGGCGGCGCTGCCCGCGATGCTGATCCTTTACGGGGTCTGGGGCTACCTGCTGGCCGCGTTCGCCGGCGACCTGATCGGCCAATACGGCGGCAGCGACTGGTACACGTACATCCACGTCACGCGCGGGTACGGCCGGGACTCCGGGCGCGTCCTGTCCACCGTGGTCGTCGCGACCGCCTGCATCGTGATCGGGTACGCGATCGGGCCGAAGATGATGTCCGCCTACGGGCGCTGGGGCCGCGCGATCCTCGGGCCGACGAAGAAGTCGCAGCTCGCGCTGCGCGTCCGGCACCTGACCGAGACCCGGTCGGAGGCCGTGGACGCGTCCGCCGCGGAGCTGCGCCGCATCGAGCGCGACCTGCACGACGGCGCGCAGGCCCGGCTCGTCGCGATGGGCATGACGCTCGGCGCGATCGAGCACCTGCTCGACAAGGACCCGGAGAAGGCGCGGCTGCTGCTCGCCGAGACCCGCGCGACGTCGGCGAAGGCGCTGCACGAGCTGCGCGACCTGGTCCGCGGCATCCACCCGCCGGTGCTCGCCGACCGGGGGCTCGGCGACGCGGTGAAGGCGCTCGCCCTCGACAACCCGATGCGCGTCGAGGTCAGCGGGGAGCTGCCGGGGCGGGCCGAGCCGCCGGTCGAGTCCGCCGCGTACTTCGCGGTGTCGGAGATCCTCACCAACGCCGCGAAGCACTCCGGCGCGTCCCGCGTCTGGATCGACCTGCGGTACGAGGACGGCATGCTGCGCGTCACGGTCACCGACGACGGGCGCGGCGGCGCCACCCTGGACGGCGGAACGGGCCTGCGCGGCATCGAGCGGCGAATCGGTACATTCGACGGCGTCCTCGCCCTCAGCTCGCCCCCGGGCGGCCCGACGATCGTGACGCTGGAGCTGCCGTGCGCGTTGTCCTCGCCGAAGACCTCGCCCTCCTGAGGGAGGGCCTGGTCAGCCTGCTGGAGTCGCACGACTTCGAGATCGCGGCGGCCGTCGACAACGGCCCCTCGCTGCTGAAGGCGCTGCTCGACCACCGCCCGGACGTGGCGGTGGTCGACGTGCGCCTGCCGCCGTCGTTCACCGACGAGGGGCTGCAGGCGGCGCTGGAGGCGCGCCGCCGGGTTCCGGGCCTGCCGGTCCTGGTGCTGTCGCAGTACGTGGAGCAGCTCTACGCCCGCGAGCTGCTCGCGGACGGCACCGGGGCGATCGGCTACCTGCTGAAGGACCGGGTGTTCGACGCGGCCCAGTTCGTGGACGCGGTCCGCCGGGTCGCGGCGGGCGGCACCGCGATGGACCCGGAGGTCATCTCGCGGCTCGTCGCGAGCAACACCCGGGACACCCCGCTGAGCCGGCTCACCCCGCGTGAGACGGAGGTCCTGGAGCTGATGGCGCAGGGGCGGTCCAACGCGGCGATCGCCGAGCGGCTCGTCGTCACCGAGCGGGCCGTCACCAAGCACACCGCCAACATCTTCGCCAAGCTCGACCTGCCCGTGACCGGCGACGACAACCGCCGCGTCCTGGCCGTGCTCGCCTACCTCAACGGCCGGCGCTAGCTCCCGCCGCGCCGGAACCGTCCGGGTGATCTTCGCGGCCGCCGCGGGCCGTACCGGGCGGTACCGGTGGCATAGTGTGCTCCGCGAGACGGCCCGGGGAGGGCGCGATGACGGTGGTTCTGGTGTTGCTGTGCCTGGCGATCGCCGGCCGGGAGCTGTACCTGGCGTTCGAGCGCCGCCGCTCCCCGGGCGCGCCGGAGATCGCCGACATCCGCGCCCGGCTCCGCGAGCTCACCGGCACCCGGGACGAGCTGGAGGGCTTCCGCGCGGCGCAGCGGGAGCGGCTCGACCGGCTCGCCGCCGAGCAGGAGCGCGACCGGGAGGCCCTCGCCGCCGCCGGCGCGCGGATCGGGTCGCTGGTCGCGCAGATCAACGAGCGGCTGCTGCCGGACGTCGGCGGGCGGCTGAAGCAGCAGCGGGAGGCGGCCGACGAGCAGCGCGCGGCCCTCGACCGGCTGGCCGCCGAGGTCGCCGCGCTGCGCGCGCACCTCGTCGGGCGGCTCGACCAGGCCGTCGCCGCGTCCCTCGGGGCCGAGCCCGCCGAGTTCGTCGCCGGGTGCCTCACCGCCGACCCGGCGGGCGCGCGGCCCGCGCTGGCCGGCCCCTACGAGCGGTTCGCCGAGCACTGCGGGCTGCGCGTCGAGCTGACCGACCGGGACCGCTACTACCTGTCCGGGCGCAGCCCGCGCGCCCTGGAGCGCGACTTCGTCGACCTCGTCGCCGCGCTGCGCGCGGGCTGCCGGGAGACCACCGGGAAGGCGCGCGGCCTGCTGGGCGCGCTGCGCGGCGCCGAACGGGGCGGCGCGCAGATCGGGCCGCTCCTCATCGTCCGGACGCCGGAGTCGCTGGTGTGCGGCGTGCTGCCGCTCGCCGAGCTGCGCGGCGCCCCCGGCGGCCTGCTCGCCGACCCGGCCGCCGCCGCGCGGCGCCTGCACCGGCTCCCGGAGGGACGGTTCTGCGCCCTGCCGGACCGGCCCGCCGTCGACGGCGCGAGCCTCAACGAGCGGGAGACGTCCAGGTGAAGGCGGGCGGGCGGCGCTCCAGGAACGCGGCGACGCCCTCCTCGGCCTCCCCGCTCGCGGCGACCTCCGCCAGCCACCTGGCCGTCCTCTCCTCGACCGGGCCGGCGGCGGCGATGGCGTCCACGATGTCCTTGGTCGCCTGCTGGGTGAGCAGCGAGCGGGACGCGAGCGTCGCGGTGAACGCGGCGACCCGGTCGCGCAGGCCGCCGGCCGGGACGACCTCGTCCAGCAGCCCGATCCGCAGCGCGTGCTCCGCGCCGACCAGGTCCGCGGAGAACAGCAGGTACTTCGCGGCGGACGGCCCGACCAGCCGGACCAGCCGGGTCGTCGCCGCGGCCGGGTAGACGATGCCGAGCTTGGCCGGGGTGATCCCGAACCGGGCGTCCGCGGCGGCGAAGCGCAGGTCGCAGGCCGCCGCGAGCTGGCAGCCGCCGCCCACGCAGTACCCCTCGATCGCGGCGAGCGTCGGCTTCGGGAACGCGGCGAGCGCCCGCTCGGCGACCGTCGACAGATGCGAGTCGTCGTCGCGGTGGATGTCGCCCAGCTCGGCGATGTCGGCGCCCGCGCAGAAGTTCCCGCCCGCGCCCGTCAGCACCGCGACGCGGACGGCGTCGTCCTTCGCCAGGTCGTCCAGGATGCCCGGCAGCGCCCGCCACATGTCCGCCGACATGGCGTTCCGCTTGGCCGGCCGGTCGATGGTGATCGTCCCGACGCCTCCGGCGACCTCGACGCCGAGCCCGGCGGCCATGCTCATTCTCGGCTCCCCTTTCCGGCTGCGACCCGGCTCATCGTACGGAGCGCGTTTCCGCCGGTCGTTCCCGGGGCATCTGAACCGAGCGGAACCCCCACCGCGTTCGCGGAGTCATAACCGGCATCGGACGGCAGCGCGCGTCGGGGGACGCGCGCCTGCGACACTCCGCCGCGCCACGTCGTCACAGGGGGATCGGCCTGCATGAACGCAATCGGCGGCAGCCGGGGAATGCACAACCCGCGTCGAGTGCTGTACTGTCGAGACATCGTCTTCGGATTTTCGCGAATCGCCTCGAAGGCGTTTCTTCCCCGCCCGGGCCATCTGAGCGCCCGGTGACTTTCCCGGCCCGGAGCGCGCACACCGCCGTCCCGGACCGCTGCACAAGGGAGCCGACGACAGCCCGGTGAACCGAGCTGCATCTTTCGCATTCCTCTCGCGTACGCGCCGCGGGTTCCGCCGCCGTACCCGGGAATCGACCCCAGGCGGCGCGGACCGCTCCGCACCCGCCTGAGAAGGGACCCGCATGTCCACTTCCACCCTCACCACCGAACGCCCCGCCACCGGCCGGCGGGCGCAGGCGCACACCGTGCCCGCGCAGAACGGCCGGAAGGGCGGCCGGCAGAGCGACCAGCAGGACGGCCGGCAGCAGGGGCGTCCCGCCGACGACGCGCCCGTCGTCCCGTTCCACGGCATCCTCGCCGTCCAGGACAAGCACGCCTTCATCCGCACCTCCGGGTACCTCCCCGGGCCGGACGACGTGCACGTCTCCCTCGCCCAGGTCAGGGCGCACCACCTGCGCCCCGGCGACGCCGTCGCGGGCACCGCGAAGGCGCCCAAGTCGAACCGGGAGAAGTTCGCCTCCCTCGCCCGCGTCGAGACCGTGAACGGCCTCCCGGCGGCGGAGGCGGCGCACCGCCCCGAGTTCGCCAAGCTGACCCCGCTGTTCCCGCACGAGCGGCTCCGCCTCGACACCGGTCCCCTCGCGACCCGCGTCATCGACCTGGTCGCGCCGATCGGCAAGGGGCAGCGCGGGCTCATCGTGTCGCCGCCCAAGGTCGGCAAGACGATGGTCCTGCAGGCCCTCGCGAACGCGATCGCGCAGAGCAACCCCGAGGTCCACCTCATGGTCGTGCTCATCGACGAGCGGCCGGAGGAGGTCACCGACCTGCAGCGGTCCGTGCGCGGCGAGGTCGTCCACTCGACGTTCGACCGCCCCGCGCAGGACCACACCGCGCTCGCCGAGCTCACCGTGGAGCGCGCCAAGCGGCTCGTCGAGCAGGGCCACGACGTGGTCATGCTGCTCGACTCGATCACCCGGCTCGGCCGCGCCTACAACCTCGCGGCGCCGTCCAGCAGCCGCATCCTCGCCGGCGGCGTCGCGACGACCGCGATCTACCCGCCGAAGAAGTTCTTCGGCGCCGCCCGCAACATCGAGAACGGCGGCTCGCTCACCATCCTCGCCACCGCCCTCGTGGAGACCGGCTCCCGCATGGACGACGTCTTCTTCGAGGAGTACAAGGGCACCGGAAACATGGAGCTGAAGCTCGACCGGGGCCTCGCCGACCGCCGCGTGTTCCCCGCCGTCGACATCGAGGCGTCCGGCACCCGCCGCGAGGAGCTGCTCATGTCCGCCGAGGAGCTCGCGCTCTCCTGGCGCCTGCGCCGCGCCCTCCAGGGGCTGGAGAAGCAGCAGGCCGTCGAGCAGCTTCTGGAGAAGATGAAGGGCACCTCCTCCAACGCCGAATTCCTCCTCCGCCTCCAGCAGACCACCTGACGCCCCTCACGCCGGTCGTCCTCAGTCGCCCTTCTCCGGCCGGAAGGATTTCAGGACCTTGTCGTAGAGGCGCTGGCCCGGCGTCCAGTCCGGGTCGGACGCGTAGAAGCAGAACTCGTACCCGGCCGCTCTGCTGCACAGGACGTGCCTGACGCCGTCCTCGCCGCCGGCGTGCCGGTCGTCCCGCCAGGTGAACTCCCATTCGGCGGCGCCCGCGACGACCTCTGGGGCGGGCTCCAGCCGCAGGCGGCGGTAGTCCGGATAGCGGTGCTCCGCGACCGCGCGGCGCTCCTCGGCGCGCAGCCCGGCCAGCGCGTCACCGGTGGCCGGGGCGATGCGCAGGCCCCGCCCGGACGACGCGTCCTTCCAGGTCATGACCGAACCCCGCCGCTCGGCCTGCCAGCCCGCCGGCACGCGCACCGAGTAGGCGCCCGCCTCGCGGTACTTCGACGTCTTGGCCGTCACGCCCGCCGCCGGGCGCAGCGCGAGCGCGTCGCTCCGGCCGATCGACGTCCAGCCGGGCCGGCTCGCCCACGTGCCGGCGCCCGCCGCGGCCACGGCGAGCGCGGCGACGCTGACGAGCGCGCGCGGCCGGACCCGCCGGTCCCGCGGCGGCCTGCGGGGACGCCGCGAACCGCGCGGCGGCGCACCGCCGGGGCCGCTGCGCAGCGTCCACGGGACGCGGGGGCCGCGGAGTGCGCGGCGCGCGGCCGGGACCCGCACCTGCTTCGGGACCGTCGCCCGCGTGATGCCCGGTTCCGGGAGGGAGCCGATGACGTCCCGCAGGAGGTCGGCGGTGGCCTCGGCCGTCAGCCGGTCCTCCGGCCGCCGGCGCAGCAGCCCCTCGATGACGGGGGTCAGCGGGCCCGCGCGCACCGGCCGCGCGTAGTCGCCGAGCAGCACGGCCATCATGGACGCGAGCGCGTGGCAGCGCAGGAACGGGGAGAAGCCCTCGACCGCCATGTAGAGCGTCGCGCCGAGCGACCACAGGTCGGACGCCTCCACGCTCGGCTGCCCGTCGATCCGCTCCGGCGGCAGGTAGGCGGGCGACCCCTCGATGCCGGCGGGCATCGTGTCGGCCAGTTCCTGGCCGTTGCTCATGTGCACGGCGAGCCCGAAGTCGCTCAGCAGGACGCGCCCGTCGTCGCAGATCAGCACGTTGCTGGGCTTGACGTCGCGGTGCAGGATGCCCGCCGCGTGCGACGCGCGGAGCACCGAGAGGACCGCCGCGCCGATCTCCGCCGTCCGCCGCACGCCGAGCGGCCCGTTCTCGGTGACGAGGCGGTTCAGCGACGACGACTCCAGGAACTCCATGACGATCCAGGGCCGGCCGTTCTCGATGATCAGGTCGTGCACGGCGACCACGCCGGGATGCCGCAGCGCGGCGGTGGCGCGCGCCTCCGCGAGCAGCCGCCGGCACATCACCCGGCGCTCGCTCTGGGTGATGCGCGGCGGCAGATGGACCTCCTTGACCGCGACGTCGCGGTCGAGCATCTCGTCGTACGCCCGCCAGACGGTGCCCATGCCGCCCCTGCCGACCACAGAGAGCAGGCGATACCGTCGCGCGAGCGGTATCAACCGATCCCCATTCATGCCGGGGATATTCGCCGGAACGCGCCCAAGACACGCCCCTTCGGCATCAATTGATTTTTGACCGCTCGGCGGCGGGAAATGCGGGCGCAGCCGTGGTATAAGCGCGCGCGGCGCATTTACCCGGCCGCGCCGGGTCCGCCGGCGGCCGCTATGCGAACACGCTGTGCGCCCACTGGTAGTCGGACTTGCCGACGGCCGTGCGCCGCACCTCGTCCACCAGCGTGATCTGCCGGGGCAGTTTGTATCCGGCGAGGCGGCCGCGGCAGTACTCGGTGAGCTGCTCCAGCGTGACGGACGCGCCGGGGCGGGGCGCGACGACGGCGGCGACGCGCTGCCCGAACCGCTCGTCCGGAAGGCCGACGACGACCGCGTCGTACACGTCGGGGTGGTCCTTCAGCGCGACCTCGACCTCCTCGGGGTAGACCTTCTCCCCGCCCGTGTTGATCACGAGGGAGCCGCGGCCGAGGAGGGTGATCGTGCCGTCCTCCTCCAGGCTCGCGAAGTCCCCGGGGATGGACCAGCGGGTGCCGTCCGCATCGGTGAAGAACGTGGACGCTGTCTTCTCGGGGTCGTTGTAGTAGCCGAGCGGGATGTGCCCGCTGCGGGCCAGCCTGCCGACCTCCCCGGGCTTCACCACGTTCAGGTCGTCGTCCAGGACGGTGATTCCCGGCTTCATCATGAACCGGGCCGTGCCCTCCTCGGCGCCGACGGACGGCCCGCACGTGCCGGTCTCGGAGGCCCCGTAGTTGTCGAGGAACATGATGTTCGGAAGGTGCTCCTGGAGCGCCTGCTTGGCGCCCTCGGTGAGCGGCGCCCCGCCCGACGCGATCGCGAGCAGCGGGGAGGTGTCGTAGCCGCCGTTAGCCAGCGCCTTCGCGACCGGCCGCGCCATCGCGTCCCCGACCAGCATCAGCACGTTCGCCTGCTCCTCGGCGAGCAGCCGCAGCGCCTTGTCGGCATCGAACGCGCGGTCGGTGTAGAGGACGACCTTGGCGCCGCCGAACAGGCTCATGAGCGCGACCCACTGGCCTGCGCCGTGCATGACGGGCGCGCAGTCGAGGACGGCCGCCTCCGGCTGGCTCGCGTTGGCGGCCAGCTCCTCGGGGCTGCCGACCGGGTCGCCGAGGATGTTCCCGCCGCCGAGCGCGCCGAAGAAGATGTCCTCGCAGCGCCACTCGACGCCCTTCGGGTACCCGGTCGTGCCGCCGGTGTACATGATGTAGCGGTCGTCGCTGGACCGTGCCGGGAAGTCGTCGCCCGGGCCGGCCGCCGCGAGCGCCTTCTCGTACTCGACCGCGCCGGGGATCTCACCCTCCGGGCCGCCGGAGGGCGCCCCGTCCTCCAGGACGACGACGTGCCGCAGCTTCGGCAGATCGCCGCGGATCTCCTGCACCTTCGCCAGCAGCGAACGCTCGCCGATCAGCGCGACGGAGTCGGAGTCGGCGAGGACGTGCCGCAGTTCGGCGGCGACGTAGCGGAAGTTCACCGGGATCGGCACGGCGCGGATCTTGAACGCGCCGAGCATCGCCTCGATCCACTCGGCCCGGTTGTAGGACAGGATCGCGACGTGCTCGCCGGGCCGCACCCCGGCCGCCGCCAGATGGTGCCCGACCCGGCTCGCCCGCTCGCTGAGCTGCCGGTACGTCCGCCGCTCGTCCCCCGCGACCAGGGCGGGACGGTCCGGCCCGGCCTCGGCCAGGATCTCGATCAGGTCGGCCAGGTTGTAGCTTCGCGCCATGCCACGTCCTCGCGGTGGTCGGGGTGGGACGGTACCGATCCTGCTCGCGCACGGCGGACGAACTCAATGCCTATTGGCATTCCGTCTAATGAGATGAGTCACACCCCACATCGCCTCATCCGGCCACTCACGGGGTCCTTACACGGCTCTTATCTGGGTACCGGCATGCTTGGCCGTAACGATTCAGTATCAGACGGGGGTAGTGGTGAGCGCAGGCGCGATGGCGTGGACCCCGCCGACGTGGGAGGAGATCGTCAGCGAGCACTCCACGAGGGTGTTCCGGCTGGCGTACCGGCTGACCGGCAACCGGCACGACGCCGAGGACCTGACGCAGGACGTCTTCATCCGGGTCTTCCGCTCGCTGTCCTCCTACAGCCCCGGCACGTTCGAGGGCTGGCTGCACCGGATCACCACGAACCTGTTCCTCGACCGGGCCCGCCGCAAGCAGCGCATCCGGTTCGACTCCCTCGGCGACGAGGCCGCCGAGCGCCTGCAGGGCCGCGAGCCGACGCCCGCGCAGGCGTACGACGACCGGCACCTGGACGCCGACATCCAGCGGGCGCTGGACGCGCTCGCTCCCGAGTACCGCGCCGCCGTCGTCCTGTGCGACATCGAGGGGCTCTCCTACGAGGAGATCGCCGCGTCCCTCAACGTGAAGCTCGGGACCGTCCGCTCCCGCATCCACCGGGGCCGCGCCCAGCTGCGCGCCGCCCTGGAGCACCGCCGCCCCGCCGAATGCGCGCAGTGACGAGCATCACTAGTGACCGCTAAGTAACTTCCGGCCTACTCTTCGGCCGTGGACATCGTCTTCGATCGCCGGGGCGAAGGCCCGCCCCTCGTCCTGCTGCACGGCATCGGGCACCGCCGCCAGGGCTGGGCGCCCGTCATGGACCTGCTCGCCGAGGAACGCGACGTGATCGCGGTCGACCTCCCCGGTTTCGGCGACTCCCCGCCGCTCCCGCCCGGCACCCCCTACACGATCGACACCGTCATCTCCGTCCTCGCCGACTCGTTCGCCGAGCTCGGCCTGGACAGGCCGCACATCGCGGGCAACTCGCTGGGCGGCCTGTTCGCCCTCGAAGCCGCCGACCGCGGCCTCGCCAGCTCCGCGACCGGGCTGTCCCCGGCCGGCTTCTTCAACGCGGCCGAGCTGCGGTACGCCGCGTCCGTCCTGCGCGCGTCCCGCCTCGGCGCCCGCGTGCCCGACGGCGTCCTGACCCGCCTGGCCCGGTCCCCGCGCCGCCGCGCCGCGATGTTCGGCATGATCTACGGGCGCCCCGACCTGATGGACCTGGAGGCCCTCACCGGCGACGCCCGCGCGATGCGCGAGGCGCCCGGCTTCGAGCCGACCCTGCGCGCGGGCCGCACCACCCGCTTCCTCGGCTCGTGCGCGGACGTCCCCGTCACGATCGCCTGGGGTACGAAGGACCGCCTGCTCCTGCGCAGCCAGGCCATCCGCGCGCAGCGCCGGCTGCCGAACGCCCGGTTCGTCTGGCTGGAGGGCTGCGGCCACGTCCCCATGGCCGACGACCCGGCCCTGGTCGCCCGGACGCTGCTGGACGGCAGCGCCCACCCCCTCAAAACCCGGGCCGCCACCTGATCGACGCCGCCGGGACGCCGGGTTAGCATCCGGATCATGGGCTCTGGCTATCGGATTCTCAGCGAAGACCAGGTAGAGCATTTCCTCGACCGGGGATTCGTCGTCATCAGGGACTGCTTCACCCCGGAGGCCGCCGAAGAGTACACCGGAACCATCTGGACCCGGCTCGGGTACGACCCTGACGACAGGTCGACCTGGGCGGAGCCCGCGATCCATTTGCCCGTCCATCGGGAAGTGGACATCAAGGAGTTCGCGCCCAAGGCGTGGGACGCCGTCTGCGACCTCGTGGGCGGCGAAGACCGGATCGAGCAGCCGTACAACTGGGGCGACGGCTTCGTGGTCAACCTGTCGAAGGGGTCGGAGCTGCCCTGGTCGCCGCCGACGGCCCAGTCGCCCGAATGGCACAAGGACGGCGACTTCTTCCGGCACTTCCTCGACTCGCCCGAGCAGGGCCTGCTCACGCTCGTCCTCTGGTCGGACGTCCGCCACCAGGGCGGGGCGACGTTCGTCGCCGCCGACTCGGTCGGGCCCGTCGCCCGCTTCCTCGCCGAGCACCCGGAAGGCGTCCTGCCCGACGAGTTCCCGTACCCCGACCTGGTCGGCCAGTGCTCCGACTTCGTGGAGGCCACCGGCCGCACCGGGGACGTCTACCTGCTGCACCCGTACATCCTGCACGCCAAGGCCCAGAACCTGCTCCGCCTGCCGCGCTTCATCACCAACCCCCCGGTGACCCTGGCGGAGCCGATGAGATTCGACCGGCCGGACCCGTCCCCGGTGGAGCAGGCGGTCCTTCGCGGCCTGGGCGTCGACCGCTACGAGTTCACCCCGGCCGCCCCGCGGGAAGAGGTGGTCCCCGAACGCGTCCTCCGCCAGGCCCGCATGAAGGCCGAGGAGGAGGCCCGTCTCGCCGCCCGGTCCGGCTGACCGGCGCGGCGGCGGTCAGGCGGCCTGGATCGTCCCCAGGACGAGCACGGCGAGGCTGAGGAGGCCGATCGAGGCGCGCAGCAGGCCGGCGCTGCGCGCTCCGCGCCGCACGCGGGCCGCGAGCGGCGCGTCGCCGGGGCGGGCCAGGGCGTCGCGGCGGAGCCGGGTCATGCGGCGCGCCTGCAGGACGCCGAAGGCGAGCGCGGCGACGAGGGCGGCGGCCAGCACGGCGGTCGCGGTGAGCGTGCCGTCCCAGGGCCGGCCGGCGGCCAGGGCCGCGCCGCTGCCGAGGGCCAGCGCCAGCGCGGTGGTCCCGACGATCAGGTAGCTGCGGCCCAGCGCGCGGAAGAACGCGACGCGGGCGGACGGGTCGAGGGTCCGGACGGTGACGCGGGCGACCACGGCGATGGCGACGAACCCGCCGACCCACACGGACGCGGCGATGAGGAGGACGCAGGCGAGGGCGACCTCGACTCCATGGGGCATTTGCACCACTCGTCTTCTCAGGGTGGGGATGGTCGCCTCTTTTTTTACAAGATTGACTGTGTAAATACAAGTCACCGCTGTGCGCTACCCCCGCGCAGGCGGTCGGTCAGGAAGGCGAGGATCTCGTCCCTGGCCCGCAGCGTGGGGTGCCCGTCCTCGTCGACGAGGTGGGCGGTGACGACGCTGTGCGGGGTCCCGACCACGTCGCGGAAGAACGGCGGCGGGTCGGCGTTGGCGGCGCCGCCAGGCAGGACGCGGCCGTCGAACGCGTCGCCGAGGAGGTCCCGGTAGGCGGCGAAGCGCTGCCCGGTGCACCAGCGGTCGCCGTCGAAGCGGTAGGCGAGGACCGTCAGCCCGTCGCGCGCCACGCGGTCCCGGATCGCGCGCGCGTCGGCGTCGCCGAGTTCGAGCGCGGCGGGGTCGTCCAGCGGCAGCGACGGGTGGTTCACGACCGGCGCGATGACGGCCGGTTCGAGCGTCATGGCGAGCGCGAAGTTGCCGGTGAAGCACAGCCCGATCGCGCCGACCCCCGGGCCGCCGCACTCGGCGTGGGCCTGGCGGGCGAGCCCGCGCAGCCACGCGGTGACGGGGCTGGTGCCGCCCCCGGCGAACGCCCGGAACTCGGCGCTGACGCACGCGCGGCGGACGACCCGCTCGCCGTCCTCCGCCGTGGGATACGCCCCGTCCCTCCCGAAGAGCGAGGGGACGAGGACGGTGAAGCCCGCGTCGCGCACCCAGCGCGCCAGGCGGAGGACGTCGGGGCTGATGCCGGGCATCTCCGGCATCAGCACGACGGCGGGGCCGGAGCCCGCGGTGTAGACCGCCTTCCGCACGCCGTCCACGTCCACGAGCCGGCGGGAGAAGTCGGTGATCGGGTCGTCGGTGCTCATGAGCGCCAGCATCGGCCGCGGGCGCGCACGTCGGGATAGGCCAGATCGCCATGTTCAGGGGTAATCTCGCCACATGAGCGCCCTGCGGGTCGGTGTCCTGGCCTATCCGGGCTGCTTCGCGTCCGAGGTGTTCGGCGTCCCCGACCTGCTGACGATGGCGGCGCACGTCGCCGGGCCGGAGCACGACGGGTACGAGGCGGCGGTCCTCTCGCCCCGCCGCCGGGTCGCCGCGTCCGGCGGCGCGGTGCTGGCCGCCGCCCCGCTGCGCGAGGTCGACGTGCTGGTCGTGCCGGGGTTCGCGCTCGTGCCGGGCGCCGACGTGGACGCGGAGCTGGCGCCCCTCGGCCCCGAGATCGCGGCGATCCGCGCGCACGCGGCCGCGGGCGGCGCCGTCGTCTCGATCTGCGTCGGCGCGTTCCTGCTCGCCGAGGCCGGCCTGCTCGCCCGCCGCCGCGCAACGACGGCCTGGCTCCTCGCGGACGAGCTGGCCCGGCGCTGCCCGGAGGCCGACGTCCGGGCCGAGTCCCTCGTCGTCACCGACCGGGGGGTGACGACCACGGCGGCGTTCAGCGCCATGTACGACTTCGCGCTGGAGCTGATCCGCCGGCACAGCGGCCCCGGCGTGGCCCGGACGACCGCGCGCGTCGCGCTCGTGGACGACGCGAGGTCGTCCCAGGCCCCCTACGTCGACCCGCGGCTCCTCCCGCAGCCCGGAGACGCGTTCTCCCGCAGGGTGATGCGGCGGCTCGACCAGAACCTCGGCGCCCGGTACGACCTGGCCGCCCTGGCGGCGGAGTTCGGCGTCAGCACCCGTACGCTGCTGCGGCGGTTCGCCGCGGAGACCGGCCGGAGCCCGCTGGAGCACCTGCAGGCGTCGCGCGTCCGCCGCGCCCGCCACCTGCTGGAGACCACGGACCGGACGGTCGCCGCCGTCGCCGCCGCGGTCGGCTACCGGGACCCGGGCACCTTCGCCGCGCTCTTCGCCCGGCACACCGGGCGGCGCCCGGCGGCCTACCGGACGGCCTTCCGGCGCGGCTCCGGCTGAGCCGGCGGCCCGGCGCGCCCCGCCGGGAAACCGTTCCGGCGCCCGCGGAACAATCCGGGATTGACAAGTGTTTGAACCCTCAACTAACCTACGACAGGTCGTTGAAGTTTCAAGCAACTATAGCGGGAGTCATCCATGAGCATCGCCGCCGTCGCCCCCGAGCTGACCGCCGGAACCTGGAACATCGACCCGAACCACTCCGAGGTCGCCTTCGTGATCCGGCACCTGATGACCAAGGTGCGCGGCACGTTCACCGAGTTCACCGGGGCCGTGCAGATCGCCGAGGAGCTGGCGGAGTCGACCGCGACGGCCGAGATCCAGGTCGCATCGATCGACACCCGCAACCCCGAGCGGGACGCGCACGTGCGCACCTCCGACGTCCTCGACGCCGAGAAGTACCCGACCATGACCTTCGCCACCAAGGGCGTGCGCGTCGAGGACGGCGAGTACCTCCTGGACGGCGAGCTGACGATCAAGGACGTCACCCGTCCGATCACGCTCACGGTCGAGTTCAACGGTGTCGGCGAGGACCCCTGGGGTGGGACGCGCGCCGGGTTCTCCGCCGCCACCACCATCAACCGCAAGGACTGGGGCGTCGAGTTCAACGTCCCGCTGAAGGGCGAGAAGGCCCTGCTCAGCGACAAGGTCGACATCCAGCTGGAGATCCAGGCCGTCCGCGCCTGAGCGACCGCGCAAAGTCTTCGCCAAGAAGGGCCGCCCGAAACCGGGCGGCCCTTCCGCGTCTTCAGGCGCGGTCGTCCGGTTTCGCGCGGGCCAGCGGGAGGCGGAGGACGAACCGGGCGCCGGACGGGGCGTCCTCGACCCGGAGCGTCCCGCCGTGGGCCCGCGCGATCTCGCGGGCGATGGCGAGGCCGAGGCCGGTGCCGCCGGCGTCCCGGCTGCGGGCGGTGTCGAGGCGGGTGAACCGCTCGAAGACGCGCTCCCGGTCGGCGGACGGGATGCCGGGGCCGTCGTCGGCGACGGTGAGCAGCGCCTGGCCGTCCAGCCGGGCCGCCCCCACCGTGACGGTGGAGCCGGCGTAGCGCTCGGCGTTGTCCAGCAGGTTGCCGAGCAGCCGGACGAGCTGCATCCGCACCCCGCGGACCGGCACCTCCGGCGCCAGCTCCGTGACGATCCGCACGGCGCCCGCGCGGCGGCGGACCTCCGCGCCGGCCAGCTCGGCCAGGTCGATCGGCTCATGCACCGCCGTCCCGCCGGTGCCGATGCGGGCGAGCAGCAGCAGGTCGGTGACGATCGACTCCAGCCTGTCGGTGTCGCGCAGCGCCGACCGGACGACCTCCCGGAGGTCGTTGTCCTCGGGGTGCGCGGCGGCGTCCTCCAGGTTCGCGCGCAGGCCGGCGAGCGGGCTGCGCAGCTCGTGCGAGGCGTCCGAGGCGAACTGCCGCTGCCGCCCCACCGCCCGTTCCAGCCGGTCGAGCGTCGCGTTCGCGGTGCGGGCGAGCTGCGCGATCTCGTCCTGGCCGGGCGGCTCGGGGACGCGGCGGCTCAGGTCGGTGGCGCTGATCTCGGCCAGTTGCGCGCGGATCGCCTCGACCGGGCCGAGGGTGCGGCCGACGACCCGCCAGGTGACCCACGCGGCGGTCCCGGCGAGCAGCAGGACGCCGGCCGCGAGCACCCCCTCCAGCAACCCGTTCACCAGATAGGACGGCAGCCGCTCCGACGCGTACACCACGACGGAGTCGGCCGCGGTGCTGACCCGGATGGCCTCGACGACATAGCAGTCGCGGCCCGGCCAGGAGCCGTGGCACTCGGTGAAGTCGCGGACGCGCAGGTTGCTCGACGGCCATAGTCTGCTCACCGGCGGACGTCCCGTGGCGGCGGCCGTGGCGTTCGCCACACGGCCGCCCGGTTCGACGACCTGGATCAGGATGCGGCCGCGGGTGTCGTCCGGGATCGTGCCCTCCAGCGACCCGTCGCGGACGGCGCCGCTCACCCGGCGGGCGTCGACCTGGGTCTGCCGGAGGTGATCGGCCTCGACCTCCGCGCGCAAGCCGACGTCGGCACCGGCCGCCGTGACGCCGAAGACGAGCGCCGCGATCACGGCGGCGGCGAGCGTGTCCCTGGCCCGGATGGACCGGGGGCGCATGCGCATGCTCCCTCCCGGGCACACGTTATCCGTCGCTCACTCCCGGGGAGCCCGAAAACCGATGTCGGGTTTTCACCTTCCCTCACCGGGACATCCCGTTTTATGACGGTTCCTCCGAAGCACAGGGACGGACACATGGGCAGGGACGTGGCTTCGGTCACCATCAGTGGCGAGGACCGGCGGCGGTATCGCGAGAAGGTACGCAGGTGCCTTGACGTGCTGGCCCGCATGCTGGGCGAATCCCAGTTCGATTTCGAGCGCCCCCACATCGGGCTGGAGATCGAACTCAATCTGATCGACGCGATCGGCGATCCGCTAATGCGCAATGCGGATGTCCTCAAAGCGATCGCCGACCCGGCCTGGGCAACGGAGCTCGGCCAGTTCAACCTGGAGATCAACATTCCGCCCCGCGAACTCGGCGGGGAGAGCACCGGCGAACTGGAGACGGAGGTCCGCGACCATCTGGAGCACGCCGACGGCCGCGCCCGCGAGGTCGGCGGCGGCCTCGTCATGATCGGCATCCTGCCGACGCTGCGGCGCTCCGACATCGGCGAGGAGACCCTCTCGTCCAACGCCCGCTACAAGATGCTGAACGACCAGATCTTCGCCGCGCGCGGCGAGGAGATGCGCATCGACATCGACGGACCCGAGCCGCTGCGCATGCACGCCGACACGATCATCCCCGAGGCCGCCTGCACGAGCGTCCAGTTCCACCTCCAGGTCAGCCCCGACCAGTTCGGCGCCTACTGGAACGCCGCCCAGGCCATCGCGGGCGCCCAGGTCGCCGTCGGCGCCAACTCGCCGTTCCTGTTCGGGCACCGGCTCTGGCACGAGACCCGGATCACCCTGTTCGAACAGGCCACCGACACCCGTCCCGACGAGCTGAAGACGCAGGGCGTCCGCCCCCGCGTCTGGTTCGGCGAACGCTGGATCACGTCCGTGTTCGACCTGTTCGAGGAGAACACCCGCTACTTCCCATCACTGCTGCCGCTCTGCGACGACGAGGAGCCCCGCGAGGTCCTCGACGCCGGCCGCATCCCCGAACTCGGCGAACTCACCCTCCACAACGGGACCATCTACCGCTGGAACCGCCCCATCTACGCCGTCGTGAAGGGCCGCCCCCACCTGCGCGTCGAGAACCGCGTGCTGCCCGCCGGGCCGACCGCCGCCGACGTCGTCGCCAACGGCGCCTTCTACTACGGCGTCGTCCGCATGCTCGCCGAGGCCGACCGGCCCGTCTGGACCCGCATGTCGTTCGCCACCGCCGAAGAGAACCTCCACCGCGCCGCCCGCGACGGCCTCGACGCCACCCTCTACTGGCCCGGCATGGGCGAAGTCCCCGCCGCGGAACTCGTCCTCCGCAAACTCCTGCCCCTCGCCCACGAGGGCCTCGACCGCTGGGGCGTCGACCCGGCCCGCCGCGACCGCCTCCTCGGCATCATCGAACGCCGCTGCGTCACCGGCCAGACCGGCGCCGCCTGGCAGATCGCCACCGTCGACGCCATAGAGGAGTCCTACGGCACCCCGCGCCACGACGCCCTCCGCATGATGACCCGCTCATACGCAGAACGAACACGCGACAACGTCCCAGTGCACCTGTGGCCCATAGGGCCGTGATTCCCAGGGGGGCGACCCCCTGGAACCCCCGTTAGCGACGCAGGCGATCCTCGCTCCTTTGTTGCGGTCTGTCGTGCCTGTGACGGGCGTGTGCGGG